>NZ_JAFGYI010000004.1:0-209579 GCF_017490905.1 Pseudomonas sp. 32_A | reverse complement strand
TCCCGAAGGCACCAATCCATCTCTGGAAAGTTCTCTGCATGTCAAGGCCTGGTAAGGTTCTTCGCGTTGCTTCGAATTAAACCACATGCTCCACCGCTTGTGCGGGCCCCCGTCAATTCATTTGAGTTTTAACCTTGCGGCCGTACTCCCCAGGCGGTCAACTTAATGCGTTAGCTGCGCCACTAAAATCTCAAGGATTCCAACGGCTAGTTGACATCGTTTACGGCGTGGACTACCAGGGTATCTAATCCTGTTTGCTCCCCACGCTTTCGCACCTCAGTGTCAGTATCAGTCCAGGTGGTCGCCTTCGCCACTGGTGTTCCTTCCTATATCTACGCATTTCACCGCTACACAGGAAATTCCACCACCCTCTACCGTACTCTAGCTCGCCAGTTTTGGATGCAGTTCCCAGGTTGAGCCCGGGGCTTTCACATCCAACTTAACGAACCACCTACGCGCGCTTTACGCCCAGTAATTCCGATTAACGCTTGCACCCTCTGTATTACCGCGGCTGCTGGCACAGAGTTAGCCGGTGCTTATTCTGTCGGTAACGTCAAAACAGCAAGGTATTAGCTTACTGCCCTTCCTCCCAACTTAAAGTGCTTTACAATCCGAAGACCTTCTTCACACACGCGGCATGGCTGGATCAGGCTTTCGCCCATTGTCCAATATTCCCCACTGCTGCCTCCCGTAGGAGTCTGGACCGTGTCTCAGTTCCAGTGTGACTGATCATCCTCTCAGACCAGTTACGGATCGTCGCCTTGGTGAGCCATTACCCCACCAACTAGCTAATCCGACCTAGGCTCATCTGATAGCGCAAGGCCCGAAGGTCCCCTGCTTTCTCCCGTAGGACGTATGCGGTATTAGCGTTCCTTTCGAAACGTTGTCCCCCACTACCAGGCAGATTCCTAGGCATTACTCACCCGTCCGCCGCTGAATCAAGGAGCAAGCTCCCGTCATCCGCTCGACTTGCATGTGTTAGGCCTGCCGCCAGCGTTCAATCTGAGCCATGATCAAACTCTTCAGTTCAATACTGCTTGGGTTTTTAAGAAACCCTAAACTTGGCTCAGCAATCTCAAATGACTATGTGATTTCTCGCATGGCCACTTGTGATGCTGATAATCTTTGTGACTATCAGTCCGTACTCACAAGCACCCACACGAATTGCTTGATTCGATTTGTTAAAGAGCGTTTGGTTAAGAGCTTTTCGTCTCAACCGAGGCGCGCATTCTACGCTTTCCTCATTTGCTGTCAAGCGTTTATTTTGAAGTTTTTTGCGAGAAACTCGTTTAGCTTCAAACACTTGACTCGCTGCGATCTCTCGTAGCGGGAGGCGAATCATACAGCGTTTAAAAGCGCTGTCAACCATCATCTCAACCGCTGTCGATCAGTTGATCGTAGCGCTTTCAGCTTCTTCTTAACTACTTAACCCATTGATGAACAAGGAGTTTTTCGTTCCGATGTCGCTGGAAGTGGGGCGCATTATAAGGGGATTCGGAGGGGCGTCAACCTTTAATTTCATTTATTTGAAATGTTCCAGGCGAAGACCTTATCAAGGTCATTAAGTGCTCGCCACAATACCTTCAGCGCCTGTGAGATCGAGCGCCGCCCGCGCGGCGCTTCGCGGGGCAAGCCCGCTCCCACATTTGTTGCAACGTGGCCATGCCTGTGAGGGCATGGTTGTCAGCCTTGTTGGCATGGCTGGATCTCGGGGGTGGGCATTGATGCCGCCCCACCTGCCTCAAGACGAGCACCAAGGCGGGCAACCATGGCCTGGCAGGTTCGGCACGTTGCAACAAATGTGGGAGCGGGCTTGCCCCGCGATGCGCCGCGCGGGCGGCGCCCGATCTCACAGGCGCCAGAAAACTCAAGCCAGGCACATCTCAAAGCCAATACTATCCCAAGACAGGCACCTAGCAGCCCCACCCCGCTCAAACCACCCTCCCCTGCCTCCGTCCAACCCTGGGCAGCACCCGCGAAACCGCGGGAACCCGCAACACCATCAACACAGCCCCAATAAACGCATAGATCGCCCACTCCCGCAGATCCGAGCGCACGATCCACAAGAAATGCAGCAACCCCAACCCAAGTATCACGTACACCAATCGGTGCAGCTTCTTCCAACGCGCACCCAACCGCCGCTGGCTATACCGATTCGAGGTAACCGCCAGGGCCAGCAGCCCAAGAAACCCAAGCGCACCCACAATAATGTAAGGCCGCTTGCGCAACTCAACCGTCAGCTGCCCCCAGTCCAGCCCAAGGATAAAGAACAGGTAAGCCAGGATGTGCAGCACGATATAGGCAAACACCCATAACCCCAGTTGCCGGCGCACCACGATCCAGCCCGACCACCCCGTCAGCTTCTGCAGCGGCGTCATGCCCAAGGTAACCAGCAGGAAGGTCAGCGCACCGAGCCCGAGACGATCCATCATGATCTTCCCGGGATCAGGCCCCAGCAGATTCATCGCCGCCTCATACAACCACCACGCCGGGAACAGGCACCCCACGATGAAGATGGCCAGACGAAACCATGGGTGACGCATCAATAGTTCTTCCGCAGATCGAGCCCGGCATAAAGCGACGCCACTTCATCGGCATAGCCATTGAACATCTGGGTTTCCCGCACATTGGGACTGAACAGCCCGCTGGGCAGCCGCCGTTCACGCGCCTGGCTCCAACGGGGGTGGTCGACCGTCGGGTTCACATTGGCATAGAACCCATATTCATCCGGCGCCAACCCTTCCCAGGTGGTGCCCGGTTGCTCGGCCACCAGGCTGATACGCACGATCGACTTGATGCTCTTGAAGCCATACTTCCACGGCACCACCAGCCGCAACGGAGCGCCATTCTGGTTGGGCAGCTCCCGGCCATACATGCCAACCGCCAGGATCGCCAAAGGATGCATCGCCTCATCCAGACGCAAGCCTTCTCTATAAGGCCAGTCGATCAAGGCGAACCCCGAACGCTGCCCCGGCATGTGCTCCGGGTCTTTCAGGGTTTCGAAGCGCACATAGCGCGCCTTGGACGTCGGTTCGACCTGCTTGAGCACCTGCGCCAACGGGAAGCCCAGCCACGGAACGACCATCGACCACGCCTCGACGCAACGCAGCCGGTAGATGCGCTCCTCAAGCTGGTACGGTTTCACGAAGTCTTCCAGTGCATAGCGCCCGGGCTTGCTCACTTCGCCATCGACCACAACGCTCCACGGTTCGGTTTTCAGGCTGTCGCCATTGGCCGCCGGGTCGCCCTTGTCGGGCCCGAACTCGTAGAAATTGTTGTAGTGGGTGGCATCCTTGAACGGTGTGATTGCCTCACCCTTGACCGTTACTGCCTGCCATTGGGTGGCCGCGAGCTTTTCACTGAACCAGCCAGGCGCCCTGCCCACCTCGACATCGGCGTAACGGCTGGCTTCAGCTGCACGCGCCTTGCCCGGCAAGGCGCCCAGGGCCAAGCCAGCCAACGAGCCACCCAGCAGGGTACGACGGGAGAGGTAGATGCCTTCGGGGGTGATCTCCGATGCCTTGCACTCGGAAGACCTGGGTAGCTTGATGAGCATGAGCGGCTCCACAGCACTGGATAACGGATGTACCAGTAAGACTATGGAGCCGGCGGGTTATTCCAGCATTAAATGATTGTCACGCTTTGCGACGGCGCGACTTCAGCAGGAACTGGATAGGCCCCGAAGCCGCATAGGCGAGGAAGATCAGCAGCAAGATGCGAGGCGGGTCGCTGAACACCACGGCAAACACCAGCACCACGGCCAGAATCGCTACAAACGGTACACGGCCCTTGAGGTCCAGCTCCTTGAAGCTGTTGTACTTGATATTGCTGACCATCAACATACCGGCCGCGGCCACCAGCAGCGCCACCAGGAACGACAGCTTGGAGCCCTGGATGCCGTAGTCGCTGAACGCCCACACGGTACCAGCGACCACACCCGCGGCAGCCGGGCTGGCCAGGCCGATGAAGTAGCGCTTGTCGGCGGTGCCGACCTGGGTATTGAAACGTGCCAGGCGCAGTGCTGCACCGGCCACATAGATGAAGGCGACCATCCAGCCGACCTTGCCCATGTCGCCAAGCGCCCAGCCAAAGGCGAGCAAAGCCGGAGCCACACCGAAGGCGACCATGTCCGACAGCGAGTCGTACTCGGCACCAAAGGCGCTTTGGGTGTTGGTCATACGCGCAACACGGCCATCGAGGCCGTCGAGCACCATGGCCACGAAGATGGCGATGGCGGCGAAGGCAAAGTACTTGCTCGCCTCGCGCGGGTCTCCGGCGCTCAGGGCGCTCTGCGCGCTCATCGAGCTGATGATGGAATAGAAACCGGCAAACAGGTTGGCGGTGGTAAACAGGTTGGGCAGCAGGTAGATGCCACGGTGGCGCACCTTGCGCCCTTCGGCGTCATGCCCTTCTTCAACGTGCTCATCGACAGGTAGCAGGCTTTCGGCGTCGGAGGGCTTGTTCGGCTCTTCGGGACGTTCGCTCATGGAGGGTACCTTGCAACAGGATGGAAAATGTTCGACACGGGCCTGCAAAACAGGTTCTGACGGCAGGCCACTGGTCTGCTTTATACCAGAAGCTGACAGTCAGAACGAAAAAACGCGGCCGAAGCCGCGTTTTTCATCTTTCGATAAGACTCAGTTCTTGGTCTTGTCGACGATTTTGTTAGCCGAGATCCACGGCATCATCGAGCGCAGTTGCTCGCCGATGATCTCGATGCCGTGAGCGGCGTTGTTGCGGCGCTTGGCAGTCATCGATGGGTAGTTGGTAGCACCTTCGGAGATGAACATCTTCGCGTACTCGCCGTCCTGGATGCGCTTCAGGGCGTTGCGCATGGCCTTGCGGGATTCTTCGTTGATGACTTCCGGACCGGTTACGTACTCACCGTACTCGGCGTTGTTGGAGATCGAGTAGTTCATGTTGGCGATGCCGCCTTCGTACATGAGGTCAACGATCAGCTTCAGCTCGTGCAGGCACTCGAAGTAGGCCATTTCCGGCGCGTAGCCAGCTTCGACCAGGGTCTCGAAACCAGCCTTGACCAGCTCGACGGTACCGCCGCACAGAACGGCCTGCTCACCGAACAGGTCGGTTTCGGTTTCGTCCTTGAAGGTGGTTTCGATGATGCCGGTACGGCCGCCGCCTACGCCCGAAGCGTACGACAGGGCAACGTTCTTGGCATTGCCGGAAGCGTCCTGGTAGATGGCGATCAGGTCAGGGATACCGCCGCCTTTGACGAACTCGGAGCGCACGGTGTGGCCAGGTGCCTTCGGCGCGATCATGATCACGTCGAGGTCGGCACGCGGAACGACCTGGTTGTAGTGGATCGCGAAGCCGTGGGAGAAGGCCAGGGTAGCGCCCTTCTTGATGTTCGGCTCGATTTCCTGCTTGTACAGCTGGCCCTGGAACTCGTCCGGGGTCAGGATCATGACCAGGTCGGCAGCAGCGACGGCAGAGGCAACGTCGGTCACTTTCAGGCCATGGGCTTCTGCCTTGGCAACGGTGGCCGAACCTTTACGCAGACCGATGGTGACATCTACACCGGAGTCCTTCAGGTTGCACGCCTGAGCGTGGCCCTGGGAACCGTAACCGATGATGGCGACTTTCTTACCCTGGATGATGGAAAGGTCGCAGTCTTTATCGTAGAAAACTTTCATGAAAATACCCCTGGTTATATCTCGGCCCCTGCGGAGCCATCGCTAATTTTTGAATTTAGATGCTGAGCACTTTGTCGCCACGGGCAATGCCGGTAACGCCGCTGCGCACGGTTTCGAGAATCGATGCAGTGCCGATCGCCTGGATGAAGCTGTCCAGTTTGTCGCTGGTGCCGCTCAGCTGTACGGTGTACACGCTGGCGGTCACATCGACGATCTGGCCACGGAAGATATCCGTGGTGCGCTTGATCTCGGCGCGCTGGGCACCGGTGGCCTTGACCTTGACCAGCATCAGTTCACGCTCGATGTGAGCGCTTTCCGACAGGTCGACGAGCTTGACCACTTCGACCAGCTTGTTCAGGTTCTTGGTGATCTGTTCGATCACTTCGTCATGGCCAACGGTGGTCAGCGTCAGACGCGACAGGGTCGGGTCTTCGGTCGGCGCCACGGTCAGGCTTTCAATGTTGTAGTTTCGCTGGGAGAACAGGCCGACCACGCGGGACAACGCACCTGGTTCGTTTTCCAGCAGCAGGGAGATGATGTGCCGCATATCAGGTACGCTCCGTCTTGCTCAGCCACATGTCACGCATCGAGCCATCCTTGATCTGCATCGGATAGACGTGCTCACTGCGGTCAACCGCGATGTCGATAAAGACCAGGCGGTCCTTCATCGCAAACGCTTCTTCCAGCTTCGGCTTGAGGTCCTTCAGGCTGGTGATGCGGATACCCACATGGCCATAGGCCTCGGCCAGCTTGATGAAGTCAGGCAGCGACTCGACGTACGAGTGCGAGTGACGACCGTTGTAGGCCATGTCCTGCCACTGGCGGACCATGCCCAGCACACCGTTGTTCAGGTTGACGATCTTCACCGGCAGGCCGTACTGCATGCAGGTGGACAGCTCCTGGATGTTCATCTGGATGCTGCCTTCACCGGTCACGCAGGCCACGTCCTGATCCGGGAAGTTGAGCTTGACGCCCATCGCCGCCGGGAAGCCGAAGCCCATGGTGCCCAGGCCACCGGAGTTGATCCAGCGGTTCGGCTTGTTGAAGCGGTAGTACTGCGCCGCGAACATCTGGTGCTGGCCAACGTCGGAGGTGACGAAGGCATTGCCATTGGTCACTTCGCACAGGGTCTCGATGACTTTCTGCGGCTTGATGACATTGCCGTCGCCCTTGTCGTAGGGGAACAGCTCGCCATCGCCACGCCATTCGTCGATCTGCTTCCACCAGGCATCCAGCGCCGCCTTGTCAGGCTGCTCGCCGATTTCCTTGAGGATGCCGAGCATTTCGCTGAGCACGCTGTCGACGGGGCCGACAATCGGCACGTCGGCCTTGATCATCTTGGAGATAGACGCCGGGTCGATGTCGATGTGGATGATCTTGGCGTTCGGGCAGAACTTGGCCGGGCCGTTGACCACGCGATCGTCAAAGCGAGCACCGACGGCGAAGATGACGTCGGCATTGTGCATGGCCATGTTGGCAGTGAAGCTGCCGTGCATGCCCAGCATGCCGAGGAACTGGCGGTCGGTACCCGGGAAGCCACCCAGCCCCATCAGGGTATTGGTGACCGGCAGGTTCAGCGACTTGGCGATTTCGGTCAGGGCTTCGGAGCCACCACCGAGGATCACGCCGCCACCGGAGTAGACGATCGGGCGCTTGGCCGCCAGCAGCATCTCGGCCGCCTTGCGGATCTGGCCGGAGTGGCCGCGTACCGCCGGGCTGTAGGAGCGCAGCTTGACCTTTTTCGGGTAGACGTATTCGAACTTCTCTGCCGGGTTGGTCATATCTTTTGGAATGTCGACCACGACCGGGCCTGGGCGACCGGATTGCGCCAGGTAGAATGCTTTTTTCAAGACTTCGGGGATTTCGCTGGCATGCTTGATCATGAAGCTGTGCTTCACGATCGGCCGCGAAATACCGATCATGTCGGTTTCCTGGAAGGCATCGGTACCCACCATGGTGCTAGGCACCTGGCCGGACAGGATGACCATCGGAATCGAGTCCATGTAGGCGGTGGCAATACCGGTAATGGCATTGGTCGCGCCCGGGCCGGAGGTTACCAGCACCACGCCGGCCTTGCCGGTGGCGCGAGCGTAGCCGTCCGCCATATGGGTAGCTGCCTGCTCATGACGAACCAGGATGTGCTCGACTTCCGGTTCCTTGAACAGCGCGTCGTAAACATGCAGGAGAGCACCACCAGGGTACCCGTAGATGTGCTTAACGCCTTCGTCACGCAAGAAGCGGACGACCATCTCAGCGCCAGATAAAAGCTCCACGTTGTTCACCTCTAAAACGCCAGAATACCGTCCTCACTGGACGGGTCTTAATAGGTTTACTGCCAAGCAGAGCATGAGCGAACGTCAGCACTGACTGAGCAAGTATTGGGAGCGCCCCAGAGTGTTGCGGGGTTTTCCCACCCAGCGCGAGGTAACGCGTTGCGGGGTGTAACAGGTCGGCGCGGGTGTGCGCCTCATGATCTGCTTAGCGGGTCTGCTTCTGGCAGTCCCTCTACAGCGGAGATTGGATTCTTCTGATTCGGCGCCAACAAGTCAAGAAAAATTATTGCCAATTTTTCCCCAAGATGAATTCCTGCCACCACTAAAAATCGCTTCAGCAGCAGAATAAATAAGATTTCCACAAAAAAGGGCCACATTCTGCGGCCCTTGAAGGAAAAACTGAAGAAATCAGGCGGAAGGAGCAATCAATTGATCAAATGCTGCCAACAGGCGGCGTAGCTCACGACTTTGCTCTGGCCGGTCGGTAAACACGGTTTCGGCCATGACCAGGATGCCGGAGGCGTTGGGCAGCGGGTGGCCCAGCTCGATGATGATCTTCATGCGCGGCAGGAAGATCCATTGCAGCCACTGCTCGAAACTGAGGGTATCGACAGCGAAAGGCACAGCACTGGCCAGTGCCTCGTCGCTTGGCGGCTCGTCATCCCACCAGCCTTGCACCTGCAGTTCACGCTCGATCAGCAGCAGGTGGTCGGCAATATCCAGAATGCGCTGCTCGATCATCACGAATTGACCCGTGCCTTTTGCCGGGCCAGGGCGGCACCAGCGCTGTCACCCTGCTTCTCGCGGGCCTGGGCGATGGTGTTCCACAGCTCGGCCTGCAGGCTCGGGCGGCCGTTGGCGTAAGTCAGGGCACGACGCGCCAACTGCTCGGCCTGCGGCGCATCACCTTGCGACAGGCGCACCTGGGCCAGGCGGTACAGCACCTGCGGCTCGCGTGGGGCAATGCGCTGGGCACGCTCCAGGCTCGAGGCGGCACCGTTGAAGTCACCACTGCCTTGCTGAGTCTTCGCAGTGGTCAGCAGGGCCAGCACCGGGCCGTCCAGCTGCTCGTCGGCCGACAGGCCACCTGCAGTGGCGCTGCTACGCGGAATACCAGTTGGCGCGCTGGTGCTTTGCGGGGCGCTGGTCATCGCCGCGATGTCGAAGGGTTCGTCGGCGATCGGGTTGGGGTTGGTGGTCATAGGTGCCGAACTGACCGGTTCGGTGGTAATCGGTCCTGGAGTGATCGGCCCCGGGGTAATCGGCGAGGTGCTGATCGGCGCCGCGCCATTTGCCGCCGGGAACGTCTGGATGCTCGAAGCGCCCGCGCCCTGCGGGATCATCACGGTGACGCCCGAGTCCTCAGGCAGCGTTTGTGCCTGCGCGGTGCCCGCGTTATAGCCACCGGCAGAGCGGTTGGCCGTCACGCGTTCGCTGTTGGACACGCGGGTGCTCGAGTCGACCACCGGAATATTGCCGCGTGGGACGCTGGCGCACCCCTGGAGCACAGCCAGCGCCGTCACGGCAGGAAACAGCCACTTGTTCACGTCACACCTCATCAATGCAGCCTGTGCTTAATTCATCCAGCCCTTGACCCAGTCCATGACCGATTCAACTGGATCCTGCTCGCCGCCACAGGCCGCGCCGGCGGGCGGTTCACTCCCGCGAATATACGGCATCTGCACCGCTCCCGGACAGCTGCCATCAGACCCGTGGCCACTGTACGGGTCGATCCAGGCCTGCACCACGTTGTCCGGTTGCGGCATGTCCAGCGGCAGCGGGTCGGCCTTTTTCATGAAGCTGGTCCATACCTGCAGGGCACCGGTAGCACCGGTAAATGGCGTCTTGCCATTATCGTCGCGGCCCATCCATACCACGGCCAGCAGGTCCTGACTGAAGCCGGAGAACCAGCTGTCACGCGAATCGTTACTGGTACCGGTCTTGCCCGCCAGGGTGAGATTGCGCGGCAACGTGTTGTACACCGAGCGGCCTGTGCCTTCGCGCATCACCCGCTGCATGGCGTTCTGCACCAGGTAGATAGCCCCCGGGTCGAAAGTTTGCTGGATCTGGAACGGGTAGCGCTTGAGCGGCTCGCCCTCGGCGGTCAGCACGCTGCGGATACCGCGCATCGGGGTGTTGAAGCCGCCATTGGCGATGGTCTGGTACATGGTCGCGACCTGCATCGGCGACATGCCACCGGCACCCAGCAGCATGGCCGGGAAGGCTGGCCAGTCGACATTCACACCCAGCCGGCCAATGGTCTTGATCACATTGGGCACGCCCACATCCAGGCCGATCTTGGCTGTCGACAGGTTGTAGGAATTGGCCAGCCCCTGGTACAGGTAGATGGTGCCGTGCGGGCGGCGGTCGTAGTTTTGCGGGCGCCAGACCTGGCCGTCGGCACCTTTGACCGAGAACGGTTCGTCCTGCACCAGGCTGGTCAGGGTGTACCTGGTCGGCTGCTCCAGCGCGGTCAGGTACACCGCTGGCTTGACCAGCGAGCCAATCGGCCGCACGGCATCGATGGCGCGGTTGAAGCCGGCAAAGCCGGCCTGGCGGCTGCCGATCAGTGCCTGCACTTCACCGGTTTCCGGGTTGGTCACGACCATCGCCGACTCAACCTCGTCCGCCCCCTTGCGGCCCGCCAGGCGCTTGAAGGTCTCGCTCATCGAGGTTTCGGCCTTCATCTGCAGGATCGGGTCGAAGCTGGTGAAGATGCGCAGGCCTTCTTCGGTCAAGTCTTCATCGCGGTAGTCCTGGCGCAGCTGACGCTTGACCAGGTCGAGGAACGCCGGGAACGAGCTGTCGGCCAGGCTGCCGCGCTTGGTCACGCCCAGCGGCATCTTCTTCGCTGCATCGACTTCTGCCTGGCTGGCCACGCCCTGCTCGGCCACCAGGTCGAGTACCAGGTTGCGGCGGGCCAGGGCGCGGTCGGGGTAGCGACGCGGGTTGTAATAGGACGGCCCCTTGACCATGCCCACCAACAAGGCGATCTGGTGCAATTTCAGCTCCGACAGCGGTTGGCTGAAGAAGAACTGGCTGGCGAGGCCGAAGCCGTGCACCGCACGCTGGCCATCCTGGCCGACGAACACCTCGTTCAGGTAGGCCTCGAGGATCTCGCGCTTGTCGTAGTGCAATTCCAGCAGCACGGCCATCATCGCCTCGGTCAGCTTGCGGCTGAGGCTGCGCTCGCTGGTGAGGTAGAAGTTCTTCACCAGCTGCTGGGTCAGGGTACTGCCACCCTGACGCATGGAACCTGCCGAGGTGTTGACCCACATGGCCCGGGCGATGGACTTGGGAGACACCCCGAAGTGGCTGTAGAAGTCGCGGTCTTCCGTCGCCACCAGGGTTTCGAGCAGGTACGGCGGCACCTGGTCGATCTTGATCAGGATGCGGTCTTCGAGGTTTTTCGGATAGATGCCGCCGATCATCAACGGCTCCAGGCGCACTACGTCGAGCGTCTTGCCGTTGGCGCCGGAAAGGCCCGCCACGTAATCGCCGGAGAAGCGCACACGCACGAACTGCGCCGGCTCCATGCCCTCGTAGAACTGGAAGCCACGGGTATTGAGCTCGACGGTATTGCCGTTGACTGCCGCCGCGCCCGGGCCGTTGGCCGCGCTTTCACGCCGGTAGCCGAGCGCATCCAGCTCGGTGAGGAAGTCGTTCTTGCTCAGTTTCTGGCCGGTGAACAGCTCCAGCGGCCGGGCATACACCTTGGCGGGAATGGTCCAGCGCTTGCCGGAAAACTTTTCCTGGACGACGGCATCGAGGTAAACCGCGAAGCCGGCGACGATCACCAAACCGACCAGGCTGAGCTTCAAAGCCCAGCCCAGCCAGGCGCGGGAGCGGCCGGTCGGGCGTTTCTGAGGGGTACGGGGATTTCGGGTTCGGGTCATGGCGGCGGATTATACGCACTTTATAAAGGCTGGGCAGACGCCCCCGGCGGTAGGCAGGGACGGCACCATTGACCATAATGGCGCATTCGAATTCCCTGCCCCCGGAAGGATTTCCCGTGAGCCAAGCCCTTATCACTGCGTTGCAGAACCCAGCCCTGTACCCTCACCCCGTGGATGGGTTCCAGCTCATCGAGACGCATATCTCCTGGGTCCTGCTCACCGGCGAGTATGCCTACAAGATCAAGAAACCGATGAACTTCGGCTTCCTCGACTTCACCGGCCTGGACCAGCGCCAGCATTTCTGTAACGAAGAATTGCGCCTGAACCAGCGCCTGACCGAAGGCCTGTACCTGGAAGTGTTGCCGATCACCGGTAGCGTCGACGCACCGCAGATCGGTGGTGAAGGCGAAGCCATTGAATACGTGCTGAAGATGCGTCAGTTCCCCCAGGGGCAGATGCTCAACACCCTGCAGGCCAACGGCGAACTGAACGCCGCGCACATCGACCAGATGGCCCGGCAGATCGCCGAGTTCCACCTGCAGGCCCCACGCGTGCCGGTGGAGCACCCACTGGGCACGCCGGACAGCGTTATGGCACCGGTGGAGCAGAACTTCGAGCAGATTCGCCCGTTCCTCAGCGACAAGGCCGACCTGCAGCAACTCGACGCCCTGCAGGCCTGGGCACGCAGCAGCTTCGAGCGCCTGCATGGCCTGCTGGAAAAGCGCAAGGCCAATGGTTTCATCCGTGAATGCCACGGTGACATTCACCTGGGCAACGCCACCCTGATCGACGGCAAGGTGGTGATCTTCGACTGCATCGAGTTCAACGAACCGTTCCGCTTGACCGACGTTTACGCCGATACCGGCTTCCTCGCCATGGACCTGGAAGACCGCGGCCTTAAATGCCTGGCCCGGCGTTTCATCAGCCAGTACCTGGAACTGACCGGCGACTACGAAGGCCTGGAACTGCTCAACTTCTACAAAGCCTACCGAGCACTGGTGCGGGCCAAGGTGGCGCTGTTCAGCATGCCGGCCGATGCCGATGGCGTGCAGCGCGCCACCACCCTGCGCACCTACCGCAACTATGCCAACCTGGCAGAAAGCTACAGCGCCATCCCGTCGCGCCTGCTGGCCATTACCCACGGTGTTTCGGCGGTGGGCAAAAGCCACGTGGCCATGCGCATGGTCGAGGCCCTGGGCGCCGTCCGCGTGCGTTCGGATGTGGAGCGCAAACGCCTGTTCGGCGAACAGCAGCAGGCTGACGCTGGCTTGCTGAGTACCGGCATCTATGACCAGGACGCCAGTGTCGCGACCTACCAGCGCCTGCACGAGGTGGCGGCAACCGTGCTGCGAGCCGGCTTCCCGGTGGTGCTGGATGCCACCTACCTCAAGCGCGATCAGCGCCAGGCCGCGGCGAACATCGCCAGCCAGACCGGCGTGCCGTTCCTGATCCTCGACTGCCACGCGCCGGATGCGGTCATCGCCAGCTGGCTGGAGCAGCGCCGGGCAGAAAACACCGACCCGTCGGATGCCACCGTGGAAGTGGTCAAGGCCCAGCAGGCCAGCCGTGAGCCGCTGGATGCACAGGAGCTGGTGCAGAGCACTCGCGTCGATACCCAGAGTGCCGGGAGCATGGATCAGGTGATCGAGCAGATTCGCCAGCGCTTGCCTGGGCTGTAAGTTCAGCGTTTTCCTGGGCCGGCCTCTTCGCGGGTGAACCCGCTCCCACAAGGTTATCTGCAAGCCTCACGACAGACGCAGTACCTGTGGGAGCGGGTTCACCCGCGAAGAGGCCGGCCCAGGACATCTCGTCGCCCCCCATGGCAAAAGGCCGCGCATTTCCCATCCCCCGCTACACTCCTCTCTGACCTGCTCGCGATTTATCCCCCAATCCCCGTTCAGCCATCGCAAGGAGGCTCGATGAACGATGAATTGCAGCATCTGAAGAACCTTGGCAAGACCTCTGCGCAGTGGCTGCATGCAGCCGGCATCCACAGTGCATCGGATTTGCGCCGCCTGGGCGCGGTGGGTGCTTACCAGGCCGTGAAGACACGAGGGTTCCGCGCATCGAAGGTGCTGTTGTATGCCATTGAAGGCGCCCTGCTGGACATGCACTGGAACGATTTGCCGCTAGAGCGCAAAGAAGCGCTCAACCAACAACTGGATGCGAAAAGCCCTGCGCAAAAAAATCAGAAATAATCCCGAGAAGGGGATTGACGCAGTAATGAGAATCGTTATGATTATCACAACTGGTCGCGAGACTGGTTGGATAACCTAAGAGCCCCTGGTTCGGACTCTCAGATTATCTCCTCATCAGGCTAATCACGGTTATTGACCCGGCAATTTGCC
This sequence comes from Pseudomonas sp. 32_A, assembly GCF_017490905.1. NCBI lineage: Bacteria > Pseudomonadati > Pseudomonadota > Gammaproteobacteria > Pseudomonadales > Pseudomonadaceae > Pseudomonas > Pseudomonas sp. 32_A. The sequence goes on along the minus strand of NZ_JAFGYI010000004.1, from coordinate 195,408 downwards.
GGGTCTTTTTTTGCCTTTTTGCAGCCCTGTCACCGCAGTTGCGCGCAATAGTCCTGCTCCGGCATAGCGGCCGTGTACCACACAAAATCAGCCTCGCCTGCATCGACCTGCTCACCGACCTCTGCCAGCAGCAGTACCTTGCTCTCCCCCTGCGCACTCAGGTCAGCCAAGTGCAACGGCACACCCAGATCCTTGCGCACGTGATAAGCCCCGGCCAGCAGCAATGCCGGCTGCGGCGCCGCCAGCAAGCGCTCGGCCATGCGCCGGTCGCGCTGCTGCTGCACGGCCAGCATCGCCGGCAACTGGCTTTCTGGCAGCATCCCGCAATGCCCGGCACGCACATGCTCCAGCAAGGCGGCCTTGACCGTCGGCGCATTGGAGCGTTCGCCCGGTAACGAAGCTGGCTGTCGATAGGCCTGGCGCATCTCGCCGGGCGAGAGGTTGGCGGCCAGCACAGGCACCCGCTGCTGCAAAGCCTCAGTCACGATTGGCCCGTACAGCTGCCAGTCCCAGCCGTCCTGCCAAGCCAGGGCCTTGGGCAGGTCTGCCGGCAAAGGTTGCCCCGCCAGCTTGTCCAGTAGCGGTTGCTGCTCGGGCTGCAGCATTTCCAGCAGCAGGCTGCCCTGCACACGTTGGCCTTGCAGGGCGCGCAGCAGCCACAGCTGCAGTGCGTGATGGTCGGGGTTGTCGTGTTTCTCGCCGACCAGTACCCGGGGGGCGGTAGACAGGCGCTGCACCAGTTGCTCAGGGCTGATCAGCTGGCCATCAGCGAGATCGACGATATGCCCCAGGTCGGCGTGGCTACGCCCCTCACTGCTCTGCCAGCCGGGCAGCGGTGGCAGGCTGGCCTGGCAGCCACCCAGGACCAGGGCCAGGCATAGCGAGAAAGCGGACAGCAGCGGATGGCGCATGGGCAGTACCTCCATTCATGGCCTGCACGAGCCTTTGTAGGAGCGCCGGCGTTAGCGGGTGATGATCAGCGGATGCCCACGCTCCGGGTGCGCCTGTACCAGCACATCGATCCCGTAAACCGCCTTCAACGCCGCCGGCGTCAGCACGGCTTCAGGTGCGGCAAAGGCATGGCAGTGCCCCTGCTCCAGCAGCAGGATACGGTCACAGTAGCGCGCCGCCAGGTTCAGGTCATGCAGGATCACCAGCACTGCAGCGCCACGCTCGGCAAAGCGGCGCACGGCCTCCAGGGTGGTGTGCTGGTGCAACGGGTCGAGCATCGAGGTTGGCTCGTCGAGCAGCAGTGTGGTGCCCGCCTCGCCCGGCCAAAGCTGCGCCAGCACCCGAGCCAGGTGCACCCTCTGCCGCTCGCCGCCAGACAACGCCAGGTAACTGCGCTCCACCAGGTGCCAGGCATCCGCCGCACGCAGGGCCGCTTCGACGATTTCTGCGTCGCGCCGCTGCCCGGTGCCATGGGGCATGCGCCCCATCCCCACCACTTCCTCGACCCGGAACGAGAACCCGAGGCTGGACACCTGCGGCAACACCGCCAGACGCCTGGCCCGTTCCTGTCCGGCCCAGTCGGCCAGTGGCCTGCCCTCTAACGTCACCTGCCCGCGATCGGGTACCAGTTCACCACACAGTACACCCAGCAGGCTGCTCTTGCCGGCACCGTTGGGGCCGAGCACGCCCACCACCTGCCCCGGGCTCAGTTGCAGATGAATGCCGTGCAGCACTTCGTTGCTGCCCCGCCGCAAGTACAGCCCCTCGGCTTGCAACATCAGCTGCGTCCTCGTATCAGCAGGAACAGGAAGAACGGCGCACCGATAAAAGCCGTGACGATGCCAATCGGCAGCTCTGCAGGCGCCAGCAGCAGCCGCGCCGCCAAATCGGCGAACAGCATCAGCACGCCGCCCGCCAACAAGGAAGCTGGCAGCACCACCCGGTGATCAGGCCCGGCCAGCAGGCGCACCAGGTGCGGCACCACCAGGCCGATGAAGCCGATCAGCCCCGCTGCCGCTACCGCCGCCCCCACACCCAGCGCCGTGCAGAACACCAGCTCGCGCTTGAGCCGCTCCACATCGATACCCAAGTGACGCGCTTCCGACTCGCCCAGCAGCATGGCATTCAACGCCTTGGCCCGACGTGGCAGCCACACCGCCACGCCCGCAGCCACCAGCAGCAACGGCCACAGCCGCTGGTAACTGGCACCATTGAGGCTGCCCAGGTTCCAGAAGGTCAGCGTGCGCAACGTGGCATCGTCGGCCAGGTAGGAGAACAGCCCCACGGCAGCACCGCCCAGCGCGGTCATGGCCACACCGGCCAGCAGCATCGTGGCGACGTTGGTCTGGCCATCGCGCCGGCCCAGGCGATATACCAGCGCAGTCACACCCAACCCGCCGATGAAGGCACACAGCGACAACAGGTAAGGGGCAAGCATATCCGGCAAACCGCCCAGCCAACTGCCGCCAACGATGGCCACTGCCGCGCCCACCGCCGCCCCGGCTGCAACCCCTACCAGCCCGGGGTCGGCCAGCGGGTTACGGAACAGCCCCTGCATGGCCACACCGGACAACGCCAGCACCGCGCCCACCGCCAGCCCCAGCAAGGTGCGCGGCAGGCGGATCTGGCCGAGGATCATCTCGGCCTGCTGCAGGCCATCAGCGGCAATGGGCAGCCCCAGCAGGCGCAGGCCGGCACGCAAGGTATCGAACAGGGGCAGGCTGACTGGCCCCAGGGCCAATGACAACCACACCGCCAACAGGCACAACAGGCTCAGGCAAACGAACAGCGTGCGTGGCTGGACCCGCTGCTTCATTGGGCGAGACTGGCCTTGGCAGCCGGGTAGAAGGTGGCTGCCAGCGACTGCAGGGTGGCCGGCAAGCGTGGCCCGAGCCCGCCGACCAGCAGTGTTGGGTCAAGCGATACCAGGCGCTTCTCGCGCACGGCGCGCGAGGCCGCCAGCGCAGGGTTTTCTTTCAGCAACGCCTGCAGGGCCTGCTCATCGGCCAGAGCGCGGTCGGAAAACACGATCACATCCGGGTCCAGAGCCGCCAGTGCTTCGCTGGAGAAATTCTTGTAGCCCTGATGTTCTGCCAGGTTGCGCCCGCCAGCCTGGCTCAGCAGCCAATCACCGGCGGTACCCTGCCCGGCGATCAGCGGCTTGGCGCCGGCATGCCCGACCAGCAGCAATACCCCTGGCGCCTTTTGCCCGGCCTGGGCCTGCCTGACCCTGGCTTGCATGGCATCGAGCTGCTGGTGGTAGCCCGACGCCAACACGGCGGCCTGCTGCTCTGCGCCCAACAATTGCCCCAGATGCTTGAGGTTTTCATCCACCGCCGCCAGCTCGGCCTTGCTGGAGAACAGTTCGACCCGCACGCCAGCCTTGCGGATTTGCGCCAGTACCGGTGGCGGCCCCATTTCCTCGGTGCCTACCAGCACATCCGGGCGCAGGCTGAGAATGCCTTCCGCAGACAGCTGCCGCTGGTAGCCGACACTGGGCAGTGACTTCAGCGATGGCGGATGCTGGCTGGTAGTGTCCACACCCACCAACCGCGCTTCACCACCCAGCGCGCTGATCCATTCGCTCAGTGCACCACCAGCGCTGACCCAACGCTGCGGCAGCTCGGCGGCCAGGGCCTGGGTGGAGAGCACAAGGCTCGCGCACAGGGCGAGCAAGGCGACGGGACGGCGCATCATCGGGTTCCTTCTGCAGACGGGCCGCGCGCCTTGTGGCGAGCGACGGAACTGCGCACCATAGGCAGCCGGGCGCAGCGAATGCGGGCAATTTGATAATTATTCGCATTGAAGCGTCAAGCCAACACTTGTTTCACGAGTCGTCCTTGCCATGCACTTCCTTTGTACCTCCCACGGTCTGGCCGAAGGCCAAAGCCGCGCCTTCAGCGTAGACGGCATCGAACTGTTCGGCGTGCGCCGCCAAGGCCGAGTGTATCTCTACCGCAACCATTGCCCGCACCGCGGCATCCCGTTGAACTGGGCGGAAGATGCATTTCTCGATGACAGCGCCAGCCTGATCCACTGCGCCCATCATGGCGCGCTGTTCCTGATCGAAAGCGGCGAATGCGTGGCCGGGCCGTGCGAGGGCGAACAACTGCAGGCCCTGGGCTGCCATGAGGACAGCCAGGGCATCTGGTTCAAGGGGTAAGCAGCACCGGCAGGCGGCGGTCGATGACGATACCTTCGGCGTCCAGGCGTGTGCCGTAGGCCAGCACCTCCACCCCTTCTGCCACCGCCGCGCGCAGGGCCTGGGCATAGGCCGCATCGATCTCCTCGGCCGGGCGCACCGCGTCGATACCGGTTAGGTTCACGCAATACAGCTGTACCGCCCGCACGCCCTGCCTGGCCAGCTTCGCCAGCTCGCGCAGGTGCTTGGCACCGCGCTGGGTCACCGCATCAGGGAAGGCCGCGACCGTGCTGCCTGGGTAGCCCAGGGTCACGCTCTTGACCTCGACATAGGCCGGGGCACCGTCGAACTCCAGGCGAAAGTCGATGCGGCTGCCTTCCTCGCCGTAGGCCACTTCACGCCTTAGAGCACTGAAGCCGGCCAGTTCGGCGATGATACCGGCACGCAGGGCCTCTTCGACCAGCGTATTGGCCCGCCCGGTGTTCACACAGGCCAGCCGTCCCTGCGGGGTTTCGCTGATTTCCCAGGTGCCCGGCAGCTTGCGCTTGGGGTCGTTGGAGCGGCTGAACCACACCTGCCCGCCTTCACGCATGCAGTTGAGCATGGAGCCGGTGTTCGGGCAGTGGATGGTCAGTTGTTCGCCGCCGGTCAGTTCGATATCCGCCAGAAAGCGTTTGTAGCGGCGCAGCAGGCGGCCTTGTTCGAGTGGGGGATGGAACTGCATCAGCCTTGCCAGCTCCGCAGGCCGCGGGCAATCCGCTGCACCGCCTCTTCCAGGCGTGGCAGGCTCTGGGTGTAGGCAAAGCGCACATGGTGGCCGGCCAGGTGACGGCCGAAGTCCAGCCCCGGGGTGAAGGCCAGGTGTTCGATCTCCAGGAAGTGCCGGCAGAAGGCGAACGCGTCACCGCCAAAGGCACTGATGTCGGCATACAGGTAGAACGCCCCCTGCGGCTCGACGGCAATGCGAAAGCCCAGTTCGCGCAGGGCGGGCAACAGGTAGTCGCGGCGGCGGGCGAACTCGGCGCGGCGCTCCTCGAAAATGGCCAGGGTTTCGGGCTGGAAACACGCCAGCGCGGCATGCTGGGCCATGCTTGGCGCACTGATGTACAGGTTCTGTGCCAGCTTCTCCAGGTCGGCCACGGCGCCAGGTGGGGCGACCAGCCAGCCAAGGCGCCAGCCGGTCATGCCGAAATACTTGGAAAAACTATTCAGCACGAATGCCGAGTCGTCCACTTCCAGCACGCTGGGCGCGTCCATGCCATAGGTCAGCCCGTGGTAGATCTCGTCCACCACCAGGTGGCCATGCCGTTCGCGGGTGGCGCGGGACAGGCCGGCCAGCTCGTCACGACCCAGCACGGTGCCCGTCGGGTTGGCCGGCGAGGCGACCAGGGCACCGACCGTGTCCTTGTCCCAGTAGCGGTCGACAAGGTCGGCGGTCAGCTGGTAATTCACCTCCGGGCCCACCGGCACCAGTTGCGCCCCGCCCTCGACCAGGCGCAGGAAATGGCGGTTGCACGGGTAGCCCGGGTCGGCCAGCAGCCAGTGCTTGCCTGGGTCGACCAGCAGGCTGCTGGCCAGCAGCAGCGCACCGGAGCCGCCCGGAGTGATGAGAATGCGCTCAGGGTCGATACTCAGCCCATAACGCTGGCCGTAGAAACCGGCAATGGCTTCGCGCAGCGCCGGCAGGCCGCGCGCGGCGGTGTAGCGGGTGTGCCCGGCGGCCAGTGCTGCCTGGCCGGCGGCAACGATGGGCGCGGCCGTGGTGAAGTCCGGCTCGCCGATTTCCAGGTGGATCACGTCGTGTCCGGCCGCCTGCAACTCGTTGGCCCGGGCCAGCAGCGCCATGACGTGGAAGGGTTCGATGGCGCGGCTGCGCGCACTGTAGGTGTGGGCCATGACCTTCTCTCAATTGGGTCTAAACTGGAGATTCTACCTCTGCACGCCACCGAACGTGCGGCTCGCGCCGTTGTCAATTACCAGGATCGGGCGGGGTAGCGCACCCCCGATCTATCTGGTAAGTTCGGCGGCTCGCAGTCGCAGGGCCGGCGGGTGCCGGAGATGGAGCAGCCTGCGCATTGGATCAGATGAGTGAGAGGCGGTCTATTCATGTCCACCGTAGAAAAGCAAAAAGCCCAGACCATGTACGGTGTCGAGCCCTACGTAGAAACCAAGGGTGAAGAGTACATGGGCGAGCCCATGAAAAAGCACTTCACCAAGCTTCTCGGCGCCTGGAAGCAAGAGCTGATGAACAGTGTCGACCGCACTGTGGACCACATGAAGGACGAGGCAGCCAACTTCCCCGACCCGGCCGACCGCGCCAGCCAGGAAGAAGAATTCGCCCTGGAGCTGCGCAACCGCGATCGCGAGCGCAAGCTGATCAAGAAAATCGACAAGACCCTCGACAAGATCAAGGCCGACGAATACGGCTGGTGCGAATCGTGCGGCATCGAGATCGGTCTGCGTCGCCTGGAGGCTCGTCCTACCGCCGACCTGTGCTTCGACTGCAAGGAAATCGCCGAGAAAAAGGAAAAGACAGTCGGCAAAGGCTGATCTTTCTTTCCACCTGAACGGGGCGCATCATGCGCCCCGTTTCATTTATATGCCCAGCCTGAACATGACCGACTCAAGCTACATCGGGCGTTTCGCCCCCACCCCCAGCGGCTTCCTGCACTTCGGCTCGCTGGTCGCCGCCCTCGCCTCCTGGCTCGATGCCCGCGCGGTGAACGGCCGCTGGCTGCTGCGCATGGAAGACACCGACCCGCCTCGGGAAATGCCCGGTGCTCGCGATGCCATCCTGCAGACCCTGGAGCGCTACGGCCTGGAGTGGGACGGCGAAGTGGTGTTCCAGAGCCAGCGGCACGATGCCTATGCCGCGGTCGTCGACCGCCTGTTCAACCTGGGCCTGGCCTACGCCTGCACCTGCTCGCGCAAGCAGCTTGAGGGTTACCACGGCATTTACCCGGGCCTTTGCCGCAATGCCGGGCATGCGCGTGAAGGTGCTGCAATCCGCCTGCGCGTGCCGGAACTGATCTACCGCTTTACCGACCGGGTGCAAGGCGAGTTCCAGCAGCACCTGGGGCGTGAAGTAGGCGACTTCGTCATTCAGCGTCGCGACGGGCTGTATGCCTACCAGCTGGCGGTGGTACTGGACGATGCCTGGCAAGGTGTTACCGACATCGTGCGTGGCGCCGACCTGCTCGACAACACCCCGCGCCAGCTGTACCTGCAAGAGTTGCTGGGCTTTTCGCAGCCGCGCTACCTGCATATCCCGTTGATCGTGCAGCCGGACGGGCACAAGTTGGGCAAGTCGTACCGCTCGCCGCCGTTGCAGGCGGACCAGGCGACACCGCTGTTGCTGCGGGCGCTGCGGGCGTTGGGGCAGGAGGCAGACCCCGAGTTGCTGCTGGCAACGCCGGCTGAGGTGCTGGCTGTAGCTCGCAAGCAGTGGAAGCCCGAGGCGATTGCACAGCGGACCACGGTGCCAGAGGCTGATTTGCGCTGAGGCAGGCCCGGCCCCTTCGCGGGTAAACCCGCTCCCACAGGGTCCTAACCAAACCTGAGGAAAGCGCATTACCTGTGGGAGCGGGTTCACCCGCGAAGAGGCCGGCACAGGCAACCCACCCCGCAAAAACAAAAGCCCAATAAATTCAACCTCTTGGCGAACACCATGGATTCCCGCTAGCATCCCCCCAGCCATTTGCGCCAATAATAAGTCCAAGCCCGCAGCGCCCAACCATCGAGGCCAGCATGTACATCTATCGTTTGGTCCTGCTTCTGGTCGTGGGGATCTACCTGTTCTCCCCGGCCATCATGGACTGGTGGATCGAACCGACCGGAGCCTGGTATCGCCCTTACCTGCTCTGGCTGATCCTGATCGTCGTCACCTTCATCCTGCAGAGCCAACGAGATGCCGATGAGCTTTAGCCTGACCCAGATGATCCTGATCAGCGCCGCGTACCTCATGGTGCTGTTCGGCGTGGCCTGGATCAGCGAGCGGGGGTTGATCCCGCGCTCGATCATTCGCCACCCGCTCACCTACACCCTGTCGCTGGGCGTGTACGCCAGTGCCTGGGCCTTCTATGGCTCGGTGGGCCTGGCCTACCAGTACGGCTACGGCTTCCTTGCCTGTTATCTGGGGGTGTCCGGCGCGTTCCTGCTGGCGCCGGTGCTGCTCTACCCGATCCTCAAGATTACCCGCACCTACCAGCTGTCATCGCTGGCGGACCTGCTGGCATTCCGCTTCCGCAGTACCTGGGCCGGCGCGCTGACCACCATTTTCATGCTGATTGGCGTGCTGCCCTTGCTGGCCCTGCAGATCCAGGCCGTGGCCGACTCGATAAGCATCCTCACCGGTGAGCCGGTCAAGGCGCGGGTTGCCTTCGCCTTCTGTACGCTGATCATCCTGTTCACCATCTTCTTCGGCTCGCGGCACATCGCCACACGCGAAAAGCACGAAGGGCTGGTGTTCGCCATCGCCTTCGAGTCGGTGATAAAGCTGCTTGCCCTGGGCGGTATCGGCCTGTACGCCCTGTATGGCGTGTTCGGCGGCCCGCACGAGCTGGAAGTGTGGCTGCTGCAGAACCAGACCGCCCTGGCCGCTCTGCATACGCCACTGCAGGAAGGCCCATGGCGCACCCTGCTGCTGGTGTTCTTCGCCTCGGCCATCGTCATGCCGCACATGTACCACATGGCCTTCACCGAAAACCTCAACCCGCGCTCGCTGGTCAGCGCCAGCTGGGGCCTGCCGCTGTTCCTGCTGCTGATGAGCCTGGCCGTGCCGCTGGTGCTGTGGGCCGGCCTGCGCCTGGGCGCCACCACCAACCCTGAGTACTTCACCCTGGGCCTGGGGCTTGCCGCCAACAACCAGGCACTGGCGCTGTTGGCCTACATCGGCGGCTTGTCGGCCGCCAGCGGGCTGATCATCGTCACCACCCTGGCGCTGTCGGGCATGGCCCTGAACCACCTGGTGCTGCCGCTGTACCAGCCGCCGGCCGAAGGCAACATCTACCGCTGGCTGAAGTGGACCCGCCGCGCGCTGATCGTCGCCATCATCACCGCCGGGTTCATGTTCTACCTGACCCAGAACAACCACCAGAGCCTGGCCAACCTTGGCATCGTCGCCTTCGTCGCCACATTGCAGTTCCTGCCGGGCGTGCTGTCGGTTCTGTACTGGCCAACTGCGAACCGCCGTGGCTTCATCGCCGGCTTGCTGGCGGGCACCCTGGTGTGGATGGTGACCATGCTGCTGCCACTGCTGGGCAACCTGCAGGGCTTCTACATCCCGCTGCTGGACATGATCTACGTGCTGGACGACACCAGCTGGCACATGGCGGCCATCGCCTCGCTGGCGGCCAACGTGCTGTTGTTCACCCTGATCTCGCTATTCACCAACGCCAGTACCGAAGAAGTAAGCGCCGCCGAAGCCTGCGCGGTGGACAACGTGCGCCGCCCGCAACGCCGCGAGCTGCACGCCGCCTCGCCACAGGAGTTCGCCACCCAGCTGGCCAAGCCGCTGGGCGCCAAGGCTGCACAGAAGGAAGTGGAACAGGCCCTGCGTGACCTCTACCTGCCTTTCGACGAGCGCCGCCCCTACGCCTTGCGTCGGCTGCGCGACCGCATCGAGGCCAACCTGTCCGGCCTGATGGGGCCGAGCGTGGCCCAGGACATGGTCGAGACCTTCCTGCCGTACAAGTCCGGTAACGAAAACTACGTGACCGAGGACATCCACTTCATCGAAAGCCGCCTGGAAGACTACCACTCGCGCCTGACTGGCCTGGCCGCCGAGCTCGACGCCCTGCGCCGCTACCACCGCCAGACCCTGCAGGAACTGCCCATGGGCGTCTGCTCGCTGGCCAAGGACCAGGAAATCCTGATGTGGAACAAGGCCATGGAGGAGCTCACCGGCATCGCCGCCAAGCACGTGGTCGGCTCACGCCTGGTTACCATCAGCGAACCTTGGCGCGGCCTGCTGCAAGGTTTCATCAATGTGCCCGACGAGCACCTGCACAAGCAGCGCCTGGCGCTGGACGGCCAGCCGCGCTGGCTGAACCTGCACAAGGCGGCCATCGACGAGCCGCTGGCCCCGGGTAACAGCGGCCTGGTGTTGCTGGTAGAGGACCTTACCGAAACCCAGGCGCTGGAAGACAAGCTGGTGCACTCCGAACGCCTGGCCAGCATCGGCCGCCTGGCCGCCGGGGTGGCCCACGAGATCGGCAACCCGATCACCGGCATCGCCTGCCTGGCGCAGAACCTGCGCGAGGAGCGTGAGGGCGATGGCGAAATCATCGAGCTGTCCAGCCAGATTCTCGAACAGACCAAGCGGGTATCACGTATCGTCCAGTCGCTGATGAGCTTCGCCCATGCCGGCGGCAGCCACCAGAACAGCGAAGAGCCGGTATGCCTGGCCGAAGTGGCGCAGGATGCCATCGGTCTGCTGGCGTTGAACCGGCGCAATTTCGAAGTACAGTTCTTCAACCTCTGCGACCCGGAGCACTGGGCCGAAGGGGACCCGCAGCGCCTGGCCCAGGTGCTGATCAACCTGCTCTCCAACGCCCGCGACGCCTCACCGCCCGGTAGCGCCGTACGCGTGCGCAGCGAAGTCAGCGAACACACCGTCGACCTGATCGTCGAGGATGAGGGCAGCGGGATCCCGAAGAGCATCATGGACCGCCTGTTCGAACCCTTCTTCACCACCAAGGACCCGGGCGAAGGAACCGGACTGGGGCTCGCTCTGGTCTATTCCATCGTGGAAGAGCATTATGGGCAAATCACCATCGACAGCCCGGCCGATATCGAACGGCAACGTGGCACCCGGATCCGCGTGACCCTGCCCCGGCATGTCGTAGCGACGTCCCCTGAAATTCGAGACCGTCGAGAGAATTGAATCAATGCCGCACATTCTGATCGTCGAAGACGAAACCATCATCCGCTCGGCCTTGCGTCGCCTGCTCGAACGGAACCAGTACCAGGTCAGCGAAGCCGGCTCGGTGCAGGAAGCCCAGGAACGCTTCAGCATTGCCACCTTCGACCTGATCGTCAGCGACCTGCGCCTGCCAGGCGCGCCCGGCACCGAACTGATCAAGCTCGGCCAAGGCACCCCGGTGCTGATCATGACCAGCTACGCCAGCCTGCGCTCGGCAGTAGACTCGATGAAAATGGGCGCGGTGGACTACATCGCCAAGCCATTCGACCATGACGAGATGCTGCAAGCGGTGGCGCGTATCCTGCGTGACCGCCAGAACGCCCCGGCTGCTGCTCCAGCGGCCGAGCCACGGGCCACCAACGGCAAGGCCGCCCCGGCCGACAAAGGCAGCGCGGCAGCCGCCAATGGCGAAATCGGCATCATCGGCTCGTGCCCGCCGATGCAGGATATGTACAGCAAGATCCGCAAGGTCGCGCCCACCGACTCCAACGTGCTGATCCAGGGCGAGTCGGGCACCGGTAAAGAGCTGGTTGCACGCGCTCTGCACAACCTGTCGCGCCGGGCCAAGGCGCCGATGATTTCGGTGAACTGCGCGGCCATCCCCGAGACACTGATCGAGTCCGAACTGTTCGGCCACGAGAAAGGCGCGTTCACCGGCGCCAGCGCCGGGCGCGCCGGCCTGGTGGAAGCTGCCGATGGCGGCACCCTGTTCCTCGACGAAATCGGCGAACTGCCGCTGGAAGCCCAGGCCCGCCTGTTGCGCGTGCTGCAGGAAGGCGAGATTCGCCGGGTGGGTTCGGTACAGTCGCAAAAGGTCGATGTACGCCTGATCGCCGCGACCCACCGTGACCTGAAGAACCTGGCCAAGGCCGGCCAGTTCCGTGAAGACCTGTATTACCGCCTGCATGTGATCGCCCTGAAACTGCCTGCCCTGCGCGAGCGCGGCAGCGACGTCAACGAGATCGCCAGCGCCTTCCTCGCCCGCCAGAGCGCGCGCATCGGCCGCGACGACCTGCACTTCTCGGCCGAAGCCGAGCAAGCCATCCGTCACTACAGCTGGCCGGGTAACGTGCGCGAACTGGAAAACGCCGTGGAGCGGGCAGTGATCCTCAGCGAGAGCGCAGAAATTTCCGCCGACCTGCTGGGCATCGACATCGAGCTGAGTGACCTGGAGGATGATGAAATCCTCGACAACGCCTTGGTCGTGGCCAGTGCGACGAATGCCAGCCATGAGCCGACAGAGGACCTGTCGCTGGAGGACTACTTCCAGCACTTCGTGCTCGAACACCAGGACCACATGACCGAAACCGAGCTGGCTCGCAAGCTCGGGGTCAGCCGCAAGTGCCTGTGGGAACGTCGCCAGCGCCTGGGCATCCCGCGGCGCAAGAGCAACGCTACCAGCGAATAAGCGATCTGCCGGGGCGGGAGGTTCCTCCTGCCCCTTCTCTACACAGCCCCCCGGCCCTTTCGCGGGTAAACCCGCTCCCACAGGTATTACCCCCCTCGAGGGTGAAGTACCTGTGGGAGCGGGCGTGCCCGCGAAAGGGCCGGCAAAGCCAGCGCACACACCCCAGGTAACACATCAGCCCCCGCAAAAATCTGTTACCCAGGCTTTCCGCCGTAACAGTTCCCGAGGCGTACGGTAACGAAATTTCGACATTTTCGACCGCTGAAAAACTGCTCGCCCCCTCCAAGCCCTTGATTTTACTGGGTTTGCAAAAGTTGGCACGGCACCTGCTATATGTCTGGTACAAGAACAATAACAAGCACTGCAACTCAGAATAAGAACAAGACGAAACGGCTCACGCACAATAAAAACAAGACGGCGGAGGCGCAGCTAACTGATTCTTTTGGAGAGGATGCGTGTTTGGGGCTTGCCCCACAACCAGGCAGAGAACAATAAAAACTGCACTAAAAAGCAGCGCCTGAACTGGTTGGATCGACAGATCAACGTGACATCAGCGACCAAAGCAATCCGTTTGCTCTTAACCCCTGGCTTGGGGGTCGTCCACAAGCTTCGAGATTTGTGGACAGGGCACTCAACAAAAACAAGAAGCCCAGCAGAAAAACAATAAGAGCACGCAACGACTTCTTGGGGAGCTTAGGCTCCCCTTGTCGTTTCTACCCTTCCGGCAGGCATCCTGCTACCCGCCTACACCATTCCTTGAGTAAATGCTAGAATCCCCGCCCATCATGCGGCCATTCTCCTATTCTTGGCCGAACATTCCTTCAAACAGTGCATCCCATGCTGAAGAAGCTGTTCCAGTCGTTCCGCCCGCCCGTACCGGGCCCGCACCACAGGCGCACCACGCCTGAGGTGATCAACAAGAGCCAGCACTCGCTGCAACGCCACCAGTTCAGCCGCCATGCGGTGAACATCGTGGAACGTCTGCAGAGCGCCGGTTACCAGGCTTACCTGGTCGGTGGATGTGTCCGCGACCTGATGCTGGGCATCACGCCGAAAGACTTCGACGTCGCCACCAGCGCCACCCCCGAACAGGTCCGCGCCGAGTTCCGCAACGCGCGCATCATTGGCCGCCGCTTCAAGCTGGTCCACGTGCATTTCGGCCGTGAGATCATCGAGGTCGCCACCTTCCGCGCCCACCACTCGGAAGACGACCAGGGCGACAGCCACCGTTCGTCGCACAATGCCAGTGGCCGCATCCTGCGTGACAACGTGTACGGCACCCTGGAAGAAGACGCGCAACGTCGCGACTTCACCATCAACGCCCTGTACTACGACCCGGTCAGCGAGCGCATCCTCGACTACGCCAACGGCGTGCACGATATCCGCAACCGCCTGCTGCGCCTGATCGGTGACCCTACCCACCGCTATCAGGAAGACCCGGTGCGCATGCTGCGCGCGGTGCGCTTCGCCGCCAAGCTCGATTTCGGCATCGAAAAGCACACCGTCCAGCCGATCCGCGAGCTGGCCCCGATGCTGCGCGAGATTCCGCCAGCGCGCCTGTTCGAAGAGAGCCTCAAGCTGTTCCTCTCCGGCCAGGGCGCCATGGTCTTCGAAATGCTGGTCGACCTGCAGCTGTTCGAGCCGCTGTTCCCGGCCAGTTCGCATGCCCTGGACGAGCGCCCGACTTATACCCACACGCTGATCAGCCAGGCGCTGAACAACACCGACCTGCGCGTGAAGCAAGGCAAACCGGTAACCCCGGCCTTCCTCTTCGCCGCGCTGCTGTGGCCAGCCCTGCCCGCCCGCGTGCTGCACCTGCAGAACCAGGGCGTGCCGCCGATCCCCGCCATGAACGGTGCGGCCCACGACCTGATCGCCGAGCAATGCGCACGCATCGCCATCCCCAAGCGCTTCACCCTGCCGATCCGCGAGATCTGGGACATGCAGGAGCGCCTGCCACGCCGCAGCGGCAAGCGCGCCGACATGCTGCTGGACAACCCGCGCTTCCGCGCCGGCTACGACTTCCTGCTGCTGCGGGAAAGCGCCGGCGAAGAAACCGACGACCTTGGCCAATGGTGGACCGACTACCAGGATGCCAACGACAGCGAGCGCCGCGAAATGATCCGCGAACTGGGCAGCCGTGACGAAGGCACCGGCGCCGGCCCGCGCAAACGCAAGCGCAGCGGTGGCAAACGCAAGCGCAGTGGCGACGAGGCGTTCGAGTGAACACCCGCGCCTATATCGGCCTGGGCAGCAACCTGGACGCACCTGCCGAACAGTTGCGCAGCGCCTTGCACGCCCTCGACCAAGTCGAGGCCACGCGCCTGGTGGCGGCCTCGGCGCTATATACCAGCGATTCGCTGCTGCCCGGCCAGCCGCGCTACACCAACGCCGTCGCAGCCCTGGACACCGCCCTGGCGCCGCTGGCCCTGCTCGATGCCCTGCAGGCCATCGAGAACGAACAGGGCCGCGTGCGCAAGGAGCGCTGGGGCCCGCGCACACTGGACCTGGACATCCTGCTGTTCGGCGACCAGGTGCTCGACGAGCCACGCCTGAAAGTGCCGCATTACCACATGCATGCCCGGCCTTTCGTGCTGTACCCGCTGGCAGAACTGGTACCGGGCGATTTCCGCCTGGCCGATGGTCGCGCCCTCGCGCAACTGCTCGCCGACTGCCCGTTCGTCGGCCTGGAACGCCTGTAAACCGGGCGTTCCAGCCTTGCGCACTGGCGCGGTAACGCCAGTAACACCCTGATCGTAACAATGCGGTAACAGGGTCATTGACTTCCCCCACCTCGCTCACGACTATAGGCGTCCCGTGTGGCACCAAAGTGCCGCATACCCGTATTTAGGCCCGGACGGACCTGTGCCCGAACATCACGCGCGATGATGTGCCGCTCCGGAAGATGACTACACGCGTTGAATGCAGTCGTTTCTTACAGCGCCTGAACGAGGAATTTCCTACATGCCTGAAGTAACCCTGACCACCCTCAATGGCCTCAAGGCCAAGGGTGAAAAAATCACCATGCTGACCTGCTACGACGCGACCTTCGCCAAGGCCGCCAGCCAGGCCGGTGTCGAAGTGTTGCTGGTGGGCGACTCGCTGGGCATGGTCCTGCAAGGCCACGACAGCACACTGCCGGTAACCACCGCGGACATGGCTTACCATACGGCCAGCGTCAAACGTGGCAACGACGGCGCGCTGATCCTCGCCGACCTGCCGTTCATGGCGCATGCCACCCCGGAGCAGGCCTTCGCCAACAGCGCCACACTGATGCAGGCCGGCGCCCACATGATCAAGATCGAAGGCGCTGCCTGGCTGGCCGAGACCATCCGCCTGCTGGCCGAGCGTGGTGTGCCGGTATGCGCGCACATGGGCCTGACCCCGCAAACTGTCAACGTGCTGGGCGGCTACAAGGTCCAGGGCCGCCAGGAAGCCCAGGCCCGGCAGATGCGCGCCGACGCCATCACCCTGGAACAGGCCGGTGCGGCAATGCTGCTGCTCGAGTGCGTGCCCAGCGAACTGGCCGCGGAAATCACCAATGCCGTGGGCATCCCGGTGATCGGTATTGGGGCGGGAAGTGCTACCGACGGCCAAGTTCTGGTGCTGCATGACATGCTCGGGCTGTCGTTGAGCGGTCGGGTACCGAAGTTCGTGAAGAACTTCATGGCTGGCCAACCAGACATCCAGAGCGCCCTCACCGCCTACGTCCAGGCAGTCAAGGCAGTCACTTTCCCGGCGAGTGAACACGGATTCAACGCATGAACACAGTCAAGACCGTCCGCGAACTGCGCGCCGCAGTCGCCCGAGCCCGCGGTGAAGGCAAGCGCATCGGCTTCGTGCCGACCATGGGCAACCTGCACAGCGGCCATGCCGCCCTGGTGACCAAGGCTACGCAGCGCGCCGATTTCGTGGTCGCCAGCATCTTCGTCAACCCGCTGCAGTTCGGCGTCAACGAAGACCTCGACAAGTACCCGCGCACCCTGGTCGCCGACCAGGAGCGCCTGCTCCAGGCAGGCTGCAATCTGCTGTTCGCGCCCAGCGTCGAAGAGATGTACCCCGACGGCATGAACGTGCAAACCCGGGTCAGCGTACCCCATCTTTCCGAAGGCCTGTGCGGCGCCAGCCGGCCCGGGCATTTCGAAGGCGTGGCCACCGTGGTCAACAAGCTGTTCAACATGGTCCAGCCTGACCTTGCCGTGTTCGGCGAAAAGGACTTCCAGCAGCTGGCGGTAATTCGCGCCATGGTGCGCGACCTGAACATGCCAATCCAGATCATCGGCGAACCCACCGTGCGGGCCGAGGATGGCCTGGCGCTGTCGTCGCGCAATGGTTACCTCACGCCTGAGCAACGTGCTGCGGCGCCAGCGTTGTATCGCACGCTGCAGCATATCGCTGCTGGCATCGGCCGTGGCCAACGGGACTTTGCCGCGCTGGTTGCCGAAGGCCAGGCGCAGTTGACCGCCGCTGGTTTCCGCCCGGATTACCTGGAAGTGCGTCATGCCGTGAGCCTGCGCCCGGCAGTGATCGATGATCGAGACCTGGTGGTTTTAGCGGCGGCTTACCTGGGTAACACACGGTTGATCGACAACCTGTACCTGCATGTGGAAGAGAAGACCGCGTAATGGCCGGGGCTGCTTTGCAGCCCATTCGCAGCACAAGGCTGCTCCTACAGAGGAATACTATCTCCTGCAGGAGCAGCCTTGTGCTGCGAATGGGGCGCAAAGCGCCCCCCAAAATCCCCGCCATACCCATTCCCTGCAAGTGGCCTTTGCCTATAATGGTGCCAGCCTGAACCCGGCAATGAGTGCCGTGTCCAAGGTCTCACCACGCACCAAGGGAACCCCGCGCAATGGCGTATTACCGTACACCCCACGATGTCACGGCCCTGCCCGCCTGGCAGGCGCTCCAGCAACACCGCGACGCCATGCAAGGCTTCAGCATGCGCGAAGCGTTCGCCGCCGATGCCAAGCGCTTCGACCAGTTCTCCCTGAGCTCCTGTGGCCTGTTCCTCGACTATTCGAAAAACCTGATCACTGAACAAAGCCGCGACCTGCTGGTGAACCTGGCCAACGAAGTGGGCTTGCAGGACGCCATCAAGTCGATGTTCGCCGGCGAAATCATCAACGCCTCCGAAGGCCGCCCGGTGCTGCACACCGCCCTGCGCCGGCCGGTAGGCGACAAGCTCAGCGTCAACGGCGTGAACGTCATGCCGGAAGTACACAAGGTGCTCAACCAGATCACCGAACTGGTCGGCCGTATCCACGACGGACTGTGGCGCGGCTACAGCGAAAAACCGATCACCGATGTGGTCAACATCGGTATCGGTGGCTCGTTCCTCGGCCCCGAGCTGGTCTCCGAGGCGCTGCTGCCCTATGCCCAGCGCGGTGTGCGCTGCCACTACCTGGCGAACATCGACGGCAGTGAGTTCCACGAGCTGTCAGCCAACCTGCGCGCCGAAACCACGCTGTTCATCGTCTCGTCGAAATCGTTCAACACCCTCGAGACCCTGAAGAATGCCATGGCCGCGCGTACCTGGTACCTGGCCCAAGGCGGCTCGGAAGCCGAGCTGTACCGCCACTTCATCGCCGTTTCCAGCAACAAGGCCGCCGCCGTGGCCTTCGGCATCCGCGAAGAAAACATCTTCCCGATGTGGGACTGGGTAGGCGGGCGTTACTCGCTGTGGTCGGCCATCGGCCTGCCGATCGCCCTGGCCATCGGTACCGCCAACTTCAAGGAACTGCTGTCCGGCGCCTACACCATGGACCAGCACTTCCAGACCGCGCCGTTCGAAAAGAACATGCCGGTGCTGCTGGCCCTGCTGGGCGTGTGGTACGGCAACTTCTGGGGCGCCAGCAGCCACGCGATCCTGCCGTACGACCACTACCTGCGCAACATTACCAAGCACCTGCAACAGCTGGACATGGAGTCCAACGGCAAGAGCGTGCTGCAGGACGGCACCCCGGTGAAAACCGACACCGGCCCGGTGATCTGGGGCGGCGTCGGCTGCAACGGCCAGCATGCCTACCACCAGCTACTGCACCAGGGCACCCAGCTGATTCCGGCCGACTTCATCGTGCCGGTGGTGAGCTTCAACCCGGTGGCTGACCATCATCAGTGGCTGTACGCCAACTGCCTGTCGCAGAGCCAGGCGCTGATGCTGGGCAAAACCCGCGAAGAAGCCGAAGCAGAGCTGCGTGGGAAAGGCCTGAACGAAGCGGACATCGAGAAGCTGGCACCGCACAAGGTGATCCCGGGCAACCGCCCGAGCAACACCCTGGTGGTGGAGCGCATCAGCCCGCGCCGCCTGGGCGCGCTGGTGGCGATGTACGAGCACAAGGTCTTCGTACAGAGCGTGATCTGGGGCATCAACGCCTTCGACCAGTGGGGCGTGGAGCTGGGCAAGGAGCTGGGCAAGGGCGTTTACCAACGCCTGGTCGGCAGCCTGGAAGACAGCGCCGAAGACGGCTCCACCCAAGGCCTGATCAACTACTTCCGCGGCCGTCACCGCGGGTAACCTGAAACCTGCACCAGCCTCTTCGCGGGTAAACCCGCTCCCACAGGGATCGCACAGTTCTTGAGAGCTGTACAGTACCTGTGGGAGCGGGTTTACCCGCGAAGGGGCCGGTACAGGTTGAACACCTCTCCCAGCTACACTGTCCTATCGAATAGCCGTTGCAGTCCATCGCCCCTTACAAGAGCAGGACCACCCGCCATGTTCGATATCCGCAACTACCCCCAGGCCCTGGCCGTCAGCCAGTCCGCCGCCCTCACCCCCGACGAGTACCGCCGCCTCTACCGCCAGTCGGTGGATGACCCCGACACCTTCTGGGCCGAACAGGCCAAGCGCCTGGACTGGATCAAGCCTTGGTCGAGCGTGCAGCAATGCGACCTGAAGACCGGCAACGCCCGCTGGTTCGACGGCGCCCAGCTCAACGTCAGCTACAACTGCATCGACCGCCACCTGGCCCGACGCGGCGAACAGACCGCCCTGCTGTGGGAAGGCGATGACCCCAAGGACTCCAAGGCCATCTCCTACCGCGAACTGCACCGTCAGGTCTGCCGCCTGGCCAATGCACTGAAAGCACGCGGGGTGAAGAAAGGCGACCGGGTGTGCATCTACATGCCGATGATCCCCGAGGCCGCCTTCGCCATGCTCGCCTGCACCCGCATCGGTGCCATCCACTCAGTGGTGTTCGGCGGCTTCTCGCCCGATGCCCTGCGCGACCGTATCCTAGATGCCGACTGCCGTACGGTGATCACCGCCGATGAAGGCGTGCGCGGCGGCAAATGTATCCCGCTGAAACAGAACGTCGACAAGGCCCTGGCCAGTTGCCCCGCGGTCAGCAGCGTATTCGTGGTGCGCCGCACCGGCGGCGATGTCGCCTGGGCCGAAGGCCGTGACCTCTGGTACCACGAGGCAACGGAAAAGGCCGGCGACGACTGCGCCCCCGAGCCGATGGGCGCCGAAGACCCGCTGTTCATCCTCTATACCTCCGGCAGCACAGGCAAACCCAAAGGAGTGCTGCACACCACCGGCGGATACCTGCTACAGGCCACCCTCACTTTCAAGGTGGTGTTCGACTACCGAGAAGGCGAGGTGTTCTGGTGCACCGCCGATGTCGGCTGGGTCACCGGCCACAGCTACATCGTCTATGGCCCTCTGGCCAACGGCGCGATCTCGCTGATGTTCGAAGGTGTGCCCAACTACCCGGACACCTCGCGCTTCTGGCAAGTGGTGGACAAACACCAGGTGAACATCTTCTACACCGCCCCAACCGCCCTGCGGGCGCTGATGCGCGAGGGCTCCGCGCCGCTGCAGAGCACTTCACGCCAGAGCCTGCGCCTGCTGGGCAGCGTCGGCGAGCCGATCAACCCCGAAGCCTGGGAGTGGTATTTCGAGGAAGTAGGGCAAAAGCGCTGCCCCATCGTCGATACCTGGTGGCAGACCGAAACCGGCGGCATCATGCTCACCCCGCTGCCCGGCTCGCAGTCGCTCAAGCCCGGCTGTGCTACCCAGCCCATGTTCGGCGTGCAACCCGTGCTGCTGGACGAAAAGGGCAAGCTCATCGAAGGCCCCGGCGCCGGCCTGCTGGCGATCAAGGCCAGTTGGCCAGGGCAGATCCGCAGCGTCTACGGCGACCATCAGCGCATGGTCGACACCTATTTCAAACCGATGCCCGGCTATTACTTCACCGGCGACGGCGCCCGCCGCGACGCCGATGGCGACTACTGGATCACCGGGCGTATCGACGACGTGATCAACGTTTCCGGCCACCGCATCGGTACCGCCGAAGTGGAAAGCGCGCTGGTACTGCATGACAGTGTCGCCGAAGCGGCGGTGGTCGGTTACCCCCACGACCTCAAGGGCCAAGGCGTTTACGCCTTCGTCACGCCCATGAATGGCGTAACGCCGGACGACGCGCTCAAAGCCGAGTTGCTGGCCCTGGTCAGCAAGGAAATCGGCAGTTTCGCCAAGCCCGAGCTGATCCAGTGGGCCCCGGCATTGCCCAAGACACGCTCAGGCAAGATCATGCGGCGTATACTGCGCAAGATCGCCTGCAACGAGCTGGACAACCTGGGCGATACCTCGACCCTGGCCGACCCCAGCGTGGTGCAGGGCCTGATCGACAAACGCCTCAACCAGTAACCGGCGGCTGCTGTTCATGGCCGCCCTGAACCACAGGTCGCCATGGAAGCCCTTCGCCGCCGCATCGAAACCCAGGTCATGAGCCTTACCGGGCTGGCCCTCGGCCAGCTCGACCTGGAGTCGCCCAAGGGCGACCCGGGCCTGTTCGGCCCGCACAGCATCAGCTGGCGGGTACATGGCGACTTCCCGAGCATGCTGGTCGGCGGCATCAGTGCCCTCATGCTGCAGTTGCTGCACCCGCTGGCCCTGGCCGGGGTGTGGGACCATTCCAACTTCCGTGAAGACTTGCTCGGCCGCCTGCGCCGTACCAGCCAATTCATCTCCGGCACCACCTTCGGCGCCACCCGCGATGCCGAGTGGCTGATCGACAAGGTGCGCACCATCCACCTGCAGGTGACCGGCACCGCGCCGGATGGCCGCCCGTATGCGGCCAGCGACCCGGACCTGCTGACCTGGGTGCATGTGGCGGAAGTCAGCAGCTTCCTCGCCGCCCACCTGCGTTACCGCAACCCGCAGCTTGCGCGCGCCGAGCAGGATGCCTACTACGCAGAAATCGCATTGATTGCCGAGCGCCTTGGCGCCCGCGACGTGCCGCGCTCATGCCAGCAGGTCGAGGACTTCCTCCAGCGCATGCGCCCACAGTTGCACTGCGACGCACGCAGCCATGAGGTGGTCGGCATCCTGCTCGATGCCCCCGCTCCCAGCCGCCTGGCACAGCCGGTGGGCAAGCTGATGCTGCATGCCGGTATCGACCTGCTGCCGGGCTGGGCCCAGGCCATGCTTGGGCTACAGCACGGCCCGTTGCAGCGGCGCATGATCCGCCTGGGCCTGCAACGCACCGCGCCAGTACTGCGCTGGGCGATGCGTGACGGCTCGGCGCACCGTGCCAAACGGCGCATGGGCATCGAATGAAGTCGAATGGTCGCCTCAGCGGAACTGATTTAACGTGCCATACTCCAAGCTCTCCTGCTTAGACAGACGAAGCGACACATGTACAAAGGATTGACTCGCGCCGCTGGCGCACTGCTGGCCTTGGTAGCCCTCTACAGCCTTCTCGGCTTTCTCGTTCTTCCCGGTGTCGCGCTGCGCATCGCCAATCAGCAGTTGGCCCAGTACGCAACCGTACCTGCCCACCTCGAACGGATCGAGCTCAACCCCTTCAGCCTCGAGCTGACGCTGTGGGGCCTGCAGATCGGCGAGCCGGGCAAGGAGCAGGTCGGCTTCGATCGGCTTTACGCCAACCTCTCGCTCGACAGCCTGTGGAGCGGCGCCTTGCACCTGGACGCTGTGGAACTGGTCAAGCCACGCAACGAAGTGCTGTTCGCCAAGGACGGTACTCTCAACCTGACCCGCCTGTTCAAGCTGCCAGCCAGCGAAGCCAAGCCTGACGAGCCGCCCAGCGACCCGTTCCCGCTACGCATCGGCAGCATCAAGCTCAGCGACGGCTACCTGCACTTCGAGGACCTGCGCCCGAGCGAGCCGATCGAGTTCCTCTACGACAACATGAACCTGGAGTTGAAGAACCTCAGCACACTGCCCAACGACAATGCCGACATGGCCCTGGTGGCCATCGGCCCCAACGGCGGGCGCATCGACTGGAAAGGCACGCTGAGCCTGGCGCCGATCGCCTCTGAAGGCACACTGAAAATCACCGAAGGGAGGATGAAGGCATTCTGGCCCTATGTGCGCGATGCGGTGCCACTGGTACTGGAAGACGGCGTGGTCAGCCTCGACACTCATTACAAGCTCAACCTCGCCAAGCAGACCGAGCTATTGCTGGACAACGCGTCGGTGCGCATTGCACCGTTCGCCATCAAGGCCCCGGATGGCCGCCCGCTGGCACGCCTGGCCAGCCTGGAAGTGAGCGAAACCTCGGTCGACCTGGTCAAGCAGCTGGTCACCATGGGCAAGATCCGCAGCGAAAAACTGGAAACCTGGGCCGCGCTGGAAAAGGACGGCCAACTCGACTGGCAGAAGCTGTTCGCCAGCCAGCCGGCCAAGGCCACGCCGAAGGAAAAGGCCGAACCAGCCACCGCCGAGCCCACGCCAGAACAGCAAGCCGTCAAGGAGCCGAGCAAACCTTGGCAGGTACTGCTCAAGGATGTGCAGCTGCGTAACTACCTGGTGCACCTGGCAGACCGTACCCAGAAGGAGCCAGTGGCCCTCGATGTCGGCCCGCTCAATGCCGACCTGCAAGGTTTCGACAGCCTCAACAAGTCGCCCTTCACCCTCAAGCTCGATACTGGCGTGGGCAAGCAAGGCAAACTGCAGGCTGCCGGCCAGGTCAACCTGGCGCCCATCTGGGCCAAGCTGGACGTAAGCAGCCGCGACATCGACCTGCGGGTGGCCCAGGCCTATATCAGCCCGTTCATCCTGCTGGAGCTGCGCAGCGGCATGCTCGCCAGCGATCTCAAGGTCGATCTGAAGAACACCGCACCGCTGGCCTTCAGCGTCACCGGCAAGGCCCAGGTCAGCCAGCTGCACACCCTCGACACCATCAAGAGCCGCGACTTCGTCAAATGGCAGCAGGTGAACGTCGACGGCCTGTCCTACGTTCACGGCGATGCGCTGTCGATCGACAAGGTGACACTGCTGCAACCCTATGCACGCTTCATCATCAACGAAGACCGCACCACCAACATCAATGACCTGCTGATCCCGCAGCCGGCCGACGCCCCGGCGAGCAGCCAGGCGAAGCCGACCGCGGCCAGCAATGACAAGCCGCTGGGTATCCACATCGGCCAGATCGACATCAACGACGGCTCGGCCAACTTCGCCGACCTGTCCCTCACACCCAACTTCGCCACCGCCATCCAGCAGCTCAACGGCCGGGTCGGCACCATCGACAACCGCAAGCCGGTGCCGGCCAAGGTCGACGTCAAGGGCAAGGTCGACCGCTATGCGCCGGTCACCATCAAAGGCGCCCTGAACCCGTTCAATCCGCTGGCCAGCCTGGATATCGCCACCAGCTTCAAGCGGGTCGAGCTGACCACGCTCACCCCCTACTCTGGCAAGTTCGCCGGCTTCCGTATCCGCAAGGGCCGGCTCAACCTCGACCTGCACTACCTGATCACCAATGGCCAGCTGAAGGCCGAGAACAAGGTAGTGGTAGAGCAGTTGCAGTTGGGCGAGAAGGTCGACAGCCCGGACGCAGTAGACCTGCCGATCCGCCTGGCGGTGGCGCTGCTGAAGGATACCGAAGGCAAGATCTCGATCGAGCTGCCGGTGTCGGGCGACCTCAACAACCCGCAGTTCAGCGTGATGCCGATCGTCTGGCAAACCCTGCGCAATCTGGTGTTGCGTGCGGCGCAGGCACCGTTCAAGTTCATTGGCGGGCTGGTTGCCGGCGGTGGCTCGGAAGACCTGGGCAATGTGTCCTTCGCCCCGGGCTCCAGCGAGCTCAATGGCGACGCCCAGGCATCGCTGGACAAGCTGGCGTCGGCCTTGAAGGAACGCCCGGAACTGCGCCTGGAAATCGAAGGCACCAGCGCCCAGGCCAGCGACGGCCCATTGATCGCCCAGCAGCGCCTGGAGCGTGAGTACCAGGCCACCTGGTACAAGATCCTGCAGCGTCGCGGCGACAAAGTACCGGCCAATGCGTCGATGCTGGTGGTCGACGACAGCGACAAACCGGCGATGCTCGAAGGCATCTACCGTAACCGCCTGAAACAGCAACCGCCTGCCGAGTGGGAGCAACTGGGCCGCGACGAGCGCACCGCCAAGCTGCGCGAGGCGGTGATCAAGTCCTGGGCCGAAAGTACCGCGCTGCTGCGTACACTTGGCCAGGAGCGGGCCAGCAGCATCAAGGATTACCTGGTCGACAAGGGCCAGCTGGAAGATGACCGGGTGTACTTCATCGATACCAGCCTGGGCCAGGCCGAGAGCGATGGGCGGGTGGTGACGCCGATGCATCTGGATGCTGAGTAACTTCTACTAGCAGGTCTGGCCCCTTCGCGGGCTTGCCCGCTCCCACAGGGATCGCGCACTGCTCAAGGTTTGTGCAGTACCTGTGGGAGCGGGTTTACCCGCGAAGAGGCCGGTACAGGCTTCACACCAACCGCTGCCCCGACACCGCCGGGTGATAAAGCGGCTGCACCTTGTTCCCTGCCGGGTCCAGCAGGTGGAAGCTGCGCGCCCCGTCACCATGATTGAACGGCCGATCCAGCAAAGTCACGCCATGGGCCTTGAAGTACTGGTACCAAGCCTCCAGCTCCTCCACGCTATCGACGATGAACCCATAATGGTCCAAAGTCTGCAAACCATTGGCCGCCCCGGCCCCGCGCCCCAACGACAGGTTGTCGTTACCGCAGGTCAGGTACACCAGGTCTTCATTGGCGCGGTTCAGCACTTCCATGCCCAGCACATCGACGTAGAAGCGCTCGCACTCTTCCAGGTTCGGTACCAGCAAGGCGATATGGCGCAGGCCGTTCAGGCGACCAGGGCGGACAGGCAATTCGGACATTGGCGAAGCTCCATTTTTGTATACAATTCATAGTCGAATTTAAAACAAAAGGAGCGACTTGTGTATAGCCTGTTCATCAAGACTCGGGTGAAGCCCGGCTGCGCAGAGGACTTTCTGAATGCGATCAAGGTCAATGCGGCAGCTTCCGTCGCCACCGAACCTGGCTGCCTGGTGTTCGATGTGTCGCAAGATCGCGTCGACCCGGATGTGATCTACCTGTACGAGATCTACCGCGACGACGCGGCGTATGAAGTGCATACCCAAACCGCGCACTTTCGCGATAGCCGACCATTGGTCGAGCCGCTGATAGCCGAGCAGGAATGCTTCGAAAGTGATGTGGTTGCGCGTAATCCGGTGTACTAGGCGCACAATGAAAAGCCCCGGCAATAAGCCGGGGCCTGGAGCAAAGGTGGCCAAATCCGTTTGGCCGACGGGACATTCCTTACTCGGCTTTCAGGCCGTCGGACATGACGCTCTTGACGCCTTTGATGTTCTTGGTAATGCGAACGGCTTCTTCTTTCTGGGACTGAGTCACTGCCACGTCAGACGACAGCGAGACGACGCCCTGGCTGGTCTCGACTTTGATGTCGCTGCCTGGAATACCTTTTTCAGTCAGCAGGTCCGCTTTCACCTTGGTGGTGATCCAGGTGTCGGAACCTTCCTGCTTGGCGTTGTCGACGGTGTTCGCGGCCAACATGACTGGAGCCTGGGTTGGCTCTGCAGCGAACGCGCCGTTGGCCATGGTCAGGGTCAGAGCGGTAGCAGTAGCGGCAGCAATGGCGAACTTCTTCATGTGAGTCACTCCTGTTTATCGAAAGGTCTGCGCCGTATGTCCTGGCGTCAGGTATCAGGATAGTTGCATGCGCTGTGCCAGCTTTGCCGTTTCGCTTGTTTCCTTTTAAATCAAGGAGTTAGCAAAACATCCATCCTGGCGGCGTCGTGCATTCTGCAATCTGCACGATAAACCTGCATGCAAGATGCAAGTCCGCAAAAGGTTCCGTACCGGCATAAAAAAAGGGCCCCTTGCGGGGCCCTTCTTTCTACTGCGAGCTACTGCGAGGCAATTCTCAGACGCCCGAAGCCTTGGCTGCGGCAACATCCTTGATCGACAGCTTGATACGGCCGCGGTTGTCCACGTCCAGTACCAGTACTTCAACTTCCTGGCCTTCTTTCAGGATGTCGGTGACTTTCTCGACGCGAGCATCGCTCAGCATGGAAATGTGCACCAGGCCGTCCTTGCCAGGCAGGATGTTGACGAAGGCACCGAAGTCGACGATGCGCTCGACCTTGCCGACGTAGATCTTGCCGATCTCGGCCTCGGCGGTGATGCCCAGGATGCGCTGCTTGGCAGCATCTGCCGCTTCCTTGGTTTCGCCGAAGATCTTGATCGAGCCGTCGTCTTCGATGTCGATCGAAGCCTTGGTCTCTTCGCAGATGGCGCGAATGGTGGCGCCGCCTTTACCGATGACGTCACGGATCTTGTCCGTATCGATCTTCATGGCGATCATGGTCGGGGCGTTGGCCGACAGCTCGCTACGCGACTGGGCGATGATCTGGTTCATCTGGCCGAGGATGTTCAGGCGCGCTTCCAGGGCCTGGCCCAGGGCGATTTCCATGATCTCTTCGGTGATGCCGTTGATCTTGATGTCCATCTGCAGCGCGGTAACACCCTTGGCGGTACCGGCTACCTTGAAGTCCATGTCGCCCAGGTGGTCTTCGTCACCCAGGATGTCGGTCAGGACGGCAAACTTGTCACCTTCCTTGACCAGGCCCATGGCGATACCGGCAACCGGTGCCTTCATCGGCACACCAGCGTCCATCAGCGCCAGGGAAGCACCGCAGACCGAAGCCATGGAGCTGGAACCGTTGGATTCGGTGATTTCCGAAACCACGCGGATGGTGTACGGGAATTCGCTGTCGCTCGGCAGCATGGCCTGCACGCCACGACGGGCCAGGCGACCGTGGCCGATTTCACGACGGCCGGCACCGCCCATGCGGCCGCACTCACCCACCGAGAATGGCGGGAAGTTGTAGTGCAGCATGAACGGGTCTTTCTTCTCGCCTTCCAGGGTGTCCAGCAGCTGGGCGTCACGGGCGGTACCCAGGGTCGCGACGACCAGGGCCTGGGTCTCGCCACGGGTGAACAGCGCCGAACCGTGAGTCTTCGGCAGTACGCCGACTTCGATGTTCAGCGGGCGCACGGTGCGGGTGTCACGGCCGTCGATACGCGGCTTGCCGTTGACGATGTTCTCGCGGACGGTGCGGTATTCCAGCTCGCCGAAGATTTCCTTGATGGCGCTGGCGGACGGGCCGGTCTCTTCGTTGCTCAGACGGGCAATGGCCTCGTCACGCAGCTGGCCCAGGCGGTTGTAGCGGTCAGCCTTCTGGGTGATGGTGTAGGCCTGCGAAACGGCTTCGCCGAACTCGCCACGGACCAGGTTCATCAGCTCGACGTTGGCCGGGGCTGGCTGCCAGTCCCAGGTCGGCTTGGCGGCTTCGGCGGCCAGTTCCTTGACGGCCTGGATCACGGCCTGGAATTCGTCGTGGGCGAACAGCACGGCGCCCAGCATCTGGTCTTCGGTCAGCTCTTTGGCTTCCGATTCAACCATCAGTACAGCCGATTCGGTACCGGCAACGACCATGTCCAGGCTCGAAGCAGCCAGTTGCTCGTAGGTCGGGTTCAGCAGGTAGCCGGTGCTTTCGTGGAAGGCAACGCGGGCGGCGCCGATCGGGCCTTCGAACGGAATGCCGGAAATGGCCAGGGCAGCCGAGGTACCGATCATCGCAGCGATGTCCGGGTCGGTCTTCTTGCTGGTGGAAACCACGGTGCAGACGACCTGCACTTCGTTCATGAAGCCTTCCGGGAACAGCGGACGGATCGGACGGTCGATCAGGCGCGAGGTCAGCGTCTCTTTCTCGGAAGGACGGCCTTCACGCTTGAAGAAGCCACCCGGGATCTTGCCGGCGGCGTAGGTCTTTTCCTGGTAGTGAACCGACAGCGGGAAGAAACCCTTGCCTGGATCAGCCTGTTTGGCACCTACCACAGTCACCAGCACGGTGACGTCGTTGTCGACGGTAACCAGCACGGCGCCGGTTGCCTGACGGGCAATACGGCCCGTTTCGAGAGTAACGGTCGATTGACCGAACTGGAAAGTCTTGATTACCGGGTTCACGGTTTCCTACCTTTTTTCAGTGGCTCTGGGGGAACTGGTTTCTTGCGAATTCTTGGGCAGAACAGGGAATCGGCCCCGTTGACCGTCCAGATACAACACGAGGCTGGGAGCCTGGCACCAAGCGGAAAATCCGCTCAGCATTGCCAGGCTGCCAACCTCGGAGATACACGTGGCGTGTCCAACGACAGCGCTGCAGAACAGCCCTGCCGAAGCTTGCGACACGCCATGCACACCACTGGCCAGGCCGCTATTAGCGACGCAGACCCAGGCGACCGATCAGGGCGCTGTAACGAGTGGTGTCTTTGCCCTTCAGGTAATCCAGCAGCTTACGACGCTGGTTGACCATACGGATCAGACCACGACGGGAGTGGTGGTCTTTGTCGTTGGCCTTGAAGTGGCCTTGCAGCTTGTTGATGTTGGCGGTCAGCAGAGCAACCTGCACTTCCGGGCTACCGGTATCGCCGGCGGCTTGCTGGTATTCGGCAACGATCTGAGCTTTTTCTTCAACGCTGAGGGCCATTTGGCTTCTCCTGATAACGGATCCCGCATGCGGGGTCCAATAGGCCAGGGACAAATCCCTGTATTAATAAAAAAGGTGTGACCGTGCCTACTGACAGCCACCCTTGATGCCGTGGGGTTCGGCAACTGCCTGGCCCCGCGGTTTCGGTCATTCCGACCGAATCAGCCGACGCGGCGCAATGCGCCCGTCTTCGCTCACTTCACCGATACCGATGAAGCGTGCATTGTGATCCTGTACCCGGACCATGCCAAATTGTGGCGCGTCCGGCGCGCGTACCGCCTGCCCATGCAGCCAGTAGAACGCACTGTGCTCGGACAGGCACACCAACGGCCAGTCCTGCAGGCCGCTGTCCGAGGGCATCAGGAAGCGGTCGAGCGCTTCGTTACCGCCTTCGGCGTGGGCCTGTTCAAGTTCCTCGAGGGTGACCGTCTGTGCCAGCGCGAAGGGCCCGGCCTGGGTCCTGCGCAGCTCGGCGACATAGGCGCCGCAGCCAAGGGCCTCGCCGATATCCTCCACCAGGGTGCGGATATAGGTGCCTTTGCTGCATCCTACGCTCAACCGTGCACGGGTGCCTTCGCACTCGAGCAACTCCAAGCGGCCAATAGTAACAGAACGCGCCTCGCGCTCCACTACCTCTCCTGCACGTGCCAGCTTGTACAGCGGCTGGCCGTCACGCTTGAGCGCCGAGTACATCGGCGGTATCTGGCTGATCTGGCCACGAAAACGCGGCAACAGGGCCTCGATGTCGGCGCGACCAACGGTCACCTCGCGGGTCTGCAGCACCTCACCTTCGGCATCGCCGGTGTTGGTAGTCTGCCCCATCTGCATGACTGTTTCGTAGCCCTTGTCCGAATCGAGCAGGTACTGCGAAAACTTGGTCGCTTCGCCAAAGCACAGCGGCAGCACGCCGGTTGCCAGCGGGTCGAGACTGCCGGTGTGGCCGGCCTTTTCCGCATTGAGCAGCCAGCGCACCTTTTGCAGCGCGGCGTTGGAGGTGAAGCCCAGCGGCTTGTCGAGCAGGATGATGCCGCTGACGTTGCGGCGGATACGTTTGACCTGGGCCACCGCTTACTCCTCGGCGTCCGGCTTGTCGGCATCCTTGTGCAGGCGGTCTTCGGCCACTGCACGCTCGATCAGTGCCGACAGGTGTACACCGCGGCTGACACTTTCATCGAAGTGGAAGTGCAGTTGCGGCACGCTGCGCAGCTGCATCGAGCGCCCCAGGTGCAAACGCAGGAAGCTTGCAGCGCTGTTCAGCGCCTTCAGCGACTGCTGGACGGCGTCCGGGGTTTCCTCGCCCATGACGGTGATGAACACCTTGGCATGGCCCAGGTCACGGCTGACGTCGACGGCAGTGATGGTAACCAGACCGACACGCGGGTCTTTGACTTCGCGACGGATCAGCTCGGCCAGCTCGCGCTGCATCTGATCGCCGATACGTTGGGTACGGCTATATTCTTTGGCCATTCTTGCTACCTGTAACTTAAAGCGGCAAACGCCCGGACAGACCAATGGCCTGACCGGGCGCTACCTGAAGAGGTACCGCAAGCCGCCCTGCAGCGGGCGCTTGCGGCTCGCTCGCCCTTAAAGGGTACGAGCCACCTGGACTTTCTCGAAGACTTCGATCTTGTCGCCGACCTTGACGTCGTTGTAGCTCTTCACGCCGATACCGCACTCCATGCCGTTACGCACTTCGGAGGCATCGTCCTTGAAGCGACGCAGCGATTCCAGCTCGCCTTCGAAGATCACAACGTCTTCGCGCAGTACGCGGATCGGACGGTTGCGGTACACGGTACCCTCGATGACCATACAGCCAGCGATGGCGCCGAACTTCGGCGAACGGAACACGTCACGGACTTCGGCAACACCCAGGATGTTCTCGCGAACATCGCTGCCGAGCATGCCGGTCAGGGCCTTCTTGACGTCTTCGATGATGTCGTAGATCACGTTGTAGTAACGCATATCCAGACCTTCCTGCTCGACGATCTTGCGCGCGCCGGCATCGGCACGCACGTTGAAGCCGAACAGTACTGCATTCGAAGCCAGCGCCAGGTTGGCGTCGCTTTCGGTGATACCACCGACGCCGCCACCGATCACGCGCACCTGAACTTCGTCGTTGCCCAGGCCCGACAGCGAACCCTGCAGTGCTTCCAGGGAACCACGCACGTCGGTCTTGAGGACGATGTTGAGGGTCTTCTTCTCTTCCTGACCCATGGTCTCGAAGATGTTTTCCAGCTTGCCGGCGTGAGCGCGGGCCAGCTTGACCTCGCGGTACTTGCCTTGACGGAACATGGCAACTTCGCGGGCCTTCTTCTCGTCGGCAACCACGGACAGCTCGTCACCGGCTTCCGGGGTACCGTCCAGGCCGAGGATTTCGACCGGGATCGACGGGCCGGCTTCCTTCACAGGCTTGCCGTTCTCGTCGAGCATGGCGCGCACGCGGCCATAGTTGGAACCGCACAGGACCATGTCGCCCTGACGCAGGGTACCGTCCTGAACCAGGATGGTCGCCACCGGGCCACGGCCCTTGTCCAGGCGCGATTCGACAACCACACCACGACCCGGAGCGGTCGGGGTAGCGGTCAGTTCGAGAATCTCGGCCTGCAGCAGGACAGCTTCGAGCAGCTCGTCGACGCCGGTACCCATCTTCGCCGAAACCTTGACGAACGGAGTATCACCACCCCAATCCTCGGAGGTCACGCCTTCGACGGCCAGCTCGTTGCGGATGCGGTCGAGGTCGGCACCCGGCTTGTCGATCTTGTTCACCGCGACCACCAGCGGAACGCCAGCTGCCTTGGCATGCTGAACGGCTTCGCGGGTCTGCGGCATCACGCCGTCGTCCGCCGCCACTACCAGGATGACGATGTCGGTGGCCTTGGCACCACGGGCACGCATTGCGGTGAACGCAGCGTGGCCAGGGGTGTCGAGGAAGGTGACCATGCCGCGGTCGGTTTCCACGTGGTAAGCACCGATGTGCTGGGTGATACCACCGGCTTCGCCAGCGGCAACCTTGGCACGACGGATGTAGTCGAGCAGCGAGGTCTTACCGTGGTCAACGTGACCCATGACGGTAACGACCGGCGCACGCGATTCGACTTCACCTTCGAACTTCAGCGATTCGGCCAGGGAGTCTTCCAGGGCGGTATCGCTGACCAGCGTCACCTTGTGGCCCAGTTCTTCTGCGACCAGCTGAGCGGTTTCCTGGTCGAGCACCTGGTTGATGGTGACCGGGGTACCCAGCTTGAACATGAACTTGACCACTTCGGCGGCCTTGACCGACATCTGCTGGGCCAGTTCCGAGAC
Source organism: Pseudomonas sp. 32_A (assembly GCF_017490905.1). Classification (NCBI taxonomy): domain Bacteria; kingdom Pseudomonadati; phylum Pseudomonadota; class Gammaproteobacteria; order Pseudomonadales; family Pseudomonadaceae; genus Pseudomonas; species Pseudomonas sp. 32_A. The sequence goes on along the minus strand of NZ_JAFGYI010000004.1, from coordinate 162,877 downwards.
GGTGATGGTCTCACCGATGGTCACGTCACGAATGACTGGACCGGTCGGGTTCTGGAAGCCATGCTGGTTGCGCTTCTTCAGCTTGCTCTTGCCACCGCGGCCACGGCGTACGCCATCGCTTTCTTCATCGGTGGTGCGCGGCGCGGCACGAGGAGTCGGAGCCTTTTCCTTCTCCTTGACCTTGACCTTGATCGACACGCGCGGAGCCTCGCCACGGCGACGGTCTTCGTCACGGGTGCGACCTTCGTTGCGACGGGCTTCGTCCTTCTTGCGCTCGGCAGCACGGGCTGCGGCGTCTTCGGACGCGGGAGCGTCGGCAACTACCGGGGCCGGGGCAGCAGCAGGGGCCGCCTCAGGCTTGGCGGCAGGCGCAGGGGCGGCAGCCGGGGCTTCGGCGGCCTGACGGCGAGCCTGCTCCTCGTTGCGCTGGCGAACTTCAGCGTCGACCTTGTCGCGAGCGGCGTTTTCAGCCGCGCGGCGCTCTTCCAGCTCACGCTTCTGCTCAGCCTGGATTTCTTCCGGGCTGCGCTGCACGAATACTTTCTTCTTGCGTACTTCTACGCTGATGCTCTTGCTACCGGCGACACGCAGGGTGCTGGTGGTTTTGCGCTGCAAGGTAATCTTGCGCGGTTCTTCCGCCTTGCTCTTGTGGCTGCTCTTCAAATGAGTCAGCAGGGTCTGCTTCTCATTGTCGGTCACTACCTGACCGGCGTCGGTGTGCGGCAGACCTGCCTCACGCATCTGCTGCAGCAGGCGCTCTACCGGTGCCTCGACCTCTTGGGCCAGTTCTTTCACCGTGACTTGCGTCATGCACTTCTCTCCTCAGGCCGCGCTTAATTACTCGAACCAGTGGGCTCGGGCGGCCATGATCAACTTGCCGGCACGCTCTTCGTCGATGCCGTCGATGTCGAGCAGATCGTCGATCGACTGCTCGGCCAGGTCTTCGCGGTTAACCACGCCGCGCACCGCCAGTTCAGCCGCCAGGTCCTTGTCCATGCCCTCGAGGGAGAGCAGGTCTTCGGCCGGGTGGGCGTCTGCCAGTTTTTCTTCGGTAGCGATGGCCTTGGTCAACAAACGGTCCTTGGCTCGAGCGCGGAGCTCATTGACGATATCCTCGTCAAAGCCATCGATGTTGAGCATTTCTTCCAACGGTACGTAGGCAATTTCTTCGAGGCTGGTGAAGCCTTCGTCGACCAGCACTTGGGCCAGCTCCTCGTCGACTTCCAGTTCATCGATGAAATTGCGCAGGATGTCACCGGTTTCGGCCTGTTGCTTGGCCTGGATGTCCTTCTCGGTCATCACGTTCAGGGTCCAGCCAGTCAGCTGACTGGCCAGGCGAACGTTCTGACCGCCACGGCCAATGGCCTGGGCCAGGTTGTCCTCGGCGACGGCGATGTCCATGGCATGGGCATCTTCATCAACGATGATCGCCGCGACTTCAGCCGGCGACATGGCGTTGATGACGAACTGCGCCGGGTTATCGTCCCACAGGACGATATCCACACGCTCACCACCCAGCTCCCCGGATACGGCCTGGACGCGCGAACCACGCATGCCGATGCAGGCACCTTGCGGGTCGATACGCTTGTCCTTGGAGCGGACGGCGATCTTGGCTCGCGAACCCGGATCACGGGAAGCGGCCATGACTTCGATCAGGCCCTCGGCAATTTCCGGCACTTCGATGCGGAAAAGCTCGATCAGCATCTGCGGCGCGGTGCGCGACAGAATCAGCTGTGGGCCACGGTTTTCAGTGCGAATTTCCTTCAGCAGCGCACGCAGGCGCACGCCGACACGGAAGGTTTCGCGCGGAATGATGTCTTCGCGGGCCAGCAAGGCCTCGGCGTTGTTGCCCAGGTCAACGATGACGTTGTCGCGGGTAACCTTTTTCACGGTACCGGAAATGATCTCGCCGACGCGTTCGCGGTAGGCATCGACCACTTGGGCACGCTCGGCCTCACGGACCTTCTGCACGATGACCTGCTTGGCGGTTTGGGCGGCGATACGTCCGAACTCGATGGACTCGATCTTCTCTTCGATCACGTCACCTACCTTGGCTTCAGGGTGGGTGTCCTTGATCTTGTCGAGCCAGGTCTCGATCGCCGGATCATCAAGATCGGCTTCATCGACCACGGTCCAGCGACGGAAGGTCTCGTAGCTACCGGTGTGGCGGTTGATTTCCACACGCAGGTCGACTTCGTCTTCAAAACGTTTTTTGGTTGCAGTGGCCAGAGCCACTTCCAGCGCTTCGAAAATGACGCCGGGCGGTACACCTTTTTCGTTGGATACCGATTCAACAACCAGCAGTACTTCTTTGCTCATCGTACGCCTCGCCTTGCGCAAGCCATTGGGCCCGGATAGTCCGCCGGGCCCGGCACGTCTCAGTCAAAACTGGGAATAATATTGGCCTTGTCGATCGAGTCGATCGGCAACAGGAACTCTTGATTGTCCACCTGGACCACCACATCCTGCTCCTCCACACCGCGGAGAAGGCCCTGGAAGTTACGACGACCCTCGAAGGGTGAGCGCAGCTTGATCTTCACTTGTTCGCCGGCATGCGAGGCAAACTGTTCCAGAGTGAACAGTGGGCGATCCATGCCTGGAGAAGACACCTCGAGGGTGTACTCACTGCTGATCGGATCTTCCACATCGAGGATTGCGCTGGCCTGACGGCTGACCGCTTCGCAGTCGTCCACCAGGATGCCGCCTTCCTTGTCGATGTAGATGCGCAGTACCGAATGCTTACCCTGGGAAACGTATTCGATCCCCCAGCACTGATAGCCCAGACCCTCGACAACCGGGGCCAACAAGGCCTGCAACTGTTCTAGCTTGCTCGACACCTGAACCCCCTCGTGCATGCTGTGCAAATAAAAAATGGGCGAAGCGCCCATCCCTGAAAGCGCCGTTGGACAACGACGCCGAAAACTGTTCGGTTAGCAAAAAGCCCCTGAAAAGGGGCTCCGCTGAAGCTGGTTGCGGGGGCTGGATTTGAACCAACGACCTTCGGGTTATGAGCCCGACGAGCTACCAAGCTGCTCCACCCCGCGACAAAGCTGGGGCAAAAGTATAAGACCGAACCCTCACGAGGGTCAAATCCAAACCTTCACCTGCAAGAAAGCCCGCTAAAGCGGGCTCTCAAGCTTTAATTGGTACCGAGAAGGGGACTCGAACCCCTACACCCTATGGGCACAACCACCTCAAGGTTGCGTGTCTACCAATTCCACCACCTCGGCAATACTACTTGAAACCCGTTACTTCTGCTCTTGTGCCGGAGGAGGTACATCACCCGCATTCGGAGTGGTTTCGCTCTTCTGCTGCTGGAGCACCGGTACATCATCATTAACTGCCGGTTTCTGCGGCTCTTTCACTTCTAGCACTGCTGGATCTGGAAGACCTGCTTGGCTAAGCTGGTGAGCTTGTTGCTTCGCGAAGTATCCTAACCCAAGTGCTGTCAAAAAGAAAGTGGCAGCGAGTATAGCAGTTAATTTACTCAGGAACGTTGCAGAGCCCTGGCTCCCGAACACGGTATTTGAAGCACCCGCGCCGAAAGATGCACCTGCTTCCGCACCTTTACCCTGTTGCAACAGAACCAGCACTACAAGCGACAGCGCTGCCAACAGATGAAAAACAACGATGACTGTTTCCAGCATTTGTTCAGTTTCCTGCGGCGCGACAAATTGCACCGAATTCGTCTGCGTTCAGGGAAGCCCCACCAATGAGCCCCCCATCGATATCCGGCATGCCGAACAGTTCGGCCGCATTGGCCGCCTTCACGCTGCCGCCGTAGAGCAACTGCACCTTCGCAGCCACTTCAGCATCTTCTGCCGCCAGCTGGCTGCGGATGGCTGCATGCACATCCTGAGCCTGCTGTGGCGTGGCCGTAAGGCCAGTGCCGATGGCCCATACAGGCTCATAGGCAATTACTGCATTGGCAAAAGCCTTAACACCGAATGCTTCGATGATACTGCTTAGTTGACGCCCGACAACTTCGAGCGTTTTGCCGGCCTCGCGCTCTTCCAGGGTTTCCCCTATGCAAAGCACTGGCTTCAAACCTTTGGCCTGGGCCGCTGCAAACTTTCGATTAAGCACTTCGTCGGTTTCACCAATGATCTGGCGACGCTCCGAATGACCAATCAACACCAACTTGCAACCTGCTTCAACCAGCTGTTCCGGAGCAACTTCTCCGGTCAGCGCACCCTGTTCGGGTAGTACTGCAGAATTCTGTGCGCCGACAGTAATTTCCTTACCTGCCAGGCCATCGATCACTTGATTGATGAACAAGGCTGGTGGAAACACAGCGACTTCCACTCCGCTCGGCAAGGCCAGATTTCTCAAGCCTTCGGTAAGCTCAGCGACGCTAGCGCGGGTACCGTGCATCTTCCAGTTACCAGCTACCATAGGGCGACGCATGCTTTACCTCGTCGGTCAAAGTGGGCGCAGATAGTACCCAACCCTATCTGCGCTGGCAAGCGCCATCAGACACAAACTTCGCTAACCAGTTTGGCCAACGCTTCTGCGTGCATGCGCACCTGGCTTTCGTCCTCGCCCTCGACCATCACACGCACCAACGGCTCGGTACCGGATTTGCGCAGCAGCACGCGACCGCGGCCGGCCAAGGCATCGGTCACCTTGGCACTGGCTTCCTTGACCGCCGGGTGCTCCAGCGGGTCGACCTTGCTGGCGCCGTAGCGCACGTTGATCAGTACCTGCGGGCACTTGCGCAGGGCCTGACGGGCCTGCGCCAGGGTTTCACCACGACGCTTGAGCGCCATGAGCACCTGCAGCGCAGCGATGATCGCGTCACCCGTGGTGGTGTGGTTGCAGCACACGACGTGACCAGAGTTTTCACCACCGACCAGCCACTCACGCTCCTGCAGCTCTGCCATGACGTAGCGGTCACCGACCTTGGCCCGGACGAACGGAATATCCAGGTCCTTCAGCGCAAGCTCCAGGCCCAGGTTGCTCATCAGCGTGCCCACTACTCCACCCTGCAGCTTGCCTCGCTCCTGCAGATCGCGAGCGATGATGAACAGCAGTTCGTCACCATCGACGATGGCGCCGGTGTGGTCAACCATCAGCACGCGGTCGCCGTCACCGTCGAAGGCGATACCCAGATCGGCATGGCCGACCAGCACGGCAGCCTGCAGCGATTCGATATGAGTCGAGCCGCAGCCTTCGTTGATGTTCAACCCGTCGGGCTGGGCATGCAGCACGGTCACGTCGGCACCCAGCTCGCGGAACACGCTTGGCGCGACCTTGTAGGTGGCACCGTGGGCGCAATCGACAACCAGCTTGAGGCCGTCGAAGCTGGTGCTGCTCGGCACGCTGCTCTTGCAGAATTCGATGTAGCGGCCGGCGGCATCATTGATGCGCGAAACCTTGCCCAGCTTGCCCGATTCGACGACGGTCATCGGCTGGTCGAGCAATTCCTCGATCATCAGCTCGACTTCGTCCGGCAGCTTGGTCCCCTGGCCAGAGAAAAACTTGATGCCGTTATCATCGTGCGGGTTGTGCGAGGCACTGATGACAATGCCGGCTTCGGCGTGGAAGGTACGCGTCAGGTAGGCGATGGCCGGCGTAGGCATTGGCCCGAGCAGCATGACGTCGGCACCTGCCGCGGACAGGCCGGCTTCGAGTGCGGACTCGAACATGTAACCGGAGATACGCGTGTCCTTGCCAACCAGCACCCGGCAGTGGCCCTGCTTGCGGAAGGCCATGCCGGCCGCCCAGCCAAGCTTCAGCATGAAGTCCGGCGTGATCGGGTATTCGCCGACGCGGCCACGAATGCCGTCGGTACCAAAGTATTTTCTGCTCATAGGGACTCCAATGTTCTTATTCGGCGCTTTGCACCGCAGCGATCATGCGCACCACATCAACGGTTTCGGTCACATCATGGACACGAAGGATGCTCGCCCCCTTGGTCATGGCCAACGCCGCCAGCGCAAGGCTGCCGTACAACCGCTCGCCGACCGGACGTTCCAGCGTCAGGCCGATCATGCTCTTGCGTGAAACACCCACCAGCAGCGGGCGCCCAAGGCGATAGAGCGCTTCCATGTGCTTGAACAGGCTCAGGTTGTGCGCCAGTGTCTTGGCGAAACCGAAGCCCGGATCAAGGATGATTCTGTTTTCATCGATGCCCGCCGCAACACAGGCCGCCATTCGCTGTTCAAGATAACGCGTAACGTCGGCGGTCACATCTTCGTAATGTGGGTCGTCCTGCATGTTACCCGGCTCGCCACGCATGTGCATGAGGCACACCGGCAAGCCGGTATCCGCGGCGGCATCCAGGGCCCCATCGCGCTCCAGCGCACGCACGTCGTTGATCAGCCCTGCACCGAGGCGCGCCGCTTCACGCATGACCGCTGGCGTGGAGGTATCGACGGAGATGACCACATCGAGGCGGCTGTTGATAGCCTCGACCATGGGGGCCACCCGCTCCAGCTCCTCGGTCACCGATACCGCGCGCGCACCCGGCCGCGTGGACTCGCCGCCGATGTCGACAAGCGTGGCGCCTGCGGCAACCATCGCTTCGGCATGACGCAGCGCCTCGTCGCGCTGATTGAAGCGCCCGCCATCGGAGAAGGAATCAGGGGTGATGTTGAGAATACCCATGACATGGGTACGCGACAAATCAAGAACCCGGTTGCCGCAAGGCAACCGGGTCGGGTACTGCACTGAGCTCATAGATGCCCTTAGTGTTGAGCCGCTGGACCGCCGATCGGCGATTCCGGGCGATCACCCTGGGCAGCAGGCTTGCCCGAAGCCGAGTCATCATCCCAGTCGCGCGGTTCGCGGGGGGTACGGCCGGCCATGATATCGTCAATCTGCTCGGCGTCGATGGTCTCGTACTTCATCAGCGCTTCGGCCATGGCATCGAGCTTGTCACGGTTATCGGTGAGCAGCTGCTTGGCTGTGGCGTAGCACTGGTCGATGATGCTGCGCACTTCCGAGTCGATCAGCTTGGCGGTTTCGCCGGAAACGCTGGCGTGCTGGCTGGCAGCACTGCGGCCCAGGAACACCTCGCCTTCTTCCTCGGCGTACATCAGCGGGCCGAGTTTTTCCGAAAGGCCCCACTTGGTCACCATGTTTCGGGCGATCTGGCTGGCACGCATGATGTCGTTGGATGCACCGGTAGTGACGCCGTCGAAGCCCAGAGTCATCTCCTCGGCGATACGACCACCGTACAGCGAGCAGATCTGGCTGATCAGTGCGCGCTTGGACAGGCTGTAGCGGTCTTCTTCCGGCAGGAACATGGTCACGCCCAAGGCACGGCCACGCGGAATGATCGAAACCTTGTAGACCGGATCGTGCTCTGGCACCAGGCGGCCGACGATGGCGTGGCCAGCTTCGTGATAAGCGGTGTTCTGCTTTTCTTTCTCGGACATGACCATGGTCTTGCGCTCGGCACCCATCATGATCTTGTCCTTGGCCAGTTCGAACTCTTTCATTTCGACCAGGCGCTTGTTGGAGCGCGCAGCAAACAGCGAGGCTTCGTTGACCAGGTTGGCCAGGTCTGCACCGGAGAAGCCGGGGGTACCACGGGCGATGACCGCCGGATTGACGTTCTCGCCGACCGGCACCTTGCGCATGTGCACCTTGAGGATCTGCTCGCGACCACGAATATCCGGCAGGCCGACCACCACCTGGCGGTCGAAGCGGCCGGGGCGCAGCAGCGCCGGGTCGAGCACATCCGGACGGTTGGTGGCGGCGATGACGATGATGCCGTCGTTCATCTCGAAACCATCCATCTCAACCAGCAACTGGTTGAGGGTTTGCTCACGCTCGTCGTGACCACCGCCCATGCCGGCGCCACGGTGGCGACCAACGGCGTCGATCTCGTCGATGAAGATGATGCACGGGGCGTGCTTCTTGGCCTGCTCGAACATGTCACGCACACGGCTGGCGCCGACACCGACGAACATTTCCACGAAGTCCGAGCCGGAAATGGTGAAGAACGGCACTTTCGCCTCACCGGCGATGGCCTTGGCCAGCAGGGTCTTACCGGTACCAGGCGGGCCGACCATCAGCACGCCACGCGGGATACGACCACCCAGGCGCTGGAACTTGCCCGGATCGCGCAGGAACTCGACCAGCTCGCCAACCTCTTCCTTGGCCTCGTCGCAACCGGCGACGTCAGCCAGGGTAGTCTTGACCTGGTCTTCGGACAGCAGGCGCGCCTTGCTCTTGCCGAAGCTCATCGGCCCGCCCTTGCCGCCCGCACCGCCCTGCATCTGACGCATGAAGAACATGAACACGGCGATGATCACCAGGATCGGGAAGCTCGCGACTAGCAGCTGGGTCCAGATGCTCTGCTGCTCAGGCTGCTTGCCCTCGATGATGACGTGGTTGTCGACCAGGTCACCGATCAGGCCATTGTCGGTAATGGCCGGGCGCACGGTCTTGAAGTTGTCGCCATCGGCACGCTTGCCGGTAATGATGTAGCCGTCGACGGTGACACGCTCGACCTTGCCATCCTTGACCTGCTGGATGAAGTCGGAATAGTTGAGGGTCTGCGGCTCGTTAGGGCTGGAGAAGTTGTTCATCACCGTCACCAAGACAGCTGCGATGATCAACCACAGGATCAGATTCTTTGCCATGTCGTTCAATTCGCTACCCTCTGAGGTCGGCGCACGACGCAGCCGTTCCTCGCATGATATTCATCGCCCTAACTTACTACATTACCTACGCAGCCGCAGGCACCGTCTGTAACCCTTTGTGAAAGCTAGACTACACGAAGTTCGGACGATCCTGACGCAGCGGCCGATTGGAAATAACTATCGGCCACCCCGCTTGCCGCCTTTCACGCCCCCTTGAAGCCCCGGCCCAGCAGGTACTGCTCGCGGGAACGGTCACGCGACGACGATGGCTTGCGCATCTGTACCTTTTCGAACTTGCTGCGCACGTCCTTGAGGTACACATCGAAACCTTCGCCCTGGAAAATCTTGATCAGGAAGTCGCCGCCGGGCTTTAGCACGCGGGTTGCCAGATCGAGCGCCAGCTCGCAGAGGAACATGGCCCGCGGCATGTCCACCGCAGGCGTACCACTCATATTGGGGGCCATGTCGGAAATCACAAGGTCTACGTGCGAATCGCCGACGGCCTCGAGAATGCGCTGCAGCACTTCATCATGGGTGAAATCGCCCTGGATGAAGGTCACATCGGGGATCGAGTCCATCTCCAGGATGTCGGAAGCGATCAGGCGGCCCTGGCCACCAATCAGACGACTGGTCACCTGCGACCAGCCCCCAGGAGCCGCGCCGAGGTCGATCACGCTCATGCCTGGGCGGATCAGCCGGTCCTTTTCCTGGATCTCCAGCAATTTGTAGCTCGCACGCGAGCGGTAGCCATCCTTTTGTGCCTGTTTCACAAAAGGATCGTTGAAATGCTCTCGCAGCCAGTTTGCGCTGCTTTTTGAACGTTGTACCACGGGGCACCTCGATGATATGCGTCGTGATTGACTGGGCGGAGCCGGTGGCCCTCGGGTAAAATGCCGGTCAATTTTACAGAATCAGACGGAAAGGGTCAGATTATGCCGCTCAATAACGAGCAGAAGAAGCAATACAAGTCCATTGGTCATGACCTGAAGCCGGTCCTGATCGTTGCTGGCAACGGTTTGAATGAAGGCGTCATCGCCGAACTGGAGCGTGCTCTGGTCGACCATGAGCTGATCAAGGTCGAAATTCGCTCGGAAGACCGCGAAGAACGTGCCGAGACCATTGCCGAACTGTGCAAGGCCGGCCGTGCCGAGCTGGTGCAGACCATCGGCAAGAAAGCCCTGATCTACCGCAAGAACCCACAGCCGAACAAGCAGCTGTCCAACATCCACCGTTACAAGTAACGGCAAAGGGGCTGCTGCGCAGCCCATCGCCGGCAAGCCAGCTCTCACAGGTACGGCGCATGGCCTGAATCTGATGCGGTCGGTGTGGGAGCCGGCTTGCCGGCGATGGGCCGCAAAGCGGCCCCAGTAATCTCGAGCCGTTTAGCGGCGCAACCTGACCGGTACTGGCTGGGCCACCAGCACGATGCCGGAAAAGCCCAGTACCAGGAAGCAGAACATCTGCCAGCGCTCGCCCACGGAAATACCGTAGCGCAAGGTGTAATACCCCACGCAGGCGCCAAGGCCGAGCAATAGCATCTGCCCCCGGAACTGCCGCCACCAGGCCGGCAGGCCGTCCACTTTGGCCAGCACGACCAACTGGATAAGCAAGCCAAGCATCGCCACACCAATCAACCAGCGGTCGATCTGCCCGGCGATGTCCTGCACCAGCAGCGGTGCCAGGCCACTGACCTTGAGCGCGGGCACCAGCCCCACGTGGAACACCCACAGGCCACCGACCCAGAAAACCTGGGCCAGCTGCCAGAGGATCCCCTCGAGGGATGGCGCCCGCAGGCGCCGGTCAGATGTGCTTGACTTCGACAATCTCGTACTCGACCGTACCGTTCGGCGTCTTCACGACAACGGTATCCCCTTCTTCCTTGCCAATGATGGCACGGGCGATCGGGGCGCTGCTCGACAGCTTGCCTTTCTTCACGTCGGCTTCATCTTCGCCAACGATCTGGTAGGTCACTTCATCATCGGTTTCGGTGTTCGCCAGTACCACGGTGGTACCGAAAATCACCTTGCCGGTGTGAGCGATGGTGGTCACGTCGATCACCACCGAGTTCTGCAGGCGACCTTCGATATCGCGGATACGCGCCTCGACCATGCCCTGCTCTTCACGAGCAGCGTGGTATTCGGCATTTTCCTTCAGGTCACCCAGCTCGCGTGCTTCGCCAATAGCCTGGCTCAGGCGCGGACGCTCGGTCTTGCTCAGGAACAGCAACTCCTCTTCCAGGGCGCGAGCGCCCTGGACGGTCATCGGGTACTTGGTAATGCTCATGCTTTCAATCCTGCATGCAGATCCTGCAGACGACGAACGGTCTTTTCCGGACCGAATTTCAGCGCCTCGCAGATGGCTTCACCGGCCGCAATGGTGGTGGTGCAGTAAATCTTGTGCTGCAGCGCATTGCGACGAATCGAGTAGGAATCGGCGATCGACTGGCGGCCTTCGGTGGTGTTGATGATCAGCGACACTTCGTCGTTCTTGATCATGTCGACCACGTGCGGGCGACCTTCGGTCACCTTGTTCACACGGCGCACTTTCAGGCCAGCCGCTTCGATAACCTTGGCAGTGCCGGCAGTTGCAACCACTTCGAAGCCCAGGGCGATCAGGTCGCGGGCAACGCCAGCCACTTGCGGCTTGTCGTCGTCACGCACGCTGATGAACGCGGTACCGCCGGTCGGCAGCACTTCGCTGGCTCCCATCTGGGCCTTGGCGAAGGCTTCACCGAAGCTGTCACCGACACCCATGACTTCACCGGTCGATTTCATCTCAGGGCCGAGGATCGGGTCAACCCCCGGGAACTTGGCGAACGGGAAGACGGCTTCCTTGACGCTGTAGAAGTTCGGGATGATTTCCTGAGTGAAGCCCAGCTCTTTCAGGGTTTTGCCAGCCATGACGCGGGCCGCGATCATCGCCAGGGAAGTGCCGATGCACTTGGACACGAATGGCACGGTACGCGAAGCGCGCGGGTTGACTTCGATCACGTAGATCTTGTCGCCCTGCAATGCCAGCTGCACGTTCATCAGGCCGACCACGCCCAGCTCCAGGGCCATTTTCTTGACCTGTACGCGGACTTCGTCCTGCACTTCCTTGCTCAGCGAGTAAGGTGGCAGCGAGCACGCCGAGTCACCGGAGTGAACGCCGGCCTGCTCGATGTGCTGCATGATCGCGCCGATTACCACATCGGTGCCGTCGCACACCGCATCCACGTCCATCTCGATGGCGCAGTTGAGGAAGTGGTCCAGCAGTACCGGGCTGTCGTTGGAAACCTGTACGGCTTCACGCAGGTAGCGCTTGAGCTCGTCCAGCTCGTAGACGATTTCCATGGCACGGCCGCCCAGTACGTAGGACGGGCGCACGACCAGCGGGTAGCCGATGCCGCCAGCGGCGCTGATGGCTTCTTCTTCGCTGCGCACGGTGGCGTTTGGCGGCTGCAGCAGGTTCAGGCGCTGCACCATCTGCTGGAAGCGCTCGCGGTCTTCGGCGCGGTCGATGGCGTCCGGGCTGGTACCGATGATCGGTACGCCGGCTTCTTCCAGGGCGCGGGCCAGTTTCAGCGGGGTCTGGCCGCCGTAGTGGACGATCACGCCTTTCGGTTTCTCGACGCGGCACACTTCCAGCACGTCTTCCAGGGTCAGCGGCTCGAAGTACAGGCGGTCGGAGGTGTCGTAGTCGGTGGAGACGGTTTCCGGGTTGCAGTTGACCATGATGGTCTCGTAACCGTCTTCACGCAGCGCCAGTGCGGCGTGTACGCAGCAGTAGTCGAACTCGATACCCTGGCCGATACGGTTAGGACCGCCACCCAGGATCATGATCTTGTCGCGGGTCGACGGGTTGGCCTCGCACTCTTCCTCATAGGTGGAGTACAGGTAGGCGGTGTCGGTGGCGAATTCGGCAGCGCAGGTATCGACGCGCTTGTACACCGGGAACACTTCCAGCTTGTGGCGGTGACGGCGCAGGTTCTTGTCGGTGATACCCAGCAGCTTGGCCAGGCGCTGGTCAGAGAAGCCCTTGCGCTTGAGGCGCAGCATGTAGTCCTTGTCGATCGACGACAGGGCCAGGGTCTTGACCTTCTCTTCTTCCTTGATCAGGTCTTCCATCTGCACCAGGAACCACATGTCGATGCCGGTCAGATTGAAGATTTCTTCGCAGGTCATGCCCGAACGCATGGCGTCGGCGACGTACCAGATGCGCTCGGCACCTGGCACGGTAAGCTCGCGCTTGAGGATGCTGGAAGCTTCCGGGCTGGCCAGGTCGACTTTCGGGTCGAGACCGCAGGCGCCTACTTCCAGGCCGCGCAGGGCTTTCTGCAGGGACTCCTGGAAGGTACGACCGATGGCCATGACTTCACCCACGGATTTCATCTGGGTGGTCAGGCGGGCGTCGGCTTTCGGGAATTTCTCGAAGGCGAAGCGTGGCAGCTTGGTGACGACGTAGTCGATCGACGGCTCGAAGGATGCCGGGGTACGACCGCCGGTGATGTCGTTCTGCAGTTCGTCGAGGGTGTAACCGATGGCCAGCTTGGCGGCGATCTTGGCGATCGGGAAGCCGGTAGCCTTGGAAGCCAGCGCCGAGGAACGCGAAACGCGCGGGTTCATCTCGATCACGACCATGCGGCCGGTGTTCGGGCAGATACCGAACTGCACGTTGGAACCGCCGGTTTCCACACCAATTTCACGCAGCACCGCCAGCGAGGCGTTGCGCATGATCTGGTATTCCTTGTCGGTCAGGGTCTGCGCCGGGGCAACAGTGATCGAGTCACCGGTGTGCACGCCCATCGGGTCGAAGTTCTCGATCGAGCAGACGATGATGCAGTTGTCCTTTTTGTCGCGGACCACTTCCATCTCGTATTCTTTCCAGCCGATCAGCGATTCGTCGATCAGCAGTTCCTTGGTCGGCGACAGGTCCAGGCCACGGGTGCAGATTTCTTCGAATTCTTCACGGTTGTAGGCGATACCACCGCCAGTGCCGCCCATGGTGAACGACGGGCGGATGATGCACGGGAAGCCGAGCTTCTCGAGGACCGCATAGGCCTCTTCCATGCTATGGGCGATCCCGGAGCGCGGGCACTCCAGGCCGATGTCCTTCATGGCCTTGTCGAAGCGCGAACGGTCTTCAGCCTTGTCGATGGTGTCGGCGTTGGCGCCGATCATCTCTACACCGAACTTTTCCAGAACGCCGTGGCGCTCGAGGTCCAGGGCGCAGTTCAGTGCGGTCTGGCCACCCATGGTCGGCAGGACGGCGTCCGGGCGCTCTTTCTCGATGATCTTGGCCACAGACTGCCACTTGATCGGCTCGATGTAGGTGGCGTCGGCCATGGCCGGGTCGGTCATGATGGTGGCCGGGTTGGAGTTCACCAGGATGACGCGGAAACCTTCCTCGCGCAGGGCTTTACAGGCCTGGGCGCCGGAGTAGTCGAATTCGCAGGCCTGGCCGATCACGATCGGGCCAGCGCCGAGAATCAGGATGCTTTTGATATCTGTACGTTTTGGCATGGTTGTCACTCAAATCCGGGGTCAGTCGGCAAGCCGCTTTGAACAATCTGGGTCAGGCGCTTCCGGGCGCGGCGCAAGCCGGCCCGGGGCCTTGAAGCAGGATGCTCAGCGGCGCTTGGCCATGGCATCGGTGAAACGATCGAACAGTGGCGCGACATCGGTCGGGCCTGGGCTCGCTTCAGGGTGGCCCTGGAAGCTGAACGCGCTCTTGTCGGTACGCTCGATACCCTGCAGGGTGCCGTCGAACAGCGACTTGTGGATGGCGCGGACGTTGCCCGGCAGGGTGGCCTCGTCAACGGCAAAGCCGTGGTTCTGGCTGGTGATCATGACCACGCCGGTGTCCAGGTCCTGGACCGGGTGGTTGGCACCGTGGTGGCCGTGACCCATTTTCACGGTCTTGGCGCCGGAAGCCAGGGCCAGCAGCTGGTGGCCGAGGCAGATGCCGAATACCGGGATCTCGGTCTCGAGGATTTCCTTGATCGCCTGGATGGCGTAGTCGCACGGCTCGGGGTCACCTGGGCCGTTGGACAGGAACACGCCGTCCGGGTTGAGTGCCAGTACTTCGCTGGCCGGGGTCTGGGCCGGTACCACGGTCACGCGGCAGCCACGAGCAACCAGCATGCGCAGGATGTTCAGCTTGACGCCGTAGTCGAATGCGACCACGTGGTAAGGCAGGTCTGCGGCCTCGATGGTCGGGTGGCTGTCGGTCTTCAGCTCCCACACACTGGAGCACCACTCGTAGCGTTCCTTGGTGGAAACGACCTTGGCCAGGTCCATGCCCTTCAGGCCCGGGAAGGCGCGAGCAGCGGCGATGGCAGCTTCTTCGCTGATGTTGTCACCGGCGAGGATGCAACCGTTCTGAGCGCCCTTTTCACGCAGGATTCGGGTCAGGCGACGGGTGTCGATGCCGGCGATGGCGACGACGTTGTTGGCCTTGAGGTACTCAGGCAGCGACTGGGTGTTACGCCAGTTGCTGGCCAGCAGCGGCAGGTCACGGATGACCAGGCCAGCGGACCAGACGCGGTTCGACTCGGCATCTTCCGGAGTAGTACCGGTGTTGCCGATGTGCGGGTAGGTCAGGGTAACGATTTGCTGCGCGTAGGAAGGGTCTGTAAGGATTTCCTGGTAGCCGGTCATAGCGGTGTTGAATACCACCTCACCAACGGTCTGACCGTCGGCACCGATAGCTTCACCGCGGAAAATACTGCCGTCGGCAAGGGCGAGTATGGCTGGCTTTGTCAAGAAGACCTCCCGTAAATCAAGCATGAAAGGGCGATCGCAGGTTGCAAAAAAGCGGAGTGACGTATGGACACGTCACCCCGCTTTCATGTGCTGAATTCAATTCGCTGCGCGCTTTTAGTGGACACACTAAAGCTGTAGCTTACAGAAAAGTGCGTTTTCGGTCTACCGCAGATGTGTCTCTAAAACACATGAATGCGACAGGCTGACATTCGCGGCGCCTGCTTCGCGGGTAAACCCGCTCCCACAGGGACCGCGCAAAGGCTGAGCCCTGCATAATTCCTGTGGAGCGGGTTCACCCGCGAAGAAGCCAGCACCGCTCCAACGGCTCAGCGCAGTTCGAGCACATCCTGCATGTCGTACAAACCAGGCTCGCGCCCGTCCAGCCACAGCGCCGCACGCACGGCGCCCTTGGCGAAGGTCATGCGGCTGGAAGCCTTGTGGGTAATCTCGACGCGCTCGCCTTCGGCGGCGAACAGCACGGTATGGTCACCCACCACATCACCGGCACGCACGGTGGCGAAGCCGATGGTCTGGCGCTCACGCGCACCGGTCTGCCCTTCACGGCCGTATACGGCCACTTCCTGCAGGTTACGGCCCAGCGCCTGGGCAACCACTTCACCCATGCGCAGCGCGGTACCCGACGGCGCATCGACCTTGTGCCGGTGGTGCGCCTCGAGGATTTCGATATCCACATCATCACCCAGCACGCGCGCCGCGGTATCCAGCAGCTTCAGGCACAGGTTGACACCGACGCTGAAGTTGGCAGCGAAGACGATCGGGATTTCCTTGCCGGCTTCGGCCAGTTGCTGCTTCTCTTCCGGAGTGAAGCCGGTTGTGCCGATGACCATGGCCTTGCCCGCCTTGCGGCAGAATGCCAGGTTCTTCAGGGTCACCGAAGGGTGGGTGAAGTCGATCAGCACGTCGAATTCGTCGACCACCTTGGCCAGGTCGTCGGAAATCGGCACACCGATACGGCCCAGGGCTGCCAGCTCGCCGGCATCAGCCCCCACCAGCGTACTGTCCGGGCGGTCGATCGCTGCCGTCAGGCCTGCCTGGGGCGCCTGTTGTTGCACGGCTTCGACGAGGGTCTTGCCCATTCGCCCTGCCGCGCCCATCACTGCAATACGTCGCATAGCCATTTCCTTGTCAGAGATCGCCGAAGAAGCGCTTCACGCCATCGAACCAGCCACTGGCCTTGGGCGAGTGGGAGCTATCACCTTCCAGCGAATCACGCAGCTCTTCGAGCAACTCGCGCTGACGGCGGCTGAGGTTGACCGGGGTTTCCACCGCAACACGGCACAGCAGGTCACCCGCACCACCACCGCGCACCGGTGCAACACCCTTGCCACGCAGGCGGAACTGTTTGCCGGTCTGGGTGCCTTCCGGGATCTTCAGCTTCACCCGACCATCGAGGGTCGGCACTTCCAGCTCGCCACCCAGGGCGGCATCGGTATAGCTGATCGGTACTTCGCAGTACAGGTGCTTGCCATCACGCTGGAAGATCTCGTGCTCGCGCACGTTGATCACCACATACAGGTCGCCAGTCGGGCCACCATGGGTACCCGCCTCGCCCTCGCCCGACAGGCGAATGCGGTCACCGGTATCGACACCCGCTGGCACCTTGACCGACAGCGTCTTGTACTCCTCGACACGGCCTTCGCCGCGGCACGAGGTGCAGGGGTCGGTAATGATCTTGCCCTGGCCATGGCAGCGCGGGCAGGTTTGCTGTACCGAGAAGAAGCCCTGCTGCATGCGCACCTGGCCGATACCACCGCAAGTCGGGCAGGTGGACGGGGTCGAACCCTTCTTGGCACCGGAGCCGTCGCACGGCTGGCAGTTGACCAGCGTTGGCACGCGAATGCTGACCGTGGTGCCGCGCACCGCCTCTTCCAGGTTCAGCTCGAGGGTGTAACGCAGGTCGCTGCCGCGTTGGGCACCGCCACGGCCGCCACCGCGACCGCCACCGAAGAAGTCGCTGAACACATCGCCGAAGATGTCGGAGAAGTTGGCACCGCCGAAACCGGCACCACCGCCACCCATGCTCGGGTCCACCCCGGCATGACCGTACTGGTCGAACGCAGCACGCTTGCTGGCATCGGACAGCACTTCGTAGGCCTCGTTGGCCTCCTTGAACTTGTCTTCCGACTCTTTGTCGCCCGGGTTGCGGTCCGGGTGGTACTTCATCGCCAGGCGACGGTAAGCCTTCTTGAGGTCAGCTTCGCTGGCGCCGCGCTCGACACCCAGAACCTCATAATAATCACGCTTGGACATAGGTCATTTGCACCTTGTTGGGCGTCTGGCATCTGCGCCGCGCCATCAGCACCTGCCTTTTGCCCACAGGGCCACTGACAGATGCTGTAAAAATTCTCGAATTCCAGATACGCCAACGCGGGAGCAAGCCCCCGCGCGGTGACATCCTACCAGCTCACCGCCAAACGACGGTGAACTGGCCGACAACATGCAGGGATTACTGCTTGTTGTTGTCTTTCACTTCTTCGAACTCGGCGTCAACCACGTCATCGTGCTTGGCTTCCGGCTCGGCCTGCTGCGCGCCACCCTGAGGCTGTTCAGCCGACTGCTCGGCGTACATCTTCTGGGCAACCGGTGCCGAGACCTTGGACAGCTCTTCGACCTTGGCATCGATGGCAGCCTTGTCGTCGCCTTTGACAGCGGCTTCCAGGGCAACAACGGCAGCCTCGATGGCCGTTTTCTCTTCAGCGGTAACCTTGTCACCAGCGTCCGCGACCATCTTGCGGGTCGAGTGAACCAGCGCATCACCCTGGTTACGGGCAGCGGCCAGCTCTTCGAACTTGCGGTCTTCCTCGGCGTTGGCCTCGGCGTCACGCACCATGCGCTCGATCTCTTCGTCCGACAGGCCAGAGTTGGCCTTGATCACGATCGACTGCGACTTGCCGGTGGCCTTGTCCTTGGCGCTGACGTGCAGGATGCCGTTGGCGTCGATGTCGAAGGTTACTTCGATCTGCGGCACGCCACGTGGAGCCGGCGGAATGTCAGCCAGGTCGAACTTGCCCAGCGACTTGTTCTGGGCAGCCTGCTTGCGCTCACCCTGCAGCACGTGAATGGTCACGGCACCCTGGTTGTCGTCGGCAGTCGAGAACACCTGCGACTTCTTGGTCGGGATGGTGGTGTTCTTCTCGATCAGCGAAGTCATCACGCCACCCATGGTTTCGATACCCAGGGTCAGCGGGCTGACGTCCAGCAGCAGTACGTCCTTCACGTCACCGGCCAGTACGGCGCCCTGGATGGCAGCACCCATGGCCACGGCTTCGTCCGGGTTGACGTCCTTGCGCGCTTCTTTACCGAAGAAGTCGGCAACGGCTTTCTGTACCAGCGGCATACGGGTCTGGCCACCGACCAGGATCACGTCGTCGATCTTGCCGGCATCGATGCCGGCGTCCTTCAGAGCGATACGGCAAGGCTCGATGGTACGGGCAACCAGGTCTTCGACCAGCGACTCCAGCTTGGCGCGGGAGATCTTCACGTTCAGGTGCTTCGGACCGGTAGCGTCTGCAGTGATGTACGGCAGGTTGACGTCGGTCGACTGAGCGGAGGACAGTTCGATCTTGGCCTTTTCAGCGGCTTCTTTCAGACGCTGCAGTGCCAGCGGATCGTTCTTCAGGTCCATGCCGGACTCTTTCTTGAACTCGTCGACGAGGTAGTCGATCAGGCGCATGTCGAAGTCTTCACCACCCAGGAAGGTGTCGCCGTTGGTAGCCAGTACTTCGAACTGATGCTCTCCGTCGACTTCGGCGATTTCGATGACCGAAACGTCGAAGGTACCGCCACCCAGGTCATAAACGATGACAGTGTGGTCGCCCTTGGCCTTGTCCATGCCGTACGCCAGTGCAGCGGCAGTCGGCTCGTTGATGATGCGTTTTACGTCCAGGCCAGCGATGCGACCGGCATCCTTGGTGGCCTGACGCTGGCTGTCGTTGAAGTAGGCCGGAACGGTGATGACCGCTTCGGTAACTGGCTCGCCGAGGTAGTCTTCGGCGGTCTTCTTCATTTTCTTCAGCACTTCGGCGCTGATCTGCGGCGGCGCCATGTCCTTGCCGCTGGCCTGCACCCAGGCGTCGCCGTTGCTGGCCTTGACGATCTTGTATGGCACCAGCTTGATGTCTTTCTGCACGACGTCTTCTTCGAAGCGGCGGCCGATCAGGCGCTTCACTGCGAACAGGGTGTTGTGCGGGTTGGTGACAGCCTGGCGCTTGGCCGACTGACCGACCAGGATTTCGCCGTCGTTGGCGTAGGCCACGATCGAAGGGGTAGTACGCGCGCCTTCGGCGTTTTCGATGACCTTGACGTTACCGTTTTCCAGGACGGAGACGCACGAGTTGGTGGTCCCCAGGTCGATACCGATGATTTTGCCCATGTTAACTCTCCCGAAACTTGAATTTGGTAGCAGCGACTACTTTGGCCAACTGCGGTAATACTTGAACGCTTGACACCTAGATGGGGATGCCCCGGAGGATTTCAAGCCTTCTCATTGATCGAGGGTTGTGGCGCGCTCGGCGCCTTGCTGACCACCACCATGGCGGGGCGCAGCAGGCGGCCGTTGAGCAGGTAGCCCTTCTGGAACACGTTCAGCACGCTGTTCGGCTCTACTTCGGCGTTTTCCTGCATGGCCATGGCCTGATGGTGCTCAGGGTTGAACGGCTGGCCATGCGGGTCGACCGCTTCGAGGTTGTAGCGCTTGAGGGTGTCCTGGAACATCTTCAGGGTCAGCTCGACACCTTCGCGGATCTGCTTGACGTGCTCGTCTTCGGCACTCGAATGGGCCAGGGCCAGTTCCAGGCTGTCGATCACCGGCAGCAGGTCGCTGGAGAACTTCTCCAGGGCGAACTTGTGGGCTTTCTCGACATCCTGCTCGGCGCGACGGCGCACGTTCTGCAAGTCGGCAACGGCGCGCAGCGACTGGTCCTTGGCGGCGGCCAGCTGTTCCTCGAGTTCCAGAACACGGGCGTCAGCAGTGGTTTCTGCACCGGTTTCTTCAACGTTAAGGTCTTTTTCGTTCAGCTGCTCGTCAGCCATGGGGTCTCTCCTGCGCAATTTTCTGGACTGCGAGCCAGGCTCGCCTTGGATGTCGGCTATATGGGGCCGGAAAAACCAGCTTCAAGGGGCAAGGTGCTTTCCGCACCGAACAGAATCTGCCGAGGGGCATTGGCAGGCCTGAAAAAAGTACTGTATAAATAACCAGACCTGACTTTCGGGAGCGGCCCCATGCTGGTGCACCTGTCCATTCACAACTACGCCATCGTCGAGCACCTCGACCTCGAGATCGCCCGTGGCATGTCCGTCATCACCGGCGAGACCGGCGCCGGCAAATCGATCATGCTCGATGCCCTCGGCCTGGCCCTGGGTGACCGGGCCGACAGCGGCGTGGTGCGCCCTGGTACGGACAAGGCAGACATCCTCGCCACCTTCGACCTGGTGGACATCCCCGAAGCGCATACCTGGCTGGCCGAACGCGACCTGGACAACGACGGCCCGTGCATCCTGCGCCGAGTGATCACCGCCGAAGGCCGCAGCCGTGGCTACATCAATGGCACGCCCTGCCCGCTTGGCGACCTCAAGGCGCTCGGCGAGCTGCTGATCGACATTCACAGCCAGCACGAGCACCAGTCGCTGCTCAAGACCGACACCCACCGCCGCCTGCTTGACGAGTATGCCGGCGCCGTCGACCTGGCTCGCCAGGTGCAGCTGGCCGCCAAGCGCTGGAACCAGACCCGCCTGGAACTGGAGCGCCTGTCCAATTCCGGTGACGAGCAACGCGCTCGCCATCAGCTGCTGAGCTATCAGCTGGAGGAGCTGGACAACCTCGGCCTGGGCGAACACGAGCTGGAGCAGCTGGAGCAGGAACACAAGAACCTGACCAGCGCCGAAGCGCTGTTCGCCATCTGCCGCCAGGTCATCGACCAGTGCAGCGAAAGCGATTCGGGCAACGTACTCAGCGCCCTCACCTCCAGCCTCAACCGCCTGGGCGCCGCCACCAACTCGCCAAAGGCATTGGGCGAAGCGGCCAACCTGATCGCCAGTGCGCAGATCCAGGTCGAGGAAGCCGTGGGCGAGCTCAACCGTTTCCTCGACAACTTCGACGCCGACCCCATGCGCCTACAGGCGCTGGAAGAACGCCTCGACACTATCTATACGCTGGCGCGCAAGCACCGTGTGCACCCGGCCGAACTGCCCCACCTGCAGCAGCAGTTGATGGAAGAGCTGGAAAGCCTGAACGCCAGTGACGAGTCGATCGAGCAGCTGGGTGAAGAGCTGGCTGCCTTCGCCCAGCATTACCAAGAGAAGGCCCGCGAGCTCAGCGCCCTGCGCCAGCAGGCCGCGCAGCAGCTGGCGGTGGCCGTCGAACAGGAAATCCAGCGCCTGGGCATGCCCGGCGGGCGCTTCTGCATCGCGCTCACCCCCAACGAAAGCGCAGACCTGTCACCCCATGGCCTGGAGCAGATCGAGCTACTGGTCAGCGCCAACCCCGGCCAACCGCTCAAAGGCCTGGCCAAGGTCGCTTCAGGTGGTGAGCTGTCGCGCATCAGCCTGGCGATCCAGGTGATTACCGCGCAGACCTCGCGCATTCCCACCCTGGTGTTCGACGAAGTCGACGTCGGCATCGGCGGGCCTACCGCCGAAATCGTCGGCCAACTGCTACGCCGCCTGGGCGAGCGCGGCCAGGTGCTGACCGTAACCCACCTGCCGCAAGTGGCGGCACAGGGGCATCACCACCTGTTCGTGCACAAGGTGCGCAATAGCGACACTACCCACACCGCCGTGGCCAGCCTGGGCAAACGCGAGCGGGTCGAAGAGGTGGCGCGGATGCTCGGCGGCATCGACCTGACCAAGGAATCCCTGGCGCATGCGCGAAAGATGGTGGTGAGCGGCAAGGCCTGAGCCTTAATTTTTCAGGCTATTCGCGGGCAAACCCGCTCCCACAGGATATTCGCAATACCTGTGGGAGCGGGTTTACCCGCGAAGAGGCCGAAACAAACGACACACCTCCCAGCCCCAGAAAGCACAAAGGCGACCCGAAGGTCGCCTTTGCCATCCATAACGATTAAATCGTTACTTCTTTTTACGCACGTACAGGACCAGATTGTGGTCCACCAGCTCGTAGCCATGCTCGGCCACGATTTCGCGCTGGCGCTTCTCGATTTCGGCATCCATGAACTCGATGACTTCACTGGTCTCCACGTTGACCATATGGTCGTGGTGACCGCCATCGGCCAGTTCGAACACCGCATGACCGCCGTCGAAGTTGTGGCGAACCACCAGACCCGCCGCTTCGAACTGGGTCAGTACGCGATAGACGGTGGCCAGGCCCACGTCCTCGCCAGCCTCCATCAGCGCCTTGTAGACATCCTCGGCGCTCATGTGACGCTGCTCGGTGGAGTCGAGCATCTGAAGGATCTTGACTCGAGGCAGGGTCACCTTGAGACCGGCTTTGCGCAATTCGCTATTTTCAACCATGGTCAGCTTTCTCGCCGATGCTGCTTCGCAGCTTCTCTTAATACGGGTATGATCGGGGTTTACGTTGTCCAGCCAAGATAGTGGAAGTCGCCCACCGATGCAAAACACCAAGCTCTTGCTAAACAGCCTCGCCCTCGCGGGACTGCTCGCACTCGCCGGTTGCTCGTTTCCCGGGGTTTACAAAATCGACATCCAGCAGGGCAATGTCGTTACGCAAGACATGATAGACCAATTGCGCCCCGGAATGACCCGCCGGCAAGTAAGGTTTATCATGGGTAACCCGCTGATCCAGGACACCTTCAACACCAACCGTTGGGATTACCTGTACAGCCTGCAGCCAGGCGGCGGCAAACGCCAGCAAGAACGCATGAGCGTGTTCTTCAACGAAAGCGATCAGTTGGTCAGCCTGTCTGGCGACTTCATGCCAGGCGTCAGCCGCGACCAGGAAATCCTCGGTGGCAGCAGCGACACCACGGTCAGCCCGGCCAACCAGCCAGAGCAGCCAACCGTGCAGCCTGAAGAAAAACCGGCCAAGCCAGGCTCGGTGGAAGAATCCATCCAGCGCGAGATCGACACCATCGAGACCACCCCGGTCCCGACTCCGGCTCCACTGGAAACCTCGCCTCAATAAGCGGCGAGCAGATACAAAAAAGCCCGGACCTGGTCCGGGCTTTTTGTTGCCGCTTTTTCAGTCAGGTATTCAGCTGCTTGGCGCGCTGGCAGAACGCATCCACCAGCGTGTTCGCCGCCTGGTTGAACAGCGGGCCCAGGGTGGCGCGCACCAGCGGGCCGGCATAGTCGAACGACAGGTCCAGGCTGATTTTGCAGGCTTTGTCACCCAACGGTTTGAACACCCACAAACCATGCAGCTGGGTGAACGGCCCCTCTTCCAGGTTCATCTCGATGGACTGCCCCGGCACCAGCACGTTGCGCGTGACGAAGTGCTGGCTCATGCCACCCTTGGCCACTTCGAGCTTGGCGCGCATGTGCGTGTCGCTGGCTTCCAGCACCGTGGAATCGGAGCACCAAGGCAGAAATTCCGGGTAGCTGGCGACATCATTGACCAGGTCATACAGCGCCTGGGCGGGGTATGGCAGCAGGGCGGAGCGTTGAATATGGGTAGTCATCCAGGCGTCACTTCCAAGGCTGGGTGGCGTCGCTTCGCAACGCGCCGAAAACATTTTCTGTAGCTATGACAGCGTCGGTATTGTCCGGTATTCATTGCAGTGGCTCAAGCACACCGAAATCCCATAGCGGACGACGCGCCGACTTGCCTATAATGCCGCCCCTATGGCTAAGCAAAAAAAACATCCGACCGGGACCATCGCGCAGAACAAGAAAGCGCGACACGATTACTTCATCGAACACAAGTTCGAGGCCGGGCTGGTCCTGTCCGGCTGGGAAGTAAAAAGCCTGCGAGCCGGCAAGGCTCACCTGACTGACAGCTACGTGCTGCTGAAGGACGGTGAGGCCTGGCTGTTCGGCAGCCACATCACCCCGCTGACCACGGCCAGCACCCACGTCATCGCCGACCCCATCCGCACCCGCAAGCTGCTGCTGAACAAGCGCGAGCTCGAGCGCCTGGAAGCGGCCGTGGCACAAAAGGGTTACACCTGCGTGGCCCTGTCGCTGTACTGGAGCAAGCACCTGATCAAGTGCGAAATCGCACTGGGCAAGGGCAAGAAGGAATTCGACAAACGCGACACCGTGCGCGAGCGTGATTCCAACCGCGAGCTGCAGCGGGCTGTGCGGAACAAGGGCAAGGAAGAGTAATAGCTCTTCTTTGGCCTGTTCCGGCCTCTTCGCGGGTAAACCCGCTCCCACAGGATTAACACTGAGTTCAGATTCGGTGCAATCTCTGTGGGAGCGGGTTTACCCGCGAAGATGCCAGCACTGCCAGTACAAATCTCAGCGCCCGCTACGCCGCTCCGCCCGCGCCACTCGCTGCGCTTCTTCGTGCGCCTCTTCCAGCACCTCCTGCACATACAGAATGTGCCGGCTGGAAACTTCCCGAGCATCCTCCGCCCGGCCCTCGACTATCGCCAGGTACAGCTCCCGGTGCTGGCTGATCAGCATGTCCCGGGTCTCGGTCCGTTGCTGGTACATGCCACCGATGTTGGTTACCACGTTGCGCTTGAGCAGGTCGAACAAGCCCCGAATAGTGTGCAGCAGCACGGCATTATGGCTGGCCTCGGCAATCGCCAGGTGAAAGCGCGCATCGGCCGCGCCCTCTTCCGCCCGGGTCACTTCGTCGGCCCTGGCATAGCAGTCCTGCAGCGCATCGAAGGCCGCCTTGAGCCGCGCGCGGTCCGGCTGGGTGGCGCGCTGGGCCGCGTAGTAGGCGCAGGACGCTTCCAGCGTATGGCGAAACTCGAGCAGGTCACGCTGCGCCTCGGCACTGTGCTCGAGCAGCTGCAGCAACGGGTCGCTGAAAGTGGACCCCAGAGACTCGGCAACAAAATTGCCCCCACCCTGGCGGCTGACCAGCAGCCCCTTGGCCACCAGCTTCTGGATCGCCTCACGCAGTGACGGGCGGGACACGCCGAACTGCTCGGCAAGGACGCGCTCGGCCGGCAACCGCTGCCCCGAGGTCAGCGTGCCTTCCAGAATCATCCCTTCCAACCGATCGACGATGTCGTCGGACAGGCGCCGTTGGCGGACCTGATCAAAAACCATCACATGCTCTCCACAAACCCCCGGCAATTTCAGGGGTGGCTATTCTCGCCGATCCAGGTCACGCAAACACCCACCAGGCGACGATTTTCCCAGCTCATCAGGCGCCCGCTCATCGGCACGCGACCAAAGTTTTGCACGGGACAAATTGACACACCCACGAAGACGCTTTTAACCTAGCGCCCAGTCATTGTAAATTGGTCTTACCAATTATCCAATGCCAGTGCCTGACCAACAACAATTAGGGGCCACCCCATATGCAAACCTGGCAACAAATCTATAGCCCGCTTGGTAGTCTTGGCCTGTCCGCACTGGCGGCGGTCATTCCCATCGTCTTCTTCTTCCTTGCCCTCGCCGTGTTCCGCCTCAAAGGCCACGTGGCCGGCAGCATCACCCTCGCATTGTCGATCCTGGTGGCAATCTTCGCCTTCCAGATGCCTGTCGACATGGCCTTCGCCGCCGCGGGTTATGGCTTCCTGTACGGCCTCTGGCCGATTGCCTGGATCATCGTTGCCGCGGTGTTCCTGTACAAACTCACGGTCAAGAGCGGCCAGTTCGAAGTGATCCGCAGCTCGGTACTGTCGATTACCGACGACCAGCGCCTGCAAGTGCTGCTGATCGGCTTCTGCTTCGGTGCCTTCCTGGAAGGTGCGGCGGGCTTCGGCGCACCGGTGGCAATCACTGCCGCGCTGCTGGTGGGCCTGGGCTTCAACCCGCTGTACGCCGCCGGCCTGTGCCTTATCGCCAACACCGCGCCGGTGGCCTTCGGCGCCTTGGGCATCCCGATCATCGTGGCCGGCCAGGTCACCGGCATCGACGCCTTCCACATCGGCGCCATGACCGGTCGCCAGCTGCCGCTGCTGTCGCTGTTCGTGCCGTTCTGGCTGGTGTTCATGATGGACGGCCTGCGTGGCGTGAAAGAAACCTGGCCTGCCGCCCTGGTCGCCGGCCTGAGCTTCGCGGTTACCCAGTACTTCACCTCGAACTTCATCGGCCCGGAACTGCCGGACATCACCTCGGCCCTGGCCAGCCTGATCGCCCTGACCCTGTTCCTGAAAGTCTGGCAGCCCAAGCGCTCGTTCGCCGAAGCCAAAGGCAGCGTCGGCGCCGCCGTGGTACAACCAAGCGGCAGCCAGCCAAGCCCCTACAGCTTTGGCGAAATCTTCAAAGCCTGGTCGCCGTTCCTGATCCTCACCGTGCTGGTCACCATCTGGACCCTGAAGCCGTTCAAGGCGGCCTTCGCCCCAGGCGGCGCGATGTACAACTTCGTGTTCAACTTCGCCATCCCGCACCTCGACCAACTGGTGATCAAGACCGCGCCGATCGTCGCCGCGCCAACCGCCATGCCAGCGGTGTTCAAGCTCGACCCGATCTCTGCCACCGGCACCGCGATCTTCCTCTCGGCGCTGATCTCCATGGCCGTGCTGAAGATCAACTTCAAAACTGGTCTGACCACTTTCAAGGAAACCTTCTGGGAACTGCGCTGGCCAATCCTGTCGATCGGCATGGTGCTGGCCTTCGCCTTCGTCACCAACTACTCGGGCATGTCCTCGACCATGGCCCTGGTGCTGGCCGGTACCGGTGCCGCGTTCCCGTTCTTCTCGCCGTTCCTCGGCTGGCTGGGTGTGTTCCTCACCGGTTCCGACACCTCGTCCAACGCCCTGTTCAGCTCGCTGCAGGCCACTACCGCGCACCAGATCGGGGTCAACGACACCCTGCTGGTAGCGGCCAACACCAGCGGCGGCGTGACCGGCAAGATGATCTCGCCGCAGTCGATCGCCGTGGCCTGCGCCGCCACCGGCCTTGTCGGCAAGGAATCCGACCTGTTCCGCTTCACCGTCAAGCACAGCCTGTTCTTCGCCACCATCGTCGGCCTGATCACCCTGATCCAGGCCTACTGGCTGACCGGCATGCTGGTTCATCACTAAAGTGAAAGGGGCCGGGCGCCATGGCGCGCCCGGCAATCCCCACAAGCAACGCTGCGAGAATCCATGATCATTTCTGCCTCTACCGACTATCGCGCCGCGGCCCAACGCAAGCTGCCTCCCTTCCTGTTCCACTATGCCGACGGCGGCGCCTACGCCGAGCACACCCTGCGCCACAACGTCTCGGACCTGGCCAGCATTGCCCTGCGTCAGCGCGTGCTGAAGAACATGTCCGAGCTCAGCCTTCAGACCAAGCTGTTCGACGAAACCCTGAGCATGCCGGTGGCCCTGGCCCCGGTCGGCCTCACCGGCATGTACGCCCGCCGTGGCGAAGTGCAGGCAGCGCGCGCGGCGGCGGCCCACGGCATTCCGTTCACCATGTCGACGGTGTCGGTGTGCCCGATCGAAGAAGTCGCCCCGGCCATCGACCGGCCGATGTGGTTCCAGCTGTACGTGCTCAAGGACCGCGGCTTCATGCGCAACGCCCTGGAGCGGGCCAAGGCCGCCGGGGTCAAGACCCTGGTGTTCACCGTCGACATGCCGACACCCGGCGCCCGCTACCGCGACGCCCACTCCGGCATGAGTGGCAAGAACGGCCCGCTGCGTCGCGTGCTGCAAGCCATGACCCACCCCGAGTGGGCGTGGGATGTCGGCGTTATGGGGCGCCCACACGACCTGGGCAACATTTCCACCTACCGTGGCAACCCCACCGGCCTTGCCGACTACATCGGCTGGCTGGCCAACAACTTCGACCCGTCCATTTCCTGGAAAGACCTGGAATGGATTCGCGACTTCTGGGACGGCCCGATGATCATCAAGGGCATCCTTGATGCCGATGACGCCCGCGATGCGGTCCGTTTCGGCGCCGACGGCATCGTCGTGTCCAACCACGGCGGCCGCCAGCTCGACGGCGTGCTGTCCAGCGCCCGCGCCCTGCCGGCGATTGCCGACGCGGTCAAAGGCGAGCTGAAGATCCTTGCCGACTCCGGCATCCGCAGCGGCCTCGATGTGGTGCGCATGATCGCCCTGGGCGCCGATACCGTACTGATCGGCCGCGCCTTCCTCTACGCCCTTGCCGTGCACGGCCAGGCCGGGGTGAAGAACCTGCTGGAGCTGTTCGAGAAGGAAATGCGCGTAGCGATGGTGCTGACCGGCGCCAAGTCGATCAGCGAAATCACCCGCGACTCGCTGGTACGCGAACTGGGCGCCTGAGCGCCCGCAAGAACGACCGCCTGATTGACCCGGGGCATGTGGCGCACAGACGCCACAGCCCCGCGAGGAGACTGCATGAGCCTGCCCGCCGCATTCCTGCGTGATGCCGAGCGCCTGATCCCCGCCGAACGCCGCTTCGACGACCCGACCTCCACCCTGGCCTTCGGCACCGACGCCAGTTTCTACCGGCTGATCCCCAAGCTGGTGGTACGCGTCGAGTCCGAGGACGAGGTGGTCGGCCTGATCAAACTGGCCCAGCGCGAGCGGGTGCCGGTCACCTTCCGCGCCGCCGGCACCAGCCTGTCCGGCCAGGCCATCAGCGACTCGGTACTGATCGTGCTGGGCGATAACTGGAACGGCCGCGAAATCCGCGGCCAAGGCGAGCAGATCCGCCTGCAGCCCGGCGTCATCGGCGCCCAGGCCAACGCCTGGCTGGCCCCCTTCGGGCGCAAGATCGGCCCCGACCCGGCGTCGATCAATGCTTGCAAGATCGGCGGCATCGTCGCCAACAACGCCAGCGGCATGTGCTGCGGCACCGCGCAGAACACCTACCATACCCTGGCCGGCCTGCGCCTGGTGCTGGCCGACGGCACGCGCCTGGACAGCGAAGACTCGGCCAGCGTTGCCGCCTTTGAACGCAGCCATGCCGACCTGCTGGCAGCATTGGCCCAGCTGGGCCGTGAAACACGCGCCAACACCGCCCTGGCCGAGCGCATCCGGCACAAATACCGGCTGAAGAATACTACCGGCCTGTCGCTGAATGCGCTGGTGGATTACGACCAACCCCTGGATATCCTTCAGCACCTGCTGGTCGGCTCCGAAGGCACCCTGGGCTTCATCAGCGCCGTCACTTACGACACCGTGCCCGACCACCCGCACAAGGCCAGCGCCCTGCTGGTGTTCCCCAGCGTGGAAAGCTGCTGCCGCGCGGTGACCGTGCTCAAGCGCCAGCCGGTTTCTGCGGTAGAACTGCTCGACCGCCGCAGCCTGCGCTCAGTGCAGGACATGCCCGGCATGCCGCTGTGGGTAAAAGGCCTGTCGGACAATGCCTGTGCCCTGCTGATCGAGTCCCGCGCCGCCAGCCAGAGCCTGCTGCATGAACAGCTGCCACAGGTGATGGCTTCGATCGCCGACTTCCCGCTGGAACAGCAGGTGGACTTCAGCGAAGACCCGGTCGTGTACAACCAGCTGTGGAAGATCCGCAAGGACACCTTCCCCGCCGTCGGTGCCGTACGCCAGACCGGCACCACTGTCATCATCGAAGACGTCACCTTCCCCGTCGAGCAACTGGCAGAAGGCGTCAACCGCCTGATCCAGCTGTTCGACAAGCACCGCTACGATGAAGCGATCATTTTCGGCCACGCCCTGGAAGGCAACCTGCATTTTGTCTTCACCCAGGGCTTCAACAGTGCCGAGGAAGTCGCCCGCTACCAGGCCTTCATGGACGATGTGGCGCAACTGGTGGCGGTGGAGTTCGGCGGCTCGCTCAAGGCCGAACACGGCACCGGGCGCAACATGGCACCGTTCGTGGAGCTGGAGTGGGGCCATGACGCCTACCAGCTGATGTGGAAGCTCAAGCGTCTGCTCGACCCCAACGGCATTCTCAACCCCGACGTGGTGCTGAGCGAGGATCCGGACATTCACCTGAAGAACCTCAAGCCGCTGCCCGCTGCCGACGAGATCGTCGACAAGTGCATCGAATGCGGCTTCTGCGAACCGGTTTGCCCGTCCAAAGGCCTGACCCTCAGCCCGCGCCAGCGCATCGTCATGTGGCGTGACATCCAGGCCAAGCAGCGCGCCGGCATCGATACCCGTGAACTGCGCCAGACTTACCAGTACCAAGGCATCGACACCTGCGCCGCGACCGGCCTGTGCGCCCAGCGCTGCCCGGTCGGCATCAATACCGGCGAACTGGTGAAAAAACTGCGCAGCCAGGCCGCCGGGCACGAAAAAACCGCCGACTGGCTGGCCGAACACTTCCACACCGCCCTGGGTGGCGCGCGCTTGACCCTGACCGCCGCCAACACCGCCCGCAAGCTGCTCGGCGCCCCACGCCTGGGCCGCCTGAGCGCCTCGCTGAACAAAGCCAGCAAAGGCCGCTTGCCGCAGTGGACCCCGGCGATGCCACAACCCTTGCGCCCACTGGACTTCGGCCCGGCCAGCAACGACGCCCGCCCTCGGGTGGTGTACCTGGCCGCCTGCGTCTCGCGGGTGATGGGCCCGGCCTATGCCGACCGCGAGCAGAGCTCGCTGCTGGACAAGACCCGCGCCCTGCTGGAAAAGGCCGGTTACCAGGTGGTGTTCCCCGACAACGCCGACAACCTGTGCTGCGGCCAGCCGTTCGCCTCCAAGGGCTACCCCGAGCAGGCCGAACACAAGCGCCAGGAACTGATCGCCGCTCTGTTGCACGCCAGCCGCGGCGGCCTCGACCCGATCTACTGCGACACCAGCCCCTGCACCCTGCGCCTGGTGCAGGATCTGGGCGAAAGCCGGCTGGACCTGTACGACCCGGTGCGCTTCATCCGCACCCACCTGGTCGAGCGCCTGGAGTTCACCCCCCAGGACGAGCCGGTGGCCGTGCATGTGACCTGCAGCACCCAGCACCTTGGCGAAAGCCAGGCGCTGATCGACCTGGCGCGGCGCTGCAGCAAGCAGGTGGTCATCCCGGAAGGCATCCATTGTTGCGGCTTCGCCGGCGACAAAGGCTTCACCACCCCCGAGCTGAACGCCCACTCGCTGCGTAGCCTGAAGGATGCGGTGCAGTATTGCAGCGAAGGCATCTCCACCAGTCGCACCTGCGAGATCGGCCTGAGCAGCCACAGCGGCATCGACTATCATGGCCTGGTCTACCTGGTCGACCGCGTCACCCGCCCCCGCAGCATCTGACCCTGTGGGAGCGGGCATGCCCGCTCCCACCGGTACAGCGCACACCACGAGCCAACCCAATTCCATGTGGGAGCGGGTTCACCCGCGAACACCGGCAAAGCCGGTGCCATCCCCACCATCATTCCACCCCTTCACCATCCCGATTGAACCCCCGCCAATCCCCCACAGTCCACCCTTACAGGCCCACCCTCCAGAGGCCCAGAAGGAGACTCCCATGAAAGGTACCGCGCTTTCGGCCCTGTTCGCGGCCGCGACCCTGCTGGCTTCCCCGGTGTTTGCCGCCGAAGACCTGTGCACCACCAATCTGCAAAAGATCGACGACAGCATGGCCACCGCCGGGGCCACCTCCGAAGGCCTGGACAAGGCCATCACCGAGCACGTCGACAAAGCCAAGGCTGCCCAGGCCGCAGGCGACACCAAGGAATGTATCGCCATCACCAGCAAAGTGCTGGAGCGCCTGGAAAAAACCGAGAAAGGCAGCGGCACCAGCGGCGGTGGTAGCGGCGCGTGAGGCCAGAAAGCGGGCGATCGGGCCGGCAGTCGACGTCGCCCGCACAATGGCGTATACTCCGCATCACGTGCCGTAAGGTGCGTTAGCCAAGAGCTAGTGTGGGGCCGATTAGGATTCGACGCCGGTAGCGAAACTCTAGGTGCATGCCGAGTTGGTAACAGAACTCGTAAATCCACTGTTGCAACTTTCTATAGTTGCCAATGACGAAAACTACGAGGGCTACGCTCTCGCTGCGTAAGCAGCTGAGCCCGCTCTCCTGGTAGCTTCGGCTCCAGCAATCATCAGGGGATGCCTGTAAACCCGAAATGATTGTCATACAGAACAGGATCGTCGTGTAGCACGTTGGGGGCAAAGCGACTAAAACTTACCCAACTCGTCCAAAGCACCCTGCCCGTCGGGCGGCTGCGGATTAACTCAGTAGACACGGCTAAGCATGTAGTACCGACAGCGGAGTACTGGCGGACGGGGGTTCAAATCCCCCCGGCTCCACCAAATGATCAAACAAAGACGTCCACGGACGTCTTTTTTTGTGCCTGCGACCCAGCAAATACGCGGCCTCCAGCGTTTTTGCGGTCTTTTGAGAGTTTTTGAGTTCCAGCCATTCTGGTATTCCAGACGGTATTCCAGCCCATCCGGTGCTAATCTTTGGAATACCGAATCAGTGCTTGAGGACAATCTCATGCCTGCTCAAAACCTCCGCCTCTCCGATCGACAGCTCAAGGGAGTCAAACCCGCGTCCAAGGATTACGTCCTCACTGACGGTGACGGTTTACAGCTCCGCGTACGCAGCAACGGCTCGTTGCTGTGGAATTTCAACTACCGCGAACCGGTGACCAAGAAGCGCATCAACATCGGCTTTGGGACCTACCCCGAACTGTCACTAGCCAACGCACGAAAGATGGCAGTCGATGCACGCGAGTTGCTCGCCCAGGGCATCGATCCGAAGGTGCAACGCAATACGTTGAATGAAGCCAAGCGCGCAGAAACGGAACACACCTTCGAGAACGTGGCTACCGCCTGGTTCGAGCTCAAAAAAGACTCGGTTACCCCGGCCTACGCCGAGGACATTTGGCGGTCGCTCACGCTGCACGTGTTCCCCGATATGAAGACGACCCCACTCGCGAAAATCACTGCGCCGATGGTGATCGGACTGCTTCGCCCAATCGAAGCGAAAGGCAGCCTGGAAACGGTCAAGCGTCTCAGCCAGCGGCTAAACGAGATCATGACCTACGGCGTCAACTCCGGCCTGATCTTCGCCAACCCGCTCACCGGCATCAGGGCAGTATTCAAGAAGCCCAAGAAAGAGAACATGGCTGCGCTTCCGCCAGAAGAGCTCCCCGAGCTCATGCTGGAGATCGCGAACGCCAGCATCAAACGCACTACCCGCTGCCTGATCGAATGGCAGTTGCACACGATGACTCGCCCCGCCGAGGCGGCAACTACTTGCTGGGCAGACATCGACTTTGAAAGGCGCGTTTGGACTATCCCTACGGAGCGGATGAAGAAGCGCCGCCCACATAGCATTCCTTTGAGTGATCACGCTGTCGCGTTGCTGGAGTCACTGAAGACTCACAGCGGCCATCGCGAATACGTCTTCCCGGCTGACAGAAACCCGCGTACTCATGCCAATAGCCAAACGGCCAACATGGCGTTGAAACGCATGGGCTTCCAGGATCGCTTAGTCAGCCACGGCATGCGCTCGATGGCCAGCACCATCTTGAATGAACATGGGTGGGACCCGGAGCTGATTGAGGTCGCACTGGCGCATGTCGACAAGGATGAGGTGCGCAGCGCCTACAACCGAGCCGACTACATCGAGCGCCGGCGCCCGATGATGGCTTGGTGGAGTGAGTACATCCAGAAAGCCGCCACCGGCAGCCTGCTCGCTTCAGCATATGGCCAAATCAGAGACAAGAACGTGGTGCCGATACGCTAGCGCTATGCAGGCGCATCAACGGCAGCAACAACAATTGAGCGTTCAAGATTCAGGGAAAGCAGCCTCGTTTATCCGCCTTTCAGCGCGGGTCCTTCCAAACAGGGCTGCAAAGCCGTCCTGTTTGGAAGGACCTAACTTTGAAGAGCTAAAAGCGACCACGTTGTCCAGGATTTACCACGGAATTCCAGCGGTGGATAACCGCTCTTAAAGTCAAAAGTGGCGCTGACTTTCGAACCTTGACTGCGTTTATCCACAGGCGTAGAACTGGCCGTGCAAGTGCTGTCGATGACAGCAACCCAGGTGGCCCGAGCCTTGAAGGTCACGCCGCTCTCGCGGTGGTTCTCCCCCAAATGGCGATTCGCATCCGGCAGCTCGCCCGGTCACCTCCCCGGTGATGGATGCCTACTTCAGATCATGGCCCTCGTGCGCCAGGCAACACCTCCTACTTCGCTGCCCTGCAGCAACCAATCCGCTTGGCCGAATCTTGCGCCAACCTGCGCCCGTCTCTTTCTCTGGAAAGAGACGGGCGCTTCTAGCACTGCTGCAGCCCTCATCGCACATGGCTTTGCGGCAATCCCCCTCGTGACAATCGGCGTGACAAACGCCGATGTCACCAGCAACAGCCATGTAGATGATGGTGCCGCAGACCAGGGAATGGACTGCACCTGACTGACAGTCAGGCATGCCCCGGTCATCGCACTGCTGCGTTCACCCGGCTCAGGATCTTCAGGCGTTGGTTTAGTCAGCCAGCACTGCCTCCACCCGCCCACCGGCAACGGTGTTAAGGAGGCCAGATCATGAGATGCCCTAGCTCCCGGACGTAAGGAGCCGCCAGTCCCGCGTAGTGGACATCCCCCACAGGTCGCAGGGGCCTTGATCCCTGATAACACTCAGCATTCTTGGCGGGATGACGTGGGGCGAGGATCGGAGATCGGACGATGAGGTGACCGACATGGCATTGGTGGGTAGACGCGATGGCCGCAATTTCGGCTACGGCAGGCAACTGAGCTACGCAGGACCGCAGGCGCTGAAAGACATGTTTGGCGGAGGCCACTACGGCACGGTCAAGGCGCACTGTGATCGGTGGCAGGCATTCGTGAAGTGGTGCCGCTCCGAACATGGGCCTGGTATTAATGATGCGCGGCAGATTGATCGGAAGGTGTTGGCTGACTATGCGGCGTATCTGCGCGACGTGGTTAGGAGCGGTGAGCTCGCTGTCAGCACCGCACAAAACCGGCTATCCAGCGTTAACAGGACCATGGCGGCGCTTCGCGCTGATCAGTTTGTGAAATTGCCAAGTCCGAGCAAGGCGTTGGGTATTCAGCGCACCGGGATTCGCCACTCAGTGCCGCAGGGCCAAGAACGCGAACAGGTTAAACAAATCGTCGATGCGCTTTGCCGCAATCATCAGCAACGGGCCGCCGCAATTGTTCTGTTGGCGCGAGCCACCGGCATGCGCTTGCGTGAGGCCATCTTGGCTGACCTGCCACGGCTATGCCGTGAGGCTAACGACCTAGGCAGGATTAACATTCAGGATGGCACCAAGGGCGGCCGCGCCGGCGCCTCGGCACCACGTTGGATTTCGATGGATGTGCATGTTCTAGGTGCGCTTAGATTTGCAGAGCGGGTGTTGCCTGAGGGCAGCCGCAACTTGATTGCGCCACACGAAAGCTACTTTGACGTTCTGCAGAACATCGTCCGCCCGGCACGGTACATCCTGCATGCACAGAACCTCAAAGGCTTCCATGAGCTACGAGCAGCTTACGCATGTGAGCGCTACGAGCAAATCACCCAACACCCCGCGCCAATCAGTGGCGGCCAATGTTGCCAGGTAGATAGGCACCTAGATCGTGAGGCCAGAAGGCAAATCAGCCATGAGCTGGGGCACGGTCGGATCAATGTGGTCGCGGCCTACATTGGAGGACGGTCATGAGCAAGCCATTCGATATGGAGTTATTCTTGGCTGGCGTGCTGACCGGGTCCCACACGACGCGACAACGCCATGTGCGACAGGCAATAATCATCCAGGCTGAAATTGCAAAGCGCTGGCAGCGAAAAACGCCTTGGGCTTGGCAGAGAAAGCACGTTGCTTGGTTTCTCGATCATCGTCTAGCCGAGCGCACTCAGGCGACGCAATACTACTAATTGCTGACAGTGCTGCTGCTCACTCGTCGACTAGAAAAATCATGGATTTTTCCCCGTTAGTGCGATTCAACGTGAGTTGGGCGAATGCTCTCTCACGATAGTTGATCACCGAACCGCTTCTCCATGCTATCCAACAACTGGTCACGAGCATCCTCTCCCCCCTAACCTAGCAGGCTGGTTCCCCATCCGCTTGCATCTCCACCGCCAAAAGCCCCTCTGCATTAGTTAAGATGCGCTCCTTAGCTTACACATGGGTGCGGAACAACCGCCCTAGCAGCGCTGCCATTCAGCGCTTTGATTTGGAGTATCTGCAGTTGAACCACGCGGTCCACAACAAACTGGTTTCATTTATCTGGTCGATTGCCGACGACTGCCTGCGCGACGTGTATGTACGCGGAAAATACCGTGACGTCATCCTGCCTATGGTGGTGCTGCGCCGGCTCGATGCCCTGCTGGAGGCGAGCAAGGTCAAGGTAATGGAAGAGCTAGCCTTTCAGCAAAATGAAATGAGCCAGACCGAATTGGACGACAGCGCCCTGCGTGCCGCTTCCGGTTATGTGTTCTACAACACCAGCAAGTGGACGCTAAGCCAACTGCAGAAGACCGCCACCAACAACCAGCAGATCCTCCTGAGCAACGTTGAGGAATACCTCGACGGCTTTAGCGACAACGTCAAAGACATCATCCGGCGCTTCAATCTCAAGTCACAGATGCGCCACATGGCCAGCAAAGATGTGCTGCTTGACGTACTGGAAAAATTCACCTCGCCCACCATCAACCTCACCCCGCACGACAGCGAAGACCCTCAAGGCAACCGCCTGCCAGCCCTGAGCAACTTGGGCATGGGCTATGTGTTCGAGGAGCTGATTCGCAAGTTCAATGAAGAGAACAACGAGGAAGCCGGCGAGCACTTCACCCCGCGCGAAGTGATCGAGCTGATGACCCACCTGGTCTTCGACCCGATCAAGGACCGCCTGCCCACCGTGATGACCATCTACGACCCGGCCTGCGGCAGTGGAGGCATGCTCACCGAGTCGCAGAATTTTATCGAAGAAAAATACCCGGACTCGGCCATCCAGCGCGACATTCACCTTTATGGCAAGGAGATCAACGACGAGACCTATGCCATTTGCAAGTCGGACATGATGATCAAGGGCAACAACCCTGCTCACATCCGCCCTGGCTCCACCCTTTCGGTGGACGAATTTGCCGGTAGCCGCTTCGACTTTATGCTGTCCAACCCGCCCTACGGTAAAAGTTGGGCCAGCGAACAGAAGTTTATCAAAGACGGTGGCGACGTGATCGACCCGCGCTTCAAGGTTAGCCTCGCAGACTATTGGGGAAAGACCGAGTTGCAGGACGCCACCCCGCGCTCCAGCGACGGCCAGTTGCTGTTTCTGATGGAAATGGTCAACAAAATGAAAGTTCCCGGCGACAGCGGCCTCGGCTCGCGAATCGCCTCGGTGCATAACGGCTCCAGCCTGTTTACCGGCGACGCCGGTGGTGGCGAGAGCAATATCCGCCGACATCTGATTGAAAACGATCTGCTTGATGCAATCATCCAGTTGCCCAACAATCTGTTCTACAACACCGGCATCACCACCTATATCTGGCTGCTCTCCAGCAACAAGCCGGCGCAGCGCCGAGGCAAGGTGCAACTGATCGATGCCAGCCTGCTTTACCGCAAACTGCGCAAAAACCTCGGCAACAAAAACTGTGAACTTGCCCCTGAGCATATCGAGCGGATCACCCAAACCTACCTCGACCTAGCCAGCTTCGACCGCCCGGCCGGTGGCGACGGCATTGCCGCGCAGGTGTTTGATAACCGCGACTTCGGCTACCACAAGGTCAGCATCGAACGCCCAGACCGGCGCAAGGCGCAGTTCAGCGCCGAGCGCATAGAAACCCTACGTTTCGATAAGGCTCTGCGCGAACCCATGCAGTGGATTTACCAAGAGTGGGGCGAGGCGGTGTATCAGGACGCTACCTTGACCACCCATGAAAAAGCCATCCTTGCCTGGTGTGAAGAACAAGGCCTGGAGCTCAACGCCAAGCAGCGCAAAAAGCTGCTGAGCCTGGAAACATGGGCCAAGCAGTCCCTGCTGGTCACCGTGGCCAACTACCTGATGCAAGCCATCGGCAGCGAGGAATATGACGACTTCAACCTGTTCGCCAAACAGGTGGACAAGGCGCTTAAACAACTGAGCAAAGAGGCCTGCATCAAGCTCGGTGCCAGT
This sequence comes from Pseudomonas sp. 32_A, assembly GCF_017490905.1. Classification (NCBI taxonomy): domain Bacteria; kingdom Pseudomonadati; phylum Pseudomonadota; class Gammaproteobacteria; order Pseudomonadales; family Pseudomonadaceae; genus Pseudomonas; species Pseudomonas sp. 32_A. The sequence goes on along the minus strand of NZ_JAFGYI010000004.1, from coordinate 124,524 downwards.
GAGCGCAATCAGGTGCTCAATGCAGTGAGCTGGTACGACGAAAACGCCGCCAAGGTCATCCGAAAGGTGGAGAAATTTGACCGCTCCGAGTTGGCCGCGCTGCTAGAGCGGCTGGACTGCCGCGAGGCCGACCTACCGGACTTCGGCTACTACCCCAGCGACAGGGCCGGCGAATTTATAACCTACGAATCCAATAGTGACCTGCGCGACAGCGAAAGCATCCCCCTGGCCGATTCCATCCACCGCTTCTTCAAGGCCGAAGTGGTGCCCCATGTCGCCGAGGCCTGGATCAATCTGGAGTCGGTGAAGATCGGCTACGAGATCAGCTTCAACAAATACTTCTACAAGCACCAAACTCTGCCCAGCATGCACGAAGTGGCTCGGAAGATAGTGGCGCTGGAGCAGCAGGCGGAAGGGTTGATTGCGGAAATTTTGGGCGTGCCTCTTGACGAGGTTTCTGGAGTCAAAAATGTCTAAATCTCTCAGATCTCTCCCGACCTATGAGAACTATCGCGACTCCGGCGTTGAGTGCTATGGAAGTGTTCCTGCACACTGGAAAACCCTGGCAAACAAGTACATTTTTGATCTTAAAAAAAATCTTGTTGGCAAGAATTCCAGCCGTTATACGCTTCTGTCGCTCACTCTAGGTGGAATTATCAAACGCGACATGGACAATCCAGAAGGAAAGTTTCCTGCAGAGTTTAATACCTACCAAGAGGTCACTCCTGGCGACTTTGTTTTCTGCTTGTTCGATGTCGAGGAAACGCCTAGAACCATTGGCCTTTCCTCGTTGCATGGAATGATAACGGGCGCCTACACGGTGTTCCGGCCACGCAAAAAATTTGACGAAGAATATCTTCAATACCTTTACCTAAGTCTTGACTCAGGAAAGCGACTGAGATTTCTGTACAAAGGCTTGAGAAACACCATCCCGAAGGAAGTATTTCTGGCTTTTAAATCACTCAATCCGCCAATTCAAGAGCAGAAGCTTATTTCTCGATTTTTATCTGTCAAAACTGCGCAAATTGATCAGGCGGTTCAGACCAAGGAGCGTCAGATCGAACTACTCAAAGAGCGCAAGCAGATACTGATCCAGCATACCGTAACCCGCGGTCTTAATCCGCGTGCCCCCATGCGGAACTCCGAAATCGAATGGATTGGCGAAATTCCGTCGCATTGGTCGATAAAGCGAGCCAAGTATATTTTCCGAGAAGTCGATGAGCGATCCCCCGACGGGCAGCAAGAACTTCTCTCAGTTTCTCATCTGACTGGGGTAACGCCTCGCTCAGAAAAGAATGTGACAATGTTTATGTCTGAGGATTATACCGGATCAAAGACCTGCCAAAAAGATGATCTTATATTCAACATCATGTGGGCGTGGATGGGCGCGCTTGGCGTTTCTGATCGGGCTGGCATTGTTAGTTCGGCCTATGGGGTTTACAGGCAACTGAATCACGGCACATTAAATCCGCAGTACCTTGAGATGCTCCTGAAAACCACGACTTATATTGCGCACTACAATAAAGTCTCAACGGGACTACACTCTTCACGCCTGCGCTTTTACAGCCATATGTTTATGTCTATGGAAATTGGTTTCCCAAGCCGTGAGGAACAGGACGCAATAGTGGCGCACCTTGGTCTTGAGTCGGAGAAGCTGAACAAAGCTCTCGATTTACTTGAACAACAAATCACCAAACTCAAAGAATACAAAGTCACCCTGATCAATAGCGCCGTGACCGGCAAGATCAAGGTGCCGGGCGTGTCGGAGCCGGAAACTCAAGATATGGAAGTGGCCTGATGGATGCCCAGCAGCAACTGCTTAGACGAGTATGCCGAACTGTTAGAAATGCAGCAGGCTGTCGCCCAGCTTTGTTAATGGTTTTGCTGTCGAGTGGATCCATGGGTTAGTGGTAAGTCAGGTGGGGTAGCGACGAATGTCTGCCCCCGTTGGCTGGGTAGTTATAGACATTTGCACCCTACGCCGGGCTAGCCTGGCAGAGATAGAAAGAACAGGCATAAGGAAGCCGGCATGGTAAGCAAGACCAACGAACAGGCGCTGGAAGCTGGCATCGAGAAATACCTCACAGGTACTTGCCTAGAAGAGCAGGCGCTGGTCCGTGACAGCGCGGCGCCAGTGCCGGCGGGCCACAACCACGGGTATCGACTTGGCCGAGCTCAGGATTTCAATGCCCACTATGCCGTGGATAGCCATTGCTTGTGGCAATTTTTTGAGGCCAGCCAAGGCGATGATTTGGATCGTCTCAAGCAGCGCTACGACGACTGGGATCTACGCATCCTCGAACGCTTCGACCGGCTGGCGAAGAAGTACGGTGTGCTTCACCTGCTAAAGCGCGGCCTGGCCATCGACGACGTGCACCTTAACCTGATGTACCCCGCGCCGCTTGCCAGCAGTTCGGAGCGAGTCAAACAGCAGTTTGCGGCGAATATCTTTAGCAGCACCCGCCAAGTGCGTTACTCCATGAGTAATCCACTGGAAGAAATCGACCTGGTGCTGTTTATCAATGGCTTGCCCTTCGCCACGCTGGAGCTGAAGAACCCCTGGACGGGCCAGAACGCCCGTTATCACGGGCAAAAGCAGTACAAGCAGAACCGCGACACAGACCAGCCGTTGCTGCAATTCGGCCGCTGCCTAGTGCACATGACGGTAGACACCGACGAGGTCTACATGACCACCAAGTTGGCCGGTGTCGCGACCTTCTTCCTACCATTCAACAAGGGCCATAACCACGGGGCTGGCAACCCACCCAACCCCGCCGGGCACAAAAGCTCCTACCTGTGGCAGGAGATTTTCAGCCGCGAAAGTGTGGCCAACATCATCCAACACTTCGTGCGCCTGGACGGCAGCAGCAAGATGCCACTGGCCAAGCGTACGCTGTTTTTCCCGCGCTACCACCAACTGGATGTGGTGCGCCGCCTAGTGGCGCATGCCAGCCAGCATGGCGTGGGTCAGCGCTACCTGATCCAGCACTCGGCCGGCTCAGGCAAATCGAACTCCATCACCTGGGCGGCATATCAGTTGATAGAAACCTATCCGGCGTCTCAGGAGGTGGTCGGCGCGCGCGCTCTAGATGTGCCTCTGTTCGACTCGGTGATTGTGGTTACCGACCGCCGCCTGCTGGACAAGCAATTGCGCGAGAACCTACGCGAGTTCTCCGAGGTGAAAAACATCATCGCTCCGGCGCTGAAGTCCTCCGACCTCCAGCAGGCGTTGGAGCAGGGCAAAAAAATTATCATTACCACCATCCAGAAATTCCCGGTGATCGTGGATGGTATCGACGACATGGCCGGCAAGCGCTTTGCCGTGATCATCGACGAGGCACACAGCTCGCAGGACGGTAGCAGCCATGGCACGATGAACAAGGTGATGGGCGGCGACGAGCAAGACGACACTCAGGAGAAGATTCTCAACGCCATCAAGAACAGCAAGATGCGCGGTAATGCCTCGTACTTCGCCTTCACCGCTACACCGAAGAACAGCACGTTGGAGAAGTTCGGCGAGCGGCAGGCCGATGGCCGCTTTGCGCCCTTCCACCTGTACTCGATGAAACAAGCCATTGAAGAGGGCTTTATACTCGACGTGCTGGCCAACTACACCACATACCGCAGCTATTACGAAATTCAGAAGTCCATTGAGGACAATCCGCTGTTTGACACGCTGAAAGCGCAGAAGAAGCTACGCGCCTATGTCGAACGCGACCAGCAGACCATCGACGTTAAGGCCGAGGTGATGCTGGAGCATTTTATTGAGCAGGTGGTCACGCCGAAAAAGCTCAAAGGCCAGGCCAAGGGCATGGTCATCACTCAGAACATCGAAGCCGCCATCCGTTATCACAAGGCCATCAGCCGCTTGCTGGCGGCGCGCGGCAACCCGTTCAAGGCGCTAATTGCCTTCTCCGGCGAAAAATTGGTTGATGGTATCGAATACACTGAAGCCGGCATCAACGGCTTCGCCGAAGCGGACACTCGTGACAAGTTCGAAACCGACGAGTATCGCTTGCTAGTGGTGGCCAACAAGTACCTGACCGGCTTCGATCAGCCTAAGCTGTGTGCCATGTACGTGGATAAGAAGCTGCAGTACGTGCTCGCCGTGCAAGCGCTCTCGCGCCTCAATCGTGCCGCTCCAAAGTGGGGCAAGAAGACTGAAGACCTGTTCGTTCTGGATTTCTTCAACCAGGTGGAAGACATCAAAGCCTCCTTCGACCCGTTCTACACGGCCACCAGCCTGTCCGGCGCAACGGATATCAATGTGCTGCACGAACTCAAGGACCAGCTGGACGAGGTCGGCGTATACGAGTGGCCGGAGGTGGAGGCATTCGCCACGCAGTATTTCGACAACGTCGATGCTGAAAAGCTGGCGGTGCTGATTGATATCGCCGCTGAGCGTTTCGACGTGGAACTAGAGCTAGAGGATGAGGCCAAGGTCGATTTCAAGATCAAGGCCAAGCAGTTCGTGAAGATCTACGGCCAGATGGCCTCGATCATGCCGTACGAGATTGTGGCCTGGGAAAAGCTGTTCTGGTTCCTTAAGTTCCTGATTCCGAAACTAAAAGTTCAGGACAAAGACGCCGACGAAATCGACGCTCTGCTCAACTCGGTTGACCTGGCGTCCTATGGGCTGGAACGGGTTAAGTTGAACCACAGCATTGGGCTGGATGACGCAGAAACCGAGCTGGACCCAGCAAACCCCAACCCGCGTGGGGTGCATGGCGGTGAACAGGAAAAAGACCCGCTGGACCAAATCATCCAGAGTTTCAACGAGCGTTGGTTCCAGGGCTGGGGGGTTACCACGGAAGAAAAGCGCGTAAAGTTTCTGAGCATTCTAAAAGGCATTCAGGAGCATCCCGACTTTGAGCCCAAGTACCAAAATAGCCAAGACGAAGACCATCGTGCACTGGCGTTTGAGAAGATTTTCGAGGAAGTCATGCTAATACGCCGCCGCCAGGACCTAGAGCTCTACCGCCTGGTAGCAAGTGATGCGGCGCTCAAGTCTTCGCTACAGCAGAGCATGAGGGGCATGCTGGACTGAGACATGTGCAAGCTCGGTGCGATTAAACATGTCCGGTCGATACGGCTAATACTGAGTCACAGACTTGGGACATTCATCGTGCGCAACGGTACTCCGATACAGGCTCACGGTGATCGACTCTTTGCAAAGTCAACAGAGGCTGGGCCTTCGCAGCGTTTCGACAAGTACATAACCTGTGTGAGCTTTGAACCTGCGGGTGGAGACATCCGTAGGGGACAACGACTCACAGCGGCTATGCAGAGACCTGACCAGGGACCGCTTTATGAAAGACAAAACCAATCTGACCAGGGCTGCGCACTACCTCTGCGCCTTGGGCAAAGCGCTGCTGGATGATGCCGAACTTGGCATTGTGCGCTGAAGGTTTCACCGATCCGCTTCCTGGCCGCTATCACACGTCCTAGGTGGCGCTCATATGATCGAAGTTCGGAAAGTGCTCCTTCAATCGCTATATTGTTGAGCGCCACTTCGATGCTCCAGCCCCACTTGCATACAAAGGCAACACACGCTAGCGCTAGCAAATAAACTTTTTTGTGGCCAGCTCAGAGAAATTCCCAAAGGAATTCGAACACCAGTTCGTCAAACTGGTCCTCTGTTTCGCGTCGTAGGCGCTCCATCGACGCCCCCTTCGGTAAGTCCTTCCGCCGATGGACTAACCGATTAATTAACTCATAAAGTTATGAGCACTTTACTGGTCCACCGGACTTCAAAAACTCTATGAACTCGGAGGAGTAGGTATTGCAGTTGACCCCACGTTCCTGCAAGAAATCCTTTTGCATCCCCAGCATCCAGTCAATGGTAGACTCCCACTTATCATTGCCTTGAGTCAAGTTATACAGCGACTCTGTAATACCAAGAAGAGAATTTTCGCGCCAAAAATCAACACCTGCCGAACCTGCAGTCGACTTACTTTCCATTTCCTCTTTCATTTCATTGAACTTAATAAATAGCTCTACAGCCTTTGCCTCCCTCTCACTATCCAAATTTTCTTGCGCCAGCTTTTGACCCTCGTTAAATTGCCACACACTAAAAGAGAGCGCCAACGCTGCCACAACGGCAGTTGCAACAGACGAAACTATGTTAGCGACTTCCAAAGCTTTCCCCACGAAACCAACTCCTAACCACGTTGAACTGAAATCATATTTTTCCTCTTCATCAAGCAATTAGCCAAAATTATAGCTCTAGGCAACAGAGAGGAAAAATTACGGCGATGCGGTTGACTTACTCTTATTTCTCACTGCAAGAGGTTCGTCATCGATCACGCAACATGATTCCAAAAAGCCACCTCCAAGGCAAAGCTTTTGCTCAAGTTACCTGCAGGGCAGGCGAGCATGTGATAGCGGCTTCCAATGGTGTTGCCCAAGAAGGGACCAAGAACAGTCGCGACCTGCAAGGCGGAACATCCGGGCTTAAATACAACCGCCTCTCGAAATGGCCTCCTGCGATGGCCAAAACCGCCTCACCTTGGTTAAGCTACCTCCGCTTAGGCACCCGCAGTGCGGGATATGCGCACAGAGTGGACTAGCTGACTCAAAGTATCTTGGCCAAAACCTTCCGCAGTGAATTGCCCCTCCCCAAGACCCGAACGACGAACCCGCCAGCGCATTACTGGAACCGCAGCAAAACCCAGCGCACTGCCGCGCCCAAGGCAAAGCACAGGCGTCGAACTGCTAGGCCGAACTAAGCTTTTTATCAGGAAGAAGCAAACCATGCCTGTCCCAACCTACGACCAGTTCATCGAGCCCATCCTGCGTTTTCTCGCTGCCCACCCGGAAGGCGCCATCGCGGGCGAGGCCCATGAAGCAGCTGCCTTGACACTTGGTCTGAGCGAGGCACAGCGGCAGGAGACCATCGCCAGCGGCCAAGCTACTTACAAGAACCGCTCCGGCTGGGCGCATGATCGGCTCAAGCGCGCCGGCTATTCCAGCAGCGCAAAGCGTGGCTACTGGCAGCTAACTGACATCGGCCGCGCATTCGCCCAAGCCAACCCTGCCCCGTTGAGCCCAGAGCAGATCGAGCATCTAGCAGTGAACTTCATGAGCGTAAAGCTGAAGACAGCGCCGGATGCCACCTCGCTGGATGAAGGAAATGACGCTCCAGCGCCTATTACCAAGACTGACCTCGCAACTAGCAGCCCGCAGGAGCGCCTGAATCAAGCCATCCTAGAACTGCGCACCAGCGTCGCGGGCGATCTGCTGGACAGTCTGTTGCAAGCGAGCCCGACGCGCTTCGAGCACATCGTACTCGACGTCCTGCACAGCTTGGGCTACGGAGCGAACCGTCAGGCACTGCAGCAGGTCGGCGGTAGTGGTGACGGCGGAATCGACGGCGTGATCTCGCTCGACGCGCTGGGTCTGGAGAAAGTCTACGTGCAGGCCAAGCGCTGGCAGAACACAGTAGGCCGCCCCGATTTGCAGGCGTTCTATGGCGCCCTGGCAGGACAGAAAGCCAAACGCGGCGTATTCATAACTACCTCTGGCTTCACCGCCCAAGCAGTTGAGTTCGCGCTATCGGTCGAAGGGCTTGTACTGGTCGACGGTAAACGCTTGGTCAATCTGATGTTGGATCACGAGGTCGGAGTCAGCTCGCAGCTTTACAAGGTGCCAAGGCTCGACAGCGACTACTTTGATGAGTCGCTTGGCTGAGCTCAAAAATTACTGTCCATCGGAATCCAGGCCACGCAGCGTTCCAACTGGTATTCCAGGCAAGTTGAAAACAAATTATTCACTAGCCAAAACAGATAGATACCGACTTGTTTCAAATTACCCCGGCCCACCAAATCCCAAAGAAGAAGACGCCCTCGGGCGTCTTTTTTTGTGTCTGAATTTTGAGGTGTGCAAGCTCAGAAAATCAGATTTTGCCCCTTTCGCGCAGGGCGTTTCCTCACCCCCTCCACTCACCGATAGACACGATCCTGATGGCCTAAGACTACGCCCTCTATGCTGAAGCCGTAGCCCGGCAGGCGATGTTGATTCAGGCGGTTCGCGCCTTCCTGTGGGAGCGGGTTTACCCGCGAAGAGTCCAACGCGGTGTGGGGAATTGCTGGGAATTTTTTGCCACTACAGGCGTTTCAACCAAGCGCGTTCGTCTCGGTGAAGTGAACTTCACTTTTTCGGCGTGTCAGATTAGTTCCTTGTCGAGCGAACTTCAGAAGAGGTACAGCCTTCAACAGGGTGCAGGTCAGAGTGAAACGCTGACTGGTTCCTGCACTGCGGGAAGTTTCATGCTATTGACGCTTGAGTTGCGTCACAGCCTCTATGAAGCCGTAGTTTCCATGCTAGCTGCCGTGCAGGCGACCACAAGCGCCACGATACAAGCCAGCAAAGCGAATGCCGTGAACACCGCCATCACATGCATGCATGGCATGACATGGTTCCAGGCTCGGGCCACCCCTAAAAAAGCCGCGAACAGCCAACCACTCATAGAGAAAGCCCCCAATAGTGCAAGGCGACCGCGGTCGGAACCTGGTAACAATACGAAAGGGGCTTTCTGCAACAACGGGAAGCCGATGCGATGTAACAGACCACCGTTCAACGTCAGCAGCGCGACAACCGCAACCTTGGCCCAGAGTTTCTGGTTGAGCAAATACGCCGCGCCTTCGAGAAGATACCCCTGAAGTATCAACAGCAGACCACTGCCCCAAAGAGCCAGTAACGCGAGGGTGGCAATTTTCCTGGTTTCTTCCAGGTACTCATGCTTTGCCTGATCCAACGCTTCCTTGCGCCAACTCCAAAGCTTGTGATCGGCAAGCAAGACCCTACCGAGGGCAATACAGGTGGCGAGCAGATGGACATACACGAGGAGCATTTTCAGCATTCTTTTTTGACCTTCTTTTTATATGGACAGTGCTCTCCTTGCGTCCTGGAGTACAAATCTTAATGATACTGATTGGCACCTGCAACATAAAGTTGCAAAAACACTTGGCCAGCATCTTGACGGATCGGTCTACTTTTTATAGGCATCTCAGCTACCCAGGTCACTAGCGCAACCTTTGATCCGTTCCAGTGTGTTCATGCCTCCCCTTTCCACACTTCCGCAGAGACCCGGTTCTGCAAAAGCACCAGCTTGTTTTGCAGCTGCGCGATGTGCGCTTTGTCGGCACGCTGTGCCGAGCGTAGCTCCCGATTTTCCATCTCCCATATCCGCGCCCAACGCGCGTCCTGGCGGCAGGCGAGAACCAGGTGCCAGATTTCTCGCAACCTCAGGTACTGCACCAGGAGCACCACCAAGATTACCCCGATCAACACCAACGCCCCTGTCGAAACCGCTTCAGACATAGTCATGTCCACTTCCTTTCGTGACTTCAATTCATTTCGAATGACAGAATCACGATATGTAGTGTTTGACGACAGGTCTAGAATGTAGACTTATACAGGTAAAGTAATCGCGCACATGGAGAGGGTATGAAACGCAAGCAATCCATCGAGCAGGTACGCTGGGACCTGGCACTTCGCTATCGTTTGATCGAGACCGTTGCCTGGTGGGAAGGCCGGCTGACCACGGGCCACCTGATGCAGAGCTTTGGCATCAGCCGCCAGCAGGCGTCGAAGGACATCAATACCTACATCAGCGAACATGCGCCCAAAAACTTGACATATGACAAGCAGCTCAAGGGCTATGTACCAGGCAAGCACTTCAAACCGCTGTTCATCGATGACAGCGCCAGCGCCTACCTGCACCTGCTTTACCAGAACAATGAGCGAGCTCCGCACATCGATGGGCTGGCACTGGCCTATGCGCATACCCGGGTGCTGGAGGTGCCAGACCGGCCTATACGCCCGGAGGTGCTGCGCCCCTTGCTCAAGGCCTGCCGTGAAGGCCTGCGCCTGGAAACCGAATACGTGTCCTTCAACACCCCTAACGTCGAGGTACGCCTTATCGCTCCGCACACGCTGGTCTACACCGGCATGCGCTGGCACGTGCGGGCTTACTGCGAAAAGAACGGCCAGTATCGCGATTTCGTGCTCAGCCGCCTGCGCGGGCAGCCAGACCTGCTCGACCAATCGCCGAACACGCGCGAGCAGGATGAAGACTGGAATGTCGAGGTGCCCGTGATCTTCGAACCTGACGGGCGATTGAACGCGGCGCAGAAGGCAATCATCGAAACCGACTTCGGCATGACGCAGGGGCAATTGGTGGTGCCCAGCCGCAGGGCACTGGTGAAGTACGTGTTGCAGCGTTACCAGATCGACCACCGCAACCTTGCAGTACTGCCCGAGGCGCAGCAGCTGGTGGTGAGCAACCTCAAGGAACTGAAGCCATGGCTGTTGAATGACTGATTGTCGAATGCCGCGACCAGGGGCTTGATGCCCCCAGTCACTGTATCGTAGTGCTCCTGCGTTCGCTTCATGATTGCCCTTCAGCGAGCAGCGCCTCCGGCATGGCTGGCAGCGGTCGGCTCAGCAACACGCCAACCAGCATCGCGAACAGCAGCGCCGCCACACCAGCGACCTGCAACACGGCTTCGAAGCCCCCGATGAACGCTTGGCGGGCCAAGGGTGCCACCGCTTCCCGCAACCCGGGCTCAAATAACGCCAATGCCGCCTGCAAATCACCAGCGGCAACCCGCGCAGCCATTGCCGCAACCTGGCCCGATTGCCCAGGCGCCACGGCAGCCACGGAGTCATGCAGCAACTGCTCACTACGTGCAGCCAGCACACCACCCAGCCCAGCGATGGCCAGCACGATCGCCCCGAACCGCGTGGTTGTACTCAACCCCGAAGCCATGCCGGTACGCTCACGCGGTACGCAAGCCATGATGTTCTTCTGCGTATCGCCATTCAGCAGCCCGGCGCCAGCACCCAGCACCAGGCTGGCCAGGGCGAACGCACCGTAACCGCCCCGCTGCGTGGCCCAGGCACATAGCAGGTTACCCACCCCGACCAATACCAGGCCAAGTGCGAACACCTGCGCCGGGCTCAAGTGCGCAGCCAGGCGCATGCCCAGGCGTGGCGTAAGCAGCATGGCCACGGCAAACGGCAGCATGCCAGCTCCTGCGGCCAAGGCCGGCAATTGCAGGCCGTTCTGCAGATACAGCGGCAGCAGGGTCATCATCACCTGGGCGCAGGCTGCGTAGGCGAACATGCCCAGCAAGGCGCCGACGAAACGCCCGCTACGCATCAGCCGCAGGTCGATCATCGGTCGTTCCTGGCTGCGCTCGACCATGACGAACAGGCCGAACAGGAAGGCGCTGATCACCAGCCGCCCCAAGGTTTGCGCACTGCCCCAGCCTACCTGGTTGGCATCGATCATCGCCCAGATCAGGTAACCCAGGCTGCCGGCGAAAGTCAGGCTGCCCCATGGGTCGAGCCGGGCCGCAGCGCTGTCACGGGACTCTTCGACACTGTGCAGCACCATCACTGCGAGCACTGCCACCAGCGGCAGGTTGATGTAGAAGATCCAGCGCCAGCCAAGGGTGCTGGCTATCAGCCCGCCCAGCAACGGCGCAAAGGTAATGGTGGCGCCCATGCAGGCGCCCCAGAAGGCCCAGGCGCGCATGCGTTCCTGGGGCTGGTGAAAGCGGTTGCCGATCGCGGCCAGGGCCGAGGTCAGCAGCAACGCCGCACCAACGCCCTTGGCGGCCCTGGCCAAGTCGAGGAACAGCAGGCTTGGCGCCGCGCCACAGGCCAGCGAGGCGACGCCGAACAGGGCCAGGCCGAGCAGCAGCATGCGCCGCCGGCCGAAGCGGTCGGCCAGGCTGCCGGCAGGCAGCAGGCAGGCGGCGAAGGCCAGCAGGTAGGCGCTGACCAGCCATTCGATATCGGCGAACGAGCCGGACAGGTCGCGGGCGATGCTGGGCAGGCTGACCGCGACGATGTTGGTGTCGAGGATGATCAGGGCGCAGACCAAGGAAGCGGTGAGCAGGGTGAAACGCGCAGAGGGCATGGTGAGGCTCCGGAAGCTGAGCTGGTTGGCTTGGAGAGTGCCGTTTAGCTGCAATATCGCCGGGGCTGCTTTGCAGGCATGCCAGCTCCCACAAGTACGGCATCGCTTTCGAAGGTTGTGCTGCACCTGTGGGGGCTGGCTTGCCTGCGATGGGCCGCGAAGTGGTCCCCTGCAATCCCCAGGCAGCCTTTGCCGCCAAGCCACCAGCCTTGTAGTGTTGGCTTCACCATAACGCCGCCGACCCCGAGCTTTGTTAGCCCCGGCGACCCGCGTCATTACCCTGCAGGTAACACCCATGGAAATCCGCCATTTCCGCTACTTCCTCTGCGTCGCCCGCCACGGTCACTTCACCCGCGCCGCCGAGCAACTGGGCATTGCCCCACCCACCCTCAGCCGGCAGATCCAGGATATGGAGCGCGAACTGGGCGTACGCCTGTTCGAGCGCAACCAGCGCGAGGTCAACCTCACCGCCGCCGGCCAGGCCCTGTTTATCGAGGCCGAACATGCCGTGCGCCAGTTCGATGCTGCACAACTGGGCGCGCAACGGGCCGCCCGTGGCGAAAGCGGGCGTATCGAACTCGGCTATGTGGCCTCGGCCGCGTACTCGGGCATGCTCCAGCAGCAGGTCAGCCGCTACAGCGAAACCTGCCCCGGCGTGCGCCTGAACATTCGCGAACTGCCGATGGCCGAACTGCCCGGCATGGTCCGCGATGGCCTGCTCGACCTTGCCTATGTGCGCTCGCCGATGGATCTGCCGGAAGAACTCGAAACCATCGCCTTGCACCAGGAAGGTTTCGTCCTCGCCCTGCCCGCCAGCTCGCGGATCAATGAAGTGCCACAGATACCGGCCTCGCGCCTGGCCAATGAAACCTTCATCCTGCCCGAACAGATCTCCGGCACGCTGGAGGTGGCCGCACAAGGTGGTTTCGTCCCGAGGCTCGGCCCCCAGCCAGGTAGCCTGGTGGCGGTGATCACCCTGGTGTCACTCGGCCAAGGCATCGCAGTGGTACCAGAGTCGGTGGTGCAACGCATCAGCCTGCCGCAGGTGAACTACCGGCGGATTATAGACTGCCAGGCCAGCTCGTGGCTTAGCCTGATCCACCGGCGCTTCGAGAAAGCGCCGGCAGTAATGCGTTATGTGGAAAGCGTGAAGTGCGGCATTTGATGGGTGCTCATGCGCCCTGTTCCTCAGCAGCGCCCAAGGCATAGAACTCATGCAGCTTGGCTTGCAGCAGTGCCTTGTCCGGCAAGCGCGTTTGATACTCCGCAATCAGCGCTGGAGACAAACTGCGATTAAGTGCGTACTCGACCACCTCGTCGTCCCTGCTTGCACATAGCAACACGCCGATGGCAGGGTTTTCATGAGGCTTACGCTCATTGCGATCCAGCGCCTCAAGATAAAAATCGAGCTTGCCCAGGTACTCGGGCTCGAAGCGACCAACCTTCAGTTCGATCGCTACCAGGCAGTTGAGACCACGGTGGAAGAACAGCAAGTCCAGTGCGAAATCCCGGCCGCCAACCTGAAGTGGATATTGAGAGCCGACGAAGCAGAAATCCCGGCCCAGTTCGCTCAGGAACTCTTTTAGCCGGTCTATCAATGCGCCATGCAGGTCTGCTTCGGCATGGTCCCTAGGCAGGCCGAGGAACTCGACCATGTAGGCATCTCGGAAAACCTCCATGGCTGCCGGGTAGTCCTGCCGCAGTGCTGCCGAAGCCCTCGCTGGGCTTGCGACGCTGCGCTCAAAAAGCGAGGCCTTGAATTGCCTTTCCAATTCTCGGCTTGACCACTTTTCCTGTACTGCCATGCGCAGGTAGAACTCGCGCTCCTGGGGAAGCTTGCTCTGGCTGAGGATCGTCAAATTATGAGTCCACGGCAATTGTCTCAGCAGTGCTGAGACTTTCTCATCGTGGCGATACGCCTCATAGAATTGACGCATACGAAACAGGTTAGGCCTGGTAAAACCACGTAGGCCCGGCTGCGTCTGAGCAAGGTGAGCAGCCAGCTGGCTTACCACCGAATCCCCCCATTCAGCCCTCTCCAGCTTTCGACCAATGTAGGCTCCCACCTGCCAGTACAAATCGATCAACTGAGTATTGACCGCCTGCGCCACCCGCTGCCTGGCGCCTTGAATCAACGCCAGCACTTCCTCAAAACGGTCATCCTTTACCAAAGTAAGGGCCGGCGGCGCTTGTGGGTCTTGTTGTTCAGCGCTCATGCATCGACTCCCTTTATGAATTCGAAAGGGAGTCTACGCCCGGTGAGCCGCCGTTCGAGCGTCAACAACACCGAACAAGTGTTTCAAAAAAACAAAGGGCACCATCCACTGGTGCCCTTTGCCCTACCGCCAGGTGACCTCAATCACCCCATCGAGCGCACCCCCACCGGTTGCGCGTTGCCCCGCGTGGTCACGATCCCCAGGAAGGAAATCACGATCGCCAGGCCCAATGTCGAACTCACTTCTGCCCGGTGTTCAGGCGTGTACATCATTACCGCCAATGCCCCGCCAATGAACAGGATCACCGCCCAGGTCAGGTACGGGAAAAGCCACATGCGGAACTTCAGCTCGGTGTTTTCCCGCTCCAGGCGGCGGCGCATGCGCAGCTGCGAAATGGCGATGACCATGTACACCAGCAAGGCAATGGCGCCGGAGCTGGCCAGCAGGAACTCGAACACGCCCTTCGGCGCGAAGTAGTTGAGGATGGCAATGGCCGCGCCGATCAGAGTGCTGCCGAACACCGCAGCACGCGGTACACCCACCTTGGAGGTCTTGTTGAGCATGGCCGGCGCATCACCGCGCTTGGCCAGCGAGTACATCATCCGCGAGGCGATGTAGATCGACGAGTTCATGCAGCTGGTCACTGCCACCAGCACCACCAGGTCGACCATGAAGGCAGCGTTGGGGATGTTCATGATCTCCAGCGCACGCTGGTAGGAGCCCACCACCGCCAGCTGCGGGTCGTTCCACGGCACCACCGAAATGATCACGAAGATCGACAGGATGTAGAAGGTGCTGATGCGCCAGATCACCGAGCGAGTAGCCTTGGCGATGTTGCGCGACGGGTCGCTGGATTCGGAAGCTGCGATGGTCACCGCTTCGGTGCCGATGAAGCTGAACATCACGGTAATGAACGCACCGACCACGGCCGACCAGCCCTTCGGCGCGAAGCCGCCGTGCTCGGCCATCAGGCCGCTCAGGCCGCTGACCTCGCGGTTGGGCAGCCAGCCCATCAGCGCAGCGAAGCCCAGGCCGATGAAGCCGAGAATGGCCGTGACCTTGAGGATGGCGAACCAGAACTCGAACTCACCGTACTTGGCCACGCTGAACAGGTTGGTACCGGCCAGCAGCAGCACCGAGGCCAGGGCGAAGATCCAGCTGTCCACCTGCGGGAACCAGGCATTCAGAACATGCCCGGCGGCCAGTGCTTCGATCGGGATTACCAGTACCCAGAACCACCAGTACAACCAGCCGATGGTATAGCCGGCCCAGCGGCCGATGGCCTGCTCGGCGTAGGTGGAAAACGATCCGGTGTCCGGGTGTGCCACGGCCATTTCGCCGAGCATGCGCATGACCAGTACCACCAGGGTCCCGGCCACGAAATAGGAAATTATGGTAGCTGGCCCAGCTGCCGCGATGGCGTGGCCAGAGCCGACGAAAAGTCCGGCGCCGATGATGCCGGCGATGGACAGCATCGTTACATGACGTGGCTTGAAACCTTGTGCAAGGTTGCCATCAGATCCCACGGTGTTCATTGATGTTGTTCTCTTTTTGCTGACACAAGGATGGACGGGCAGGCGTAGGCGAAAATATCTCCTTTGAAATCAATAAGTCGACAGGTTGCTCGCGCTCTGTTGTTGATATTTGGCACGCGTCACAGAGCAACGTGTCAGCGCAGGTCGGGCTTCATTTAAGCCCCCCAGGGCTGCGGGAAATTACACGAGAACGCCCCGGAACTGTTCGATCACGACAGGGCGTTTCCATTAACGCCGGATGTCGCGAATGGCATGCCCGATCGCGCCACCGGGCCGTCTGGAGCTTTTGTTTTTCATTTGGGTGTGCTGTGGCTGTACTGGCCCTTTCGCGGGCTCGCCCGCTCCCACAGGTACTCCACACCCCTCAAACCTGTGGTGCACCTGTGGGAGCGGGCAAGCCCGCGAAGAGGCCAGCAGTCTTAACGCACCAGGCAAGGTCGCTTGTTATCGAAGCTCCACCCCGGAACCAGGAACTGCATCGCCACGCTGTCGTCCCGCGCGCCCAACCCCATGTTGCGGTAGCACTCATGGGCCTTGGCCAATTGGTCTTCATCCAGTTCCACCCCCAGCCCCGGCCGTGCCGGCACGTGCACATGCCCGTCGACGATGCGCAGCGGTTCGCGGGTCAGGCGCTGGCCGTCCTGCCAGATCCAGTGGGTGTCGATCGCAGTGATTTCACCCGGTGCCGCAGCTGCTACCTGGGTGAACATCGCCAGCGAGATATCGAAGTGGTTGTTGGAATGCGAGCCCCAGGTCAGCCCCCAGTCGTTGCACATCTGCGCCACCCGGACCGAACCCTGCAGTGTCCAGAAGTGCGGGTCGGCCAGCGGAATGTCCACCGACTGCAGCTGGATCGCATGGCCCATCTGCCGCCAGTCGGTGGCGATCATGTTGGTGGCGGTGGGCAGGCCGGTGGCGCGACGGAACTCGGCCATCACCTCACGGCCCGAGTAGCCGTTCTCGGCACCGCATGGGTCTTCGGCGTAGGCCAGCACATCGTGCTTGTCGCGGCACAGGGCAATGGCCTCCTTCAATGACCAGGCACCATTCGGGTCGAGGGTGATGCGTGCTTCGGGGAAACGTTCGGCCAGTGCCGTTACCGCTTCCATCTCCTCCTCGCCGCGCAACACCCCGCCCTTGAGCTTGAAGTCGCTGAAGCCATAGCGCGCCTTGGCGGCCTCGGCCAGGCGCACCACCGCGTCCGCGGTCAGGGCCTTTTCGTGGCGCAGGCGGAACCAGTCGTCCTCGGCATCGGCTTCGTTGCGGTAGGCCAGGTCGGTCTGCTGGCGGTCGCCGATGTAGAACAGGTAACCGAGCATCTTCACCGCTTCGCGCTGCTGCCCTTCGCCCAGCAGTGCGGCCATCGGCACATCCAGATGCTGGCCGAGCAGGTCGAGCAGCGCCGACTCGATGGCCGTCACCGCATGCACGGTGATGCGCAGGTCGAAGGTCTGCAGGCCACGACCAGCCGAATCACGGTTGGCGAAGGTCTGGCGCATGGCATTGAGCACGCGCTGGTAATGGCCGATCGGCTGGCCGATCACCAGGCTGCGGGCGTCTTCCAGGGTCTGGCGGATCTTCTCGCCGCCGGGCACCTCGCCCAGCCCGGTCTTGCCGGCACTGTCGCGCAGCACCACCACGTTGCGGGTAAAGAACGGGCCATGGGCACCACTGAGATTTAGCAGCATGCTGTCGTGCCCGGCGACGGGGATCACGCGCAGGTCGGTGACCACGGGGGTGCTGGTGTGAAGGGTCTGCATGTTCATGGTTGTTGTCTCGCGGTCATCAATGGCTCTGACCCAGGGCCGAGGGGGCCTTGAGGTCATCGGAAGGGACGCCCTTTGGGCGAGTGCGTACGAAGAAGATGGCAATGGCCGCCAGCACCGAGGTCACCGCCAGGCCGTACAGGCCGCCCTGGATCGAGCCGGTCTGCTGCTCCAGCAGGCCGAAGGTGGTTGGGGCGACGAAGCCGCCGAGGTTGCCGACCGAGTTGATCAACGCGATCACCGCAGCGGCGATGCGGGCATCCAGGTAGCCCTGCGGGATCGGCCAGAACAGTGACGACGCCGACTTGAAACCGATGGCCGCGAAGCACACCGCGACAAAGGCGAAAACAGGCCCACCCGTGGTGGACATGAACATGCCGATGGCTGCGATTACCAGCGCACCTGCCACCCAGGCCTGCTGGAACTTCCAGCGCGCCGAACCGGCGGCGAAGGCATACATGGCCAGAATCGAAATCAGCCACGGGATTGAGTTGAAGAAGCCGACCTGCAGGTCGCTCAGGTCACCCATGCGCTTGATGATGCTCGGCAGCCAGAACGTGGCGGCATAGATGGTCAGCTGAATGCAGAAGTAGATCAGGCAGAACAGCAGGATCTGGCGGTCCTTGAGCAGGCTCCAGGCCGATGGCCTGACCGCGCCGACCGCTTCGCGCTCAAGCTGCTCGCGATCGATGGCGGCCACCAGTGCATCCTGCTCGGCCTGACTCAGCCACTTGGCGTCCTGCGGCCTGGAGTCGAGCCAGAAGAACACGAAGAAGCACAGCGTCACCGAGGCCATGCCTTCGATGAACAGCATCCACTGCCAGCCATGCAGGCCCAGGCCTTGAATCTGCATAAGTGCACCGGCCAACGGCCCGGAAATCAGCGACGCCAATGCCGAACCACTGAGGAAGATGGCAATCGCCTTGCCACGCTCGGCGGCCGGCAGCCAGCGGGTGAAGTAGTAGATCACCCCGGGGAAGAAGCCCGCTTCGGCAACGCCCAGCAGAAAGCGCAGCACGTAGAACTGGGTTTCGTTCTGCACGAAGGCCATGGCCGTGGCCACCAGCCCCCAGGTGAACATGATGCGGGTCAGCCACAGCCGTGCACCGACCTTCTGCAGCAGCATGTTCGAGGGCACCTCGAACAACGCGTAGCCGATGAAGAACAGGCCGGCGCCAAAGCCATAGGCCGCCGCGCTGATGCCCAGGTCGCTTTCCAGATGCGGGCGGACGAAGCCGATGTTGACGCGGTCCAGGTAGTTGACGATGAACATGATGACGAACAGCGGCAGGACGTGGCGCTTGACCTTGGCCACAGCACTGGCCAGGGCGTCGCCTTCATTTCGGGCAGACGGAGCGAGGGTATCGTTCACTTGCGGATCTCCCACTAATTGTTTTTGTGCGGGTCGAGGTTGTCTGACATGGCAGTGGGGAGGAGCATATGCGCAGCTTAGTTGTACGACAAGATGAGCAAGATCGGCAAAATCGCAAAATACAAGCTACTACAATGCCTATATGCTCATATCTTGCAAAAACCTACAGGCTACTGGTGGGCTTGAGCGTCAGAAAAATCGGCAAAAAATATTTTCATCGATTAACTTGTCGTACAAGCACAACAACAATCGGACCCCGCCATGGCCATCGAACAAGCTCACAAACGCGGCCACAGCCGCGCCCATGACCTGGTCTCCAGCCTGACGCAACAGATCCTGCTGGGTACCTTCAAGCCAGGCGACAAGTTGCCCTCGGAGAACAGCCTGGTGCGCGAGCATGGGGTCAGCCGCACCGTGGTTCGCGAGGCCTTGTCCAAACTGCAGGCCTCGGGGCTGGTTGAGCCACGCCACGGTATCGGTACGTTCGTGATGGAGCGCCAGGCCCAGGCCGGCCTGCGCATCGCGGCGGAAAGCGCAGCCAATGTGCGCGACCTGCTGGAACTGCGCATCGGCCTGGAAGGCCAGGCCGCCGCCCTGGCCGCGCTACGCCGTGACGAGGGGCACTTGGCGCGCATGCGTCAGGCGCTGGATGACTACCAGGACCTGGCCGCCGCTGGTGACAGCTGTATCGAGGCCGACCGGCGCTTTCACCTACTGATTGCCGAGGCCACTGGCAACCTGTACTTCACTGAAATGCTGTTGCAGCTGGGCAACGGCCTGATCCCGCGCAATCGCATGGCCCTGGCCGAACGCAGCGGGGCGAAGCTGGCGCGGCAGGCATACCTGGCCAACCTCGAGCATGAGGCGATCCTCAATGCCATCCGCCGGCGGGACCCGGACGCGGCGCGGGCGGCGGTGTGCCTGCACCTGTCCAATAGCCGCGACCGACTACTGCCCGAACAGGCCTGACACGATCCCCTGTAGGAGCGGCCTTGTGTCGCGAAGGGCTGCACAGCAGCCCCAGGATTTCAGCGATGATGCAAAAATTGCTGGGGCCGCTTCGCAGCCCTTTCGCGACACAAGGCCGCTCCTACAAAGAGAACCGCGTCGGGCCCTGGTTACCAGGTCAGGCAGATCTTGCCGAAATGCCGGTTGCTCTCCTGATAACGGAATGCGTCGACGATCTGCTCCAGCTCGAAATGCTTGTCCACCACTGGCCGCAGGCCGTTGGCATCGATTGCCCGCACCATCGCCTGTTGCTGGGCGCGGCTGCCAACCAGCACGCCCTGCAGACGAATCTGCCGTACCAGCGCCTGCACCAGCGGCAACTGCCCGGCCACGCCGGTGAGGATACCGATCAACGACACATGTCCACCAATGCGCGCGGCAATCATCGATTGCTCCAGCGTCGCCGGGCCACCTACTTCGATCACATGGTCGACACCGCGGTTGCCAGTCAGCTCGCGCACTTTCTCACCCCAGGCCGCAGTGCTCTTGTAGTTGATCAGGTGATCGGCACCCAAGGCCTTCAGGCGCTCCAGTTTGGCGTCGCTGGAAGAGGTGGCGATCACCGTCGCGCCGGCCAGCTTGGCAAACTGCAGCGCGAAGATCGACACACCGCCAGTGCCCTGCACCAGCACCGTATCGCCAGGCTTGAGGTGGTCGTCGCTCATCAACGCACGCCAGGCCGTGAGACCGGCCGTGGTCAGCGTGGCAGCTTCAGCATGGCTGAAGCCCTTGGGCGCCAGGGTGAAGGCAGTGGCGCGAGCGGTGACCTGTTCACGGGCGTAACCATCGATACCGTCGCCGGGCACCCTGGCAAAGCCTTCCACATTGGCCTGGCCGTCGAGCCAGTCGGGGAAGAAGGTACTGACCACATTGTCGCCAACCTGGAACTCGGTGACGCCGCTACCCACCGCGACCACCTCGCCTGCGCCATCGGCCATGGGGATGCGCCGCTCGCTCGGGCCCCACATGCCGCTGACAACGGCGAAATCGTGGTAGTTGAGAGAGCTGGCATGCAGGCGCACGGTGATCTCGCCGGCCTGGGGTGCAGAGGCTTCGCAGGTGCCGACCTCGACCTTGTCGTAGCCGCCGCCGGGTTGTACGTAGATGGCCTTGCTGGTCATGGGTGGGTCTCCGTTCAGGAATAGATTGGGGTTCAGCATAGACAGGTCCGGCCTCTTCGCGGGTGAACCCGCTCCCACAGGTTAAGTGCTGGACCTGAGCTCGGTGCGGTCCCTGTGGGAGCGGGTTTACCCGCGAAGAGGCCCGCACAGGCGACACAAAAACTCAGCCCAGCATCACCTTCAATGCCCGGCAATCGGCCGCATGCCAATCCACCAGCTCCGGCCACGGATTGTCCGGCAGGTTCACCAGCACCGTGCGCGCCCCCGCAGCCCGCCCACAGTCAAGGTCAAACCGGTAATCCCCCACCATCACCAGATCACCTGGTGCCACACCCCAGGCATTGGCAATTTTCAGCAGCCCATCCGGGCTTGGTTTGGGCGCCGCTTCGTCACGCCCGAGAATGTGCTCCACCGCAAAGCAGTCCGCCAGGCCGATGGCCTCCAGCGTCACATGCGCCAGCTCGCGGGCATTGCGGGTCAAAATGCCCAGCCGGCAACCACGCTCGGCCAGTTCGCGCACCAGCTCCACCGCCCCGGCGGCCGCTGTGGAGGCAATTGCCAGATCACGCTCATGCTCCAGCAGCCAGGCATGCTTGGCCGCCGCTTCGTCCGCTGGCAAGGCTGCCAGGTGGGTGAGGATGTCGTGCTCGGCCGGGATATCCAGCGCCACCCGGATAGCGGCAAAATCGTGCACGGCCACGGTCAGGGTGCCGTCCATGTCGAACACCCAGTTGCGCAGCTCGCCCAGGCTCATGCCCAGTCCTTGCGGTGGCGAATCAGGCCTTCCTGGCACGACGACGCCACCAGTTGCCCGGCCTGATTGAAGATGCTGCCGCGGCAGAAGCCGCGGGCATTGCCTGCCCAAGGGCTGTCGGTGGCGTACAGCAGCCACTCATCGGCACGCAGGTTGCCATGGAACCACAGCGAATGGTCGAGGCTGGCGATCTGCATGTCACGCTGCCACACCGATTTGCCATGGGGCAGCAACGCAGTGGTCAGCAGGCCGAAGTCCGAGGCGTAGGCCAGCATGTATTTGTGCAGGGCGGGGATATCGGGCAGGTTGCCGTCGGCGCGGAACCAGGCGTACTTCACCGGGTCGCCAGGCTTGGGGTTGAACGGGTCGCGCTCGGTGACCGGGCGTATCTCGATCGGCTTGGCGCACAGCACCTTGTCGCGAATGCGCTCGGGCAACTGGTCGGCCATGGCCCGGGCCAGCTCGACTTCAGTTGGCAGGTTCTCCGGGCCGACCACCTCGGGCATCTGCGCCTGGTGCCCGAAACCTTCCTCGTCATACTGGAACGAGGCGCTGCAGGTGAAGATCGGCTGGCCCTTCTGAATCGCGGTCACCCGCCGGGTGCTGAAGCTGCCGCCATCGCGCACGCGGTCCACCGAATACACCACCGGCAGGCTGGCATCGCCAGGGCGCAGGAAGTAGCCGTGCAACGAATGCACATGGCGTGCATCCTCGACCGTCTGGCTGGCCGCCGACAACGATTGGCCCAGTACCTGCCCGCCGTACAGCTGGCGGAAGCCCAGGTCCTGGCTGCGTCCACGGAACAGGTTCTCCTCGATGGACTCGAGGCTCAACAGGTCGACCAGGTCGTCCAACACATGACTCATCGGGGTTCTCCTAGCAAGGCAACACATTTCTACAGCACACTTGTGAAGGCAAATGATACAGGGTTTGTCATAGGCGCCGGGCATGGCCATGCATTCAGGCGCGCAGGGTACGCTCCCAGTGAGCGCGGTCGATGCGGTACAGCACATGCGGGCGCAGCGGATGGCCCACAGGCAGGCGGGGGTGTTCGAAACTGCCATTCAGGTCCTGCTGCATACCGATGGCCTGCATGACCTTCTGCGACGGCAGGTTGCTCTCGCTGGTGAACGACACCACCTCGTCCAGGCGCAATTGGGCGAAAGCACAGCGCAGGCAGGTCCACGCCGCCTCGCTGGCGAAACCCAGGCCCCAGTGACGGC
The DNA here is from genome assembly GCF_017490905.1 of Pseudomonas sp. 32_A. NCBI lineage: Bacteria > Pseudomonadati > Pseudomonadota > Gammaproteobacteria > Pseudomonadales > Pseudomonadaceae > Pseudomonas > Pseudomonas sp. 32_A. The sequence continues at coordinate 101,600 of NZ_JAFGYI010000004.1, read as the reverse complement.
GTGCCAGGCGCCAGCCGATCTCCACCGCCGGCGTGAAATCGGCATCGAACCCCACGTGCAGCAACCCGGTCATGCCGATGAAGGCACCGCTGTCCTTGCGCTCCAGGGCCCACAAACCAAAGCCGTACTCATTGAAATGCCCGCGCACACGGCCGATCAGCGCGGCTGCCTCCAGGCGTGTCAGCGGTGCCGGGAAGTAGCGCATCACCTGCGGGTCGGCACACAGGGCGGCGAACTCGCGCAGGTCGTCGTCGTGCCATTGGCGCAGAACCAGCCGCGCGCTTTCCAGTTGCAGGATTGGGGTCATGGGGCGTGCTCCGGTTTTACCGCCTTGCAGTTTACAGCGTAGGCGCGGGTGCGGGTTTCACCCAGCCGGCGCGCCCGAATGCAATTTTCACACGCCCTTCACCGCCCCCCGACAGGCCAGTTGGCAGGATGCCAGCAACACCGTCGCGCCAGCCGCGATCACGCCAACGGAGCAACACATGTTATCGAGCAACACCTTGGGGCACCCTGCCATCCACGCCCGGCGCAAGCGACGCATGACCCGCAAAGCCCTCGGTGCCGCCCTTGGCCTGTGCATGGTCGTGGCGGCGTTGAGCACCTGGCTGGCGACGAGGACGCACATCGTGGAGCTTGGCAACGATCGACAATTGAGTGACAGCGGCCTGCTGCAGGACTGGGCCGAAGGTGCGGTGATCGTGATGATCCGCCACGCCGAGCGCTGCGACAGCGCCCCCGGCCCGTGCCTGGACGACCCCACCGGCATCACCGTGGCCGGCAGCCAGGCTGCCGGGCGCGTTGGCCAGGGGTTGCACCGGTTGGGCCTGGACAACGCCGACATGCTCAGCAGCCCGAAACTGCGCACACGGCAAACCGCGCATTTCATCCTTGGCCAGGCGGTGGCCAGTGGGGACTGGCTGGAAAGCTGTGACAGCCAGTTCGCCAGTGAAGCGCTGGCACACAAACGACCGGGACATAACCTGGTGCTGGTGACCCACAACGGCTGCATCGACCATTTTGCCCGCCAGCAGAAAGTTGCGGGGGGCGAGCGTGAGAGCGGCTATGCCAGTGCGCTGTTCGTTTCGGTGGATGGCAATGGCAAGGCGCGCATCCTCGGTCGCCTGAACGAGCCGGACTGGCAACGGGTGCTGGCCAGTACCACGAAATAACGCCCCCTCGCGGCAAACACGCCCTGTAGGAGCGGCGCTGGCCAGGAGATTGATGCCAGGCAGGTTCTCCCACAGCAGTCTCCAGCCATGGCAAGATCAGCACTGGCCCCGATTGCGACCCCACCCATGCCGTTGCCGCTGATCTACCACGAAGACTACAGCCCGGAGTTCCCCGCCGAACACCGCTTCCCCATGGACAAGTTCCGCCTGCTGCACGACCACTTGATCGACAGCGGGCTCACCACCGACCAGGCCCTGCTGCGCCCGGACATATGCCCCAACGACATCCTTGCCCTGGCCCACGACCGCAGCTACATCGAGCGCTACATGAATGGCGACCTGTCGCGCGAGGACCAGCGCCGGCTCGGCCTGCCCTGGAGCGAGGCCCTGGCCCGGCGTACCGTGCGCGCCGTAGGCGGCTCGCTGCTGAGCGCCGAGATGGCGCTGCAGCACGGCATTGCCTGCCACCTTGCCGGCGGCACCCACCACGCCCATTACGACCACCCTGCCGGCTTTTGCATCTTCAACGACCTGGCCGTGATCAGCCACTACCTGCTGGAGGCTGGCCGGGTACACCGGGTGCTGATCTTCGACTGCGATGTGCATCAGGGTGACGGCACCGCGCGCATACTGCACGACACGCCAGACGCCATCACCGTGTCGCTGCATTGCGAACAGAACTTCCCGGCGCGCAAGGCACAAAGCGATTGGGACATCCCCCTGCCCCGCGGTATGGGCGACATGGCCTACCTGAAGGTGGTGGACGACGCCCTCAACTACCTGCTGCCCCTCTATCGACCGGACCTGGTGCTGTATGACGCCGGGGTCGATGTGCACAAGGATGACGCCCTGGGCTATCTGCAACTGACCGATGCAGGCGTTGCCGCCCGTGACGAAGCGGTGCTGCGCCACTGCCTGGGCCGCGACATCCCGGTGGTGGGTGTGATTGGCGGTGGCTACAGCAAGGACCGCGCAGCGCTGGCCAGGCGCCATGGCATCCTTCATCACAGCGCGGCGCGCGTCATCGGTTGTTCACAATGACTGTGGAACCGCTTGTGGATAACCTGCGGGAAAGGCGCTGCAGCCCTTTACAAACAAGGCCTGCAGAGTAGTGATCATTTTTTGATCAGTGCTTCCACAGGCCGCGCTGCGCTAGAATGCGCCTCTTTTCCACAGCCTGCTGCCCACCATGCCTGATCTGAGCCCCGCCTTCCCTCCTCTCGCTGTCGTCATCGGCGGCGGCCCAGCCGGCCTGATGGCTGCCGAAGCACTGGCCCAGGCGGGCCTGCCGGTCGAGGTGTTCGATGCAATGCCTTCGGTAGGCCGCAAGTTCCTGCTGGCGGGTGTCGGTGGCATGAACATCACCCATTCCGAGCCATACCCGGCGTTCGTCAGCCGGTATGCCGAGCGCCAGGGCGAAATCGCTGCGCTGCTGCAAGACTTCGATGCCGACGCCTTGCGCCAGTGGATCCACGGCCTGGGCATCGAAACCTTCGTCGGCACCTCGGGCCGGGTGTTCCCCACCGACATGAAAGCCGCGCCACTGCTGCGCGCCTGGCTCAAGCGCCTGCGCGACAACGGGGTAGTTATCCACACCCGCCACCGCTGGCTGGGCTGGAATGCCGAAGGTGCATTGCGGATTGCTTATCCACAAGGCGAGCGGCTGGTGAAGGCCGCCGTGGTGGTGCTGGCGCTGGGTGGCGGCAGCTGGGCGCGACTGGGCTCGGACGGTAGCTGGCAGCCGCTGCTGGCCGAACGAGCTGTGGATATCTCGCCCCTGCAGCCCAGCAACTGTGGTTTTGAAGTGGCAGGCTGGAGCGCGTTGCTCAAGGACAAGTTCGCCGGTGCGCCGTTGAAGAACATTGCCCTCAGCGTTCCCGGCAGCGCGCCGCGCAAGGGGGAGTTCATCCTGACCGCGCAGGGTGTGGAAGGCAGCCTGGTGTATGCATGGTCAGCGCCGGTGCGCGAGGCCATCAACCGTGAGGGCCATGGGGTGTTGCTGTTAGACCTGTTGCCGGACAAGCCTGTGGACAAGATTGCCCGGGCGCTGGCCAAACCACGGGGTTCGCGCTCCATGGCCAAGCACCTGCACAGCCAGCTGGGTATCGATGGGGTCAAGGCGGCGCTGTTGCGCGAGCTGACCGATCAGGCGACCTTTGCCGACCCTGATGCCTTGGCGAAGGCGATCAAGGCCTTGCCGATAACGCTGGTGCGCACACGACCACTGGACGAGGCAATCAGCAGCGCGGGTGGGGTGCGTTTCGAGGGGCTGGATGAGGGTTTGATGCTCAAGGGCATGCCGGGGGTGTTCTGTGCCGGCGAGATGCTGGACTGGGAGGCGCCGACCGGGGGGTATTTGCTGACCGCGTGCTTTGCCAGCGGGTTGCGCGCCGGGCGGGCGGCGGCAAGCTGGCTCAAATCCCGAGGCTGACACCGCTCCCACAGGGACCGTGTAGGCCGCGAATCTACGGCTTACGCTTGCGCGGCCCACCATTGAAGCTCGGCACCTTGCGCACCGCCTTCACCGCCGGCTCCGCACTGCCTGCTTCAGCGCTGTCCATCCAGCGCCCCAACCCGCGCTTGGCGCTGTTTTCCTTCGGCTTCTTGGGCTTCTTCGGTTTCTTGATCACCTGGCCACTGGCGTCGGTCATCGGCACCCGGTGGTCAGGGATGAAGTCCGGCTCTTCATGACGGGGCAGGGTCTGCCGGGTCAGCACTTCGATCGCCGCCAGCAGTTGCACTTCATCGGCACACACCAGCGAGATCGCCTCACCCTTGTTGCCGGCCCGCCCGGTACGCCCGATGCGGTGCACGTAATCCTCGGCAACGATCGGCAGGTCAAGGTTGACCACCAGCGGCAAGTCATCGATATCCAGGCCGCGAGCCGCCACATCGGTTGCCACCAGCACCTGGATTTCGCGGGCCTTGAAGCTGTCCAGCGCGCGCTGGCGGGTGGCTTGCGGGCGGTCACCATGGATACCGTCGGCATTCACACCTTCGGCCAGCAAGCGCTCCACCAGTTGATCGACGCCATTGCGAGTCTTGGCGAACACCAGTACCTGCTTCCAGCGCTGCTTGCGCAGCAGGTGGCAGAACAGGTCGACTTTGCGCTTTTTATCCACAGGCACCAGCCATTGCTTGACGCTGGTGGCCGTGGCATTGCGCGGGCTGACTTCGATGCTCAGCGGGTCATTCAGGGCCAGCCCCGCCAGCATGCGAATCTGGTCGGAGAAAGTGGCGGAGAACAGCAACGTCTGGCGCTTGCGTGGCAGCGCCGCGTACACGGACTGCAGCTCTTCGGCAAAGCCCAGGTCAAGCATGCGGTCGGCTTCGTCCAGCACCAGGGTCTGCACCTGGTTGAACTTCACGGCGTTCTGCCGGAACAGGTCGAGCAAGCGCCCGGGGGTGGCCACCAGCAGGTCGACACCACGGCGCAGGCGCATCATCTGCGGGTTGATGCTGACCCCGCCATACACCGCATAGGTACTCAGTGGCAGGTTCTCGGCGTACTCGCGTACGTTGTTGTGCACCTGCTCGGCCAGCTCACGAGTGGGCACCAGCACCAGCGCGCGGATCGAGTTGCCGGCCACCTTCTCGCCTTCCAGCGCCAGGCGCTGCAGCACAGGCAGGGCAAAGCCCGCGGTCTTGCCGGTGCCGGTCTGGGCCGCGGCCATCAGGTCGCGGCCGGCCAGTACGGCGGGGATGGCCTTGGCCTGCACCGGCGTCGGGGTGGTGTAGTCCAGTTGCTGCAGGGTGCGCAGCAACGGTTCGATCAGGCCGAGTTTGGCGAAATTCATGGCAATACCGTCAGGGGGTTCAGCGAAGGCGGCAAGTTTACCGCATCGCCCCTGTCTACTTGCAGATTTCGCCTTTCAACGGCTGCGCCGGCTCAGGTGCCTTGCGCCACTGCGGCAGGCCGATCAGCACCACCGCGCCGATGATCACCGCCATGGCCACACATTCTTCGGCACCGATCTGCTCACCGGCAAAGATGATGCCCAGCAGCACGGCCACTGCCGGGTTGACATAGGCATAGCTGGTGGCAGCTGCCGGGCGCACGTGCTTGAGCAGGTACATGTAGGCACTGAACGCCAGGATCGAACCGAAGAACACCAGGTAGGCCAGTGCCCCCCAGCCGGCAGCGGTCGGCATCTGCGTCATGCGCTCGCCAGACAGCACGCTGCCGAGCAGCAGCACAGCGCCACCGACCAGCATTTCCGCGGCGCTGGCCATGGGCCCCTGGGGCAGCGGCAAGGTCTTGCTCCACACCGAGCCGAATGCCCACGACGCTGCCGCAAAAATGATCAGCGCAGCACCAATCGGGCTTGCCTGCAGGTTGGAGCCCAGGTTCAGCAGTCCGATACCCACCAGCCCCAAGGCGATCCCTGCCCACTCCAGCTTCGAATTGCGGTGCCCGAACAGCAGGCCGAACAGCAAGGTGAACAGCGGTACCGTCGCCACCGCCAACGCCGCCACGCCTGAGGCTACGCCAGCATGCTCGGCCACGGTCACGCCACCGTTGCCACAGCTGAGCAGCAGAAAACCGATCGCCCCCGCAGCCCGCCACTGCGGCCAGGTCGGTGCCGGCACACCGCGCCAGCGCAAGAAGCCATACAGAAGGCCCCCGGCAATCAGGAAACGCACCCCGGCCATGAGCATCGGTGGCCAACTTTCGACGCCTATGCGAATGAACAGGTAGGTGGAGCCCCAGACCAGGTACAAGGCCAGGAAAGCGCCAATGAGCAACAACGGGAAGCGACGGGAGGCAGGCATGGGAAACACTCGAAATCCGTTTACGGGTGGCTTAGTTTAGAAAGGCCACCGGGTAAACTTAAGTTACAAAACAACTTTAAATCACCCGAACACTTTGCATTGCATGGTTATTCGGATGCTTTTCAATAGAATCGAAACAAGACGGGAATAACCCATGGACAAGTACGACCGTATGCTGCTCGCCGCCCTGCTCGACAATGGCCGCGCCACCTTCGCGCAACTGGCGCGCCAGGTGAACCTGTCGGCGCCGGCAGTGGCCGAGCGGGTGGCCAAGCTCGAGGCCAGCGGGGTTATCACCGGCTACCAGGCCAAGGTCGACATGAGCAAGATCGGCCTGCCGATCCAGTGCGTGATCGAACTGCGCCTGGCCAGCCACGGCAACCAGCAAGCCTATGAAGCGTTGACCCAGATCCCCCAGTTGACCGAATGCCACCGGGTAACCGGCGACCCCTGCGTCATCATGCAGGCAGCGGTGGGTTCGATGCCGGAGCTGGAAGAACTGATCAACCGGGTCGCGCAGTTCGGCTTCAGCAAGACGTCGATCATTCTCTCAAGCGCTGTGGAGCGGCGGGTGCCGCTGGCGCAACTGGAGAAGAAGCCCTAACAGAACCTGGCCAGGGTTTCACGAACCTTCGCGGCTGGGGTTTTCTGCAGGCGGCAGAGCAGGTCGTGCGAGAGTTGCTGTACACCATGGCCCTGGCGCAGCACTCCAGCCAAGTGTTGCAGCAGGTTGGCGGCCATTTCGGCATCGGCCATGGCCCGGTGCGCGGTACCGGTATCCGGCAGCCCGGCCCAGCGGGTCAGAGTGCCCAGCTTGTGGTTCGGCGCCGCCGGCAACAGGCGCCGTGACAGCAGCAGGGAACAGGCGAAGGCCTGGCTGCGGTTACGGCCGATGCGGCTCAGTTCGTAGTCCCAGAACTTCTGGTCGAAGGCGGCATTGTGTGCCAACAGCGGGGTATTACCGACGAACTCGGCCACTTCGTTCATCACCTTGTCCACCGGCGGTGCACTGCGCAGCATGGCGGTGGTGATGCCGGTGAGCCCGGCGACGAAGGCCGGTACCGGCACGCCGGCGTTCATCAGGCTCTGGTAACGCTCGACGATGCGCCCGCCCTCGAGCATCACCACCGCCACCTCGGTAGCTCGGCAGCCGGCGCCGGGGCTGATGCCGGTGGTTTCAAAGTCGATGACAGCGATACGTTCCATGAAAAATCTCAGTGTTTTAGCAACAGCGCACCCTCGATGGGCACATAGCGGGTGGCGGCACGGATCAGCGACAGTGCGGTAAGCCCGGGCACACCATACACCACTGCCTCGGTGCCATGGCGCTGTATCACCCGCTCCAGCAGCAGGTCGAAATCGCCATCGCCGGAGGCCAGTACCACTTGGTCGACGCGGCTGGCGGCGTCGATCACATCCAGGGTGATACCCACATCCCAGTCACCTTTGGCCGAGCCATCGCTGCGCTGGATGAAGGGTTTGAGGCGCACATCGAAACCTAGGTTGCGCAGGATCTGCTGGAACTGTTGCTGCTTGCTGTCGCCACGGTCGATGGCATAAGCCACGGCCTCGACGATCTGGCCTTCGCGGCTGACATCGGCCCACAGGGCGGTGTAGTTGAAATGGCAGCCGTGGGCCTGGCGCACGGTGTAGTAGAGGTTCTGCACATCGGCGAACAGCGCGATCTTTTTCACCTTGGAACCCCTTGGTCGGCCTGGAATGCTGGGGGCTGCTTTGCAGCCCTTTCGCGACACAAGGCCGCTCCTACAGGGGTTCGCGTACCCTTGTAGGAGCGGCCTTGTGTCGCGAAAGGGGCGCAAAGCGCCCCCAAAACTGCGAGCAGTATGCCAGACCTGTCAGACGTACGAATCGTCGTCCGAGAAGAACCCGCCATCATCGCTGCCATAATCGCTGTCGGCATAACCACCCTGGTCGCTGCCCCAACCACCGTTGTCAGCCACCTGCTGCTGCGCCCCCGAGTCGTTCCAGCCACCGCTGTCGCTGGCCGGCGCCGGCTCTTCCTTGATCACCTCTACTACCTCCTCCGGCTGCGAGTTGTGGTTGAACAGGCTGCTGATGCCCTGCGCCAGCAACACACCACCCGCCACACCGGCCGCAGTCTGCATCGCGCCGCCGAGGAAGCTGCTGGCACCACTGCGTGCCGGTGCAGCGGCAAAGCCAGACTGCTGCGCTTGTGGCTGGGAGAAGCCCGGCGCCGACGGCTCACGCCAGCCACCGCCAGATGCCACGGGGGCTGCAGCGGGACGCTGCGGTTGCACGGCCGGGGCCGCATTGCGCCCAGACGAACCAAAGATGCTGGACAGGAAACCACCACCACCATTGCTCGGCGCGCTGCCGGCACGGGCGGCCTCGGCCTGGGCACGAGCCTGCTTCAGTTCGGCTTCCAATTGCTTGTTCTGCTCGTCGAGGCGCTTGATCGCCGCCTCCTGCACCAGAATCGCCTGGGCCATGTAATAAGGCGCCGCCGGCTGCTGGCGTACGTGTTCCTCGATGCATGCCTGGGCCTGCGCATCGCGTGGCTGGCTAGGGTCCTCGGCTTGCTTGAGGCGGCCGAACAGGCCGTCGATCAGGGTTTGTTCTTCAGTATTCATGGGGCGACCTCGTGGGGTAGCGGACAACGGACAGCGTCAAAGATGGGGCGTACAGGCGTGGGATTCAATCACCGGCGGCGTGAAACTTTTTTCAGCAAGTGACAGCCCCAGGCCTGCTTTGGGCTAAAGTTATGCCCCTGTTTTTACTGCCATGCGATGTAGACCGATGAACCCGCTGAGCGTCCTGCGCGACTCCCTGTACTTCTTCCGCCGCCACCTGCCGAACATCCTCCAGCTGTGCCTGCCGCTGGTGGTGCTGGAAGCCTTGCTCACCCAGCTGCTGTACCGACAGATGGGCGATCAGGCATCGCCGGCCTACGGCATGCTGGTCAGCCTGCTGTTCTACCCGCTGTACAGCGCCGCGCTGATCCTGTACCTCGACACCCGCAGCAACGGCCAGGAAATCGCCAAGCGCGACCTGTTCGCCCGCGCCCTGCAATTGTGGCCACAGCTGGCCCTGCTGATCCTGATCAGCTCGCTGCTGATCATGGCCGGCCTTGCGCTGTTCATCTTCCCGGGCGTGTGGATCATGATCAACCTGGTGTTCGCCGAGTACCTGCTGGTACTGCGCGGCCGGCCGGTGGTGCAGTCGATGCGCGACAGTGCAAGCATGACCACCGGGCACTTCATGCGCATCATGATTTGTGTTGTCGGCGTGCTGGCCCCCATCTGGCTGATCGACGGGCTGCTGCTGATGGCCTTCCCCGAGCCATCGCCAGGCATGGAGCTGGCCATGGACAGCCTCAGCGGCTTCCTGCAGTTGTTCAGCACCGTAGTGCTGTACCGCCTGTTCATGTTGCTGGAAGGTGAAGCCGGGGCGTAATGCCCAGGCTCATCGCTGACCGGAACTCACTGTTATCAGGTCCCTCGAGGCTTGGCCCGTGCCGTTGCCTCGGCCACCAGCGGGTCATCCGGCCAATAGTGCTTCGGATAACGCCCCTTCAAATCTTTCTTCACCTCGGCATAGGTCGTACGCCAGAAATTGGCCAGGTCCTGAGTTACCTGCACCGGCCGGCGTGCCGGTGACAGCAGGTGCAGCTTGACCTGCTGGCGGCCGTTGGCGATGCATGGGGTATCGGCCAGGCCGAACAGCTCTTGCAGGCGCACCGCGAGGATTGGCGGGTTTTCGCTGTAGTCCAGGCGGATGTTCGAGCCGGACGGTACCGTCAGGTGCGCAGGGGCCTGCTCTTCGAGGCGTTGCGGCAGCGGCCAGGGCAACAGGTTGCGCAGCATCGACGGCAAGTCCAGTGCGGCGAAATGGCTGAGGCGCGACACCTTGCCCAAGTAAGGCTGCAACCAGTCTTCCAGGCTGGCGAGCAAGGCCTCGTCTGCAAGGTCGGGCCATTCGCTGTGGCCGTCCTTGGCCAGGTCCAGCTGACGCAGCAAGGCCACGCGCGCCTGCCATTGCCGAAGCTCGGGAGTCCAGCTCAGCAGGTTCAGGCCTTTGCGCCGGACCAGGCCAAGCAACGCGCGAGCCCGCGCTTCGTCATCCAGGCCGGCCAGCGGTTCGCGGCTGAGCACCAGCTCGCCGACCTTGACCTGGCGTTCGGCGCGCAACACCTGCTCGCGCTCGTCCCAATCGAGGATATCGACCCGCTCGACCTGTTCAGCCAGCACGCCCTCGAGCAGCGCCGGATCGAACTCGGCAGCCAGGTAGATACGTTCTTCGCGCTGGCCCTGGCGGCTGCCCAGGTCGGCGATCACCAGCCACGGGCACTTCATCAGTGCGTCGACTTCGGCAAACAGCGCCGCACGGCCGTTGGCCAGCCGATATTCCGCACCGCCCTCGCGGCGCTGCTGGGCGACGCGGTCGGGGTAGGCCAGCGCCAGCAGTGCGCCCAGCCAGCGCGGGTGATCAGGGTCTGCAACCGGCGAGCCTGGTTTGCCACGCAGCAGGCCACGGTACTGGCGGGCCAGTTGGCGCGCACGCTGCACACCGCCGTGGCTGCCACGGGCGGCCTTGCTCTCGCCACTGACCAGCGCCAGGCGGCTGTGCAAATCAGCACCGCCGCCGCGCTGGATATCCCGCTCGCCCAGCAGCGCCGCCACATCGCAGGCCATCTGTGCCAGGCCCAGGTCCTGGCCGCGCAAGAGTAGATGCGCAATACGCGGATGCGCCGGCAACTCGGCCATGGCCTGGCCGTGTTCGCTAAGGTTGTCACGGCTGCCAGGCTTGAAGGCATTGAGCCGCGCCAGCAGGTCCTGGGCCTGGGCGAAAGCGGCCGTGGGGGGCTGGTCGAGCCAGCGCAATTGCTCGGGCGTCACACCCCAGCGCGCCAGTTGCAGGGCCAGGCCGGCCAGGTCGGCCTGCATGATTTCGGCGCTGCCGTGGGCGGCCAGCTGGTCATGCTGGGCCTCGGACCACAGGCGATAGCACACGCCGGGCTCCAGGCGGCCGGCACGGCCGGCGCGCTGGGTGGCGCTGGCACGGGAGATGCGTTGAGTGTCCAGGCGGGTCATGCCGCTGCCAGGGTCGAAGCGCGGTACCCGGGCCAGGCCTGCATCGATCACCACGCGCACGCCGTCGATGGTCAGGCTGGTCTCGGCTATGTTGGTGGCCAGCACCACCTTGCGCAGGCCCTCGGCCGCAGGGTCGATGGCCGCACGCTGGGCGTCGAGATCGAGCTCGCCATGCAACGGGCAGAGCAGGACCTCGGGGCGCTCGCCCAATGCTTCCTGCAGGCTCTGGTGCACCCGGCGGATCTCGGCCTGACCCGGCAGGAACACCAGCACACTGCCGGTCTGGTCAGCCAGTGCCTGCAGCACGCTGTCCACTACCCGTGGCTCGATGAACTCGCCCGGCTGGAAAGGCCGCCCCCAACGGATGTCGACGGGGTGCATGCGGCCTTCACTGCTGACCACCGGGGCATCATTCAGCAGCCGCGAAAGGCGCTCGCCCTCCAGGGTCGCGGACATCAGCAAAACCTTCAGTGGCGGATCGTCCCGCAGCAGTTCCCGACCATTCAGGCTCAATGCCAAAGCCAGGTCGGCATCGAGGCTGCGCTCGTGAAATTCGTCGAAGATCACCAGCCCCACACCCTCCAGCGCCGGGTCGGCCTGCAGGCGGCGGGTGAGGATGCCTTCGGTCACCACCTCGATGCGTGTTTTCGGCCCGACCTTGCTGTCCAGGCGGATGCGATAGCCCACGGTTTCGCCGACCTTTTCGCCCAGCTCGCTGGCCAGCCGTTCAGCAGCCGCGCGAGCAGCCAGGCGCCGGGGCTCGAGCATGAGAATGCTCTGCCCAGCCAGCCAGGGCTCGTCGAGCAGCGCCAGCGGCACGCGGGTGGTCTTGCCGGCGCCAGGCGGCGCCTCGAGCACCACTTCGTCACGGTTTTCCAGGGCCTGGCGCAAGGCGGGCAAGACAGCATCGATCGGTAATGAAATCATGGTGGTCCTCGAACAGTCCGGCGAGTATAACGGCGAACCCAAGCTGCCTTATCATGGTCTTAGCTTCAGGTGCAGGCGTTTCGCTTGCCCTGCTGAATACCTTTTCGGAGTTTTCACATGCGCATCCCATCCCGCGTCATCGGTGGCGCCCTCATCGTCACCTTGCTGACCCAACTGACGGCCTGCGGCACCATTCTGTACCCGGAACGGCGCGGCCAGATCGGCGGCAAGATCGACCCTGTGGTTGCCGCAATGGATGCCATCGGCATCCTGTTCTACGTAATCCCGGGGCTGATCGCCTTCGGTATCGACTTCGCCACCGGCGCCATCTATTACCCAGGCGGGCGCTCGGCTCAGGTCGACCCGGTCAAACTGCGCGAGGCCGTGAGCCCCGATGGCAAGGTCGACAACCTGAAGCTGCAAGCCATTCTGGAAAGCGAACTGGGCCAGCGCCTGCCGCTGAACGACCCACGGCTCATTCAGCATCGCGGCAGCATCGAGCAGCTGGCCAGCCTGGGCCTGGTGCCTGCAGCCTGAAGCACAAGGACACCGCCCACGGATGATGACCACCCCGGCTGAACACCAGCGCCTGCTACGCCTGGCCACTCGCGCATCGCTGGCAGTGGCCAGCATACTGGTCCTGAGCAAGGCGCTGGCCTGGTGGCTGAGCGGCTCGGTCAGCCTGCTGGCCGGGCTGACCGACTCGGCACTGGATGCCGTTGCCTCGTTTCTCAACCTGCTGGCCGTGCACTATGCCCTGCGCCCGGCCGACAACGACCACCGATTCGGCCATGGCAAGGCCGAGGCCCTGGCCGGTATGGCGCAGGCGCTGTTCATCGGGGTCAGTGCGGTGCTGATCGGGGTGCAGGCGGTTGAACGCCTGCACACCCCGCAACCCTTGGGCGATACCGCCGTCGGTATCGGGGTAATGCTGCTGTCGCTGGTGCTGACCCTTGCCCTGCTGGCACTGCAACACAGGGTCATCCGACTGACCGGCTCCACGGCGGTGCGGGCCGACTCCCTGCACTACCGCTCGGACCTGCTGCTCAACGGCAGCATCCTGCTGGCCCTGCTGCTGGCACGCTTTGGCTGGCCGCAGCTGGATGCCCTGTTCGGCCTGGGCATCGCTGTCTATATCCTCTGGAGCGCGCTGCAGATCGCGCGGGAGAGTACGGCCATCCTCATGGACCAGGAACTGCCCGGCGATGTTGGCGAGGACATGGCTGCGCTGGTGCTGGCCATTCCCGGGGTCAAGGGCGTGCACGACCTGCGTACGCGGGTGTCGGGCAATCAGTGGTTCGTGCAGTTGCATCTGGAGATGCCGGGGCAATTGCCGCTGCATGAAGCGCACGCCTTGTGCGTGGAGGCCTCTAGGGTGATCCGCCAGCGTTATCCACAGGCGGATGTGATGGTGCATGCCGACCCGGTGTGAGTCAGTGAGCGTAATTGTGCGAGAGGGTTACGCAAAGAAGACACCGCGGTGGATGGCACGGGCTTCGCCCGTGTTCGCGGGCAAGCCCGCTCCCACAGGGAACGCGCCAGCTTTTAGAAATTGAGCAAGACAGTTGCTCCCACAGGGCTCTGCGCCGGCTTCAATCAATACGTGAGGCATACAGGTCCATCGCAGGGACGTGTCCCGCATCAGTTGATGCTGTAGCCTCGGCCACTGAAGCAAGCGCCCAGCGCCCGCCGGTAGTTGTCCGCCACATTGGCCGGCGGTGCATAAGTTGCCGTTGCCGGGTCGAAGCCTGACTGGCTCACCGCCCAGCGGTGGCACTGGTAGCGGTCCTGGTCCTGCTGTTCCTGCCCTTGCCCAGACATAGGGTAGGCCACCACATCATACCCGCCACCGACAGGTGTCGGCGTGGCAACCGGCGGGTTGACCACCACGTATTCGCGGCTGTCGGCCAGGTACTGGTAGTAGGTATCGGCCACCAGGAAGAACAGCGCCCCGCCCAGCCAGACTTCCCGCGCATAAGGCGGCAGGTAGTCGACCCGCACGCCATGGGGCGGGGTCACCACGACATAACGGCCACCATGGGGGCGATACCAGTACCCACCGGAGTAGAAGTAGTCATCGCCACGATAAGGCACTTTCCAGTAACGGTCCGGGAAATGATCGATGGTATGCCCCGGGCGATACTGCGGCCCCGGCCCCCAACCATTGCCATGACCGTCCGGGCGCCCCTGCCAGTCACCGCCAGGCCGTTGCCCCGGCCCACCGGCTTCCCAGTAGCGGTTATCACCATGGCGGCGGGGGATGTCCTGGTAATAGCCCTGACGTGGCGGCTGGGTCTGCTGCACTTCGTCACGCGAATTGAGCGAGCGGCCGGGCGCCCCCTCGACCGGCCCTTCGGCCACGGCCCCGAGGCTGATGCTCAACCCCAACACACCAACACCTGCCAACTGCCAGATGCGCGACTTCATGCTGTTCCTCTCGGTAGAAATAAGGCAACCACAGCCAGTCTACCGCGCCCGGAACGCAGGCCAATTAAATTTCCAGCCATGAAAAAAGGGAGGCCGCAGGGCCTCCCTTCAGGAATTGTCGTCCGTGCTCGGCACTTGTGGCGCCGGCTCACCTCACACCGTCTTCTGGAAGGTGTGTAGCCCGGGGGCCTGCAGATCCTGTTGGATGGCTGGCCGCGACCGCCCGCCTAGGGCGCGTCGCCGTGGACTGATGTCCGGGCAGTGATTCTGTGGATAAAGATACCGGACAGAGTCCGGCAGATGATTGCGAAGATTGCTCGGATAAATAGCACTTGCGCAATTTTTCACCCTGGATTGATAATTCGCAGCAATCCGAACAGAAAAGGCATAAACCATGAGCAAGCTTGACCGCTACGACCTGAGCATCCTCGCCGAATTGCAGCGCGATGCGCGCATTTCCAACCAGGAACTGGCCGAACGCATCGGCCTCTCGCCTTCGCCATGCTCGCGTCGGGTCAAGCAACTGGAGGACGATGGTTACATTTCGCGCCAGGTGGCCCTGCTCGACCGCAAGAAGCTGGGCCTGAGCCTGACTGCCTATGTGCTGATCGGCATGGACCGCCACACACCGGAGCGTTTCGAAACCTTCGAGGCGGCCATCCGCAACCTGCCACAGGTGCTCGAATGCAGCCTGGTCACCGGCATGGATGCCGACTACCAGTTGAAGGTGGTGGTGCCCGACATGGACCACTACCAGAAACTGCTGCTAGGCAGCCTGACTCGCATTGAAGGCGTCACCAGCGTACGTTCGAGCTTCGTGCTGAACCAGGTGCTGGCCAGCACCGAGCTGCCCTTGACCCACCTGCGTTAATTGCCTGCGCCAGCAGGCGTATAATCGGACGCTCAACCCGCCTGGAGAACACCGATGGATCCCGCCGTATTCGAAGAGTGGATGATGATCATCCTGGTCACCGTGTTGATCGGTTTCATGGGTTTCATCGTCTGGGACCTGGCGAAAAAGTCCAAGGCCGGGCGGTTCGGGACGCTGATCCTGTTCTTCGTGCTGGGGCTGGGGGTGCTGGCCTTTATCATCAAGAGCGTGGTGGTGGGGTTTCTCGAAGGGGTGTAAGGCTTAAGAAAGCCGGGAGCGCTTTGCGCTCCTTTCGCGACACAAGGCCGCTCCTACAGGGATCGCACAATGCCTGAGTTTGCGCTGCACCTGTAGGAGCGGCCTTGTGTCGCGATGGGCCGCAAAGCGGCCCCCGCTAACGCTGCAACTTCGCCGTGACTTCGCGCCAGCAGCCCTGCTCCAGCCCATCCAGCGCCCAGTCGCCAATCCGCACCCGCACCAGGCGCAAGGTCGGCAACCCCACCGCCGCCGTCATCCGCCGCACCTGGCGGTTACGCCCTTCGCGAATCACCAGCTCCAGCCAGCTGGTCGGCACGCTTTTGCGAAAACGCACTGGCGGGTTGCGCGGCCACAGCGCCGGCTCGTCCAGGCGCCGCGCTTCGGCTGGCAAGGTCGGCCCATCGTTCAGTTCCACACCATCGCGCAAGCGCTGCAACTGCTCCTCGCTCGGCTCCCCCTCCACCTGAACCCAGTAAGTCTTGGCGAGCTTGTGCTTCGGGTCGGCAATGCGCGCCTGCAGGCCGCCATCGTTGGTCAGCAACAACAGGCCTTCACTGTCGCGGTCCAGCCGCCCAGCCGGGTACACGCCGGGGATGTCGATGTAGTCCTTGAGCGTCGCGCGCCCGTCGCCGTCGCTGAACTGGGTAAGCACATCGAACGGTTTGTTGAACAGGATCAGGCGCGGCTCGGCCGGTGGCGCCTTGGGCTGGCGACGCAGGCCGGTGGCAGGCCGCGCCTGGGGGCGGCGCGGCTTGGAACGGGGTGGCAGTGACATGGATCCTCAGCGGAACGGCGGCTCATCGAAACTGCGCAGTTTACGCGAGTGCAGCGAGTTGAGCTCGGTGCGCAGCAGGTCGAGGGCAGCAATGCCGATCTTCAGATGCTGGCTCACCGCCCGGTTATAGAAGGCGTTGGCCGAACCCGGCAGCTTGATCTCGCTGTGCAACGGCTTGTCGGACACACACAGCAAGGTGCCGTACGGTACGCGCAAGCGGTAACCCTGGGCGGCAATGGTACCGCTTTCCATATCCACCGCCACGGCACGCGACAGGTTGATCAACGGCCGCTCCTGGGCCCAGCGCAGCTCCCAGTTGCGGTCGTCGTAGGTCAGCACGGTGCCGGTGCGCAGGCGCTTCTTCAGCTGTTCGCCACGCTCGCCGGTGACCTGCGCGGCGGCTTCCTGCAAGGCCAGCTGCACTTCGGCCAGGGCCGGAATCGGAATGTTCGGCGGCACCACCCGGTCGAGAATGCCGTCACGGCGCATGTAGGCATGTGCCAGCACATAGTCGCCGATGGTCTGCGACTGCCGCAGGCCGCCGCAGTGGCCGATCATCAGCCAGCAATGCGGGCGCAGCACGGCCAGGTGGTCGGTGATGTTTTTGGCATTGGACGGGCCGACGCCGATGTTGACCAGCGTGACGCCGTCGCCGTCGGCGGCGATCAGGTGATATGCCGGCATCTGGTAGCGGTGCCAGACCACGCTGGCCACCAGGGCCTGGGTTTCACCGTGGTCCATGCCCTTCTCGATCACCACGTTGCCCGGCAGCACCATGCGCACGAAGCGCGGGTCGTCACGCAACTGGTCGAGGCCGTGGCTGATGAACTGGTCGACATAGCGATGATAGTTGGTCAGCAGGATCCACGGCTGCACATGACGCCAGTCGCTGCCGGTGTAGTGCACCAGGCGGCGCAGCGAGAAGTCGACCCGCGCGGCATCGAACAGCGCCAGTGGCAGGGTTTCGGTACTGTCCCAGTCATACAGGCCGTCGGCGATGTTGTCGGTGGCAGCCGACAGGTCGGTGCTGGGGAACACCCGCGCCAGCTGCGCGGCGGTGATGCCGCTGCCGGCCAGCTCGTCGCCCTGGTCGACCACGTAGGGGTAAGGGATGTTCTGTTCGCTGACGCCGACCTCTACCGTGACGGTGTAGTCGTGCATCAGCGGGCGCAGTTGTTCCAGCAGGTAGCCACGGAAAGCAGCCGGCTGGGTGATGGTGACGCTGTAGGTACCGGCCACCTGGACCTTGGCGTAGGCCCGCGTGGTGGCGGCGACTTCGCCGTGGCTGTAGTAGGTCAGGCGCAGCGCCGGGTAGCGGAACAGGTCGCGCTCTTCGACGCCCGGCTCGGTACGGTCCTTCAGGTAACGCTTGAGGGCCTGGCTAAGGGCCCCGGTGGCCTGGTCATGCAGGGCCGCCAGACGGTCGACGGCCTGTTCGGGGGTATCAACGACTACAAAAGCTTGGCTCACACTGTGCTTCCTGTCTGGACATGCATGTGAACCATCTTGCCTGCCTTCTTGGCTAAATACACCCCCATTGATCGGTGTTAATCAGCAGGCCAGCGCTGGTCCCTGTAGGAGCGGCCTTGTGTCGCGATAGGGCTGCAAAGCAGCCCCGGCAATTTGTGCATCTGCGCTGATCCCCTGGGGCTGCTTCGCAGCCCTATCGCGACACAAGGCCGCTCCTACAGGTCCTGTGCTGGCGTCGCCCTGGCCACCAATGCCTCCACATCCACACCCCGCGGCAACGCCCCATACACGCGCCCGCCGCCGGTCAAGCGGCTGTCGATGAATGCATCACTGACCGCCGCATTGCCCGCCTCCAGCAACAGCTTGGCCTGCAGCGCCAGGGCAATATCCTCGGTCAGCTGCCGCGCGCGGTACTGCATGTCGCCAGTGTCGGCAAACGCCCCCTTGAGGTTGCCGATGTGCGCCGCCAGGCGCGGGTCCCCGTGCCCATCGCCCAGCTCGGCGAACAGTGCATCAAGCACGCCCGGCTCCTTGGACAAGGCCCGCAGCACGTCCAGGCACTGCACATTGCCCGAGCCTTCCCAGGTCGAGTTCACCGGCGCTTCGCGGTACAGCCGTGGCAGGATGCTGTCTTCCACATAACCCGCCCCGCCCAGGCACTCGGCTGCCTCGTTGATCATCGCCGGCGCGCGCTTGCAGATCCAGTACTTGCCCACCGCCGTGACCAGCCGGGCGAAATGCGCCTGCTGCGGGTCTTCCAGCTGCTCCAGCGCCTGCCCCATGCGCAGGCTCAGGGCCAGCGCGGCCTCGCTTTCCAACGCCAGGTCGGCCAGCACGTTCTGCATCAACGGCTGCTCGTTCAGCAGCCGCCCGCCAACCTTGCGGTGCGCGCAGTGGTGGGCCGCCTGGGTCAGCGCCTGGCGCATCAGGGCGCTGGAGCCGACCATGCAGTCGAAGCGGGTCATGGCCACCATTTCGATGATGGTCGGCACGCCCCGCCCTTCTTCCCCGACCATCCACGCCAGGGCGCCGCGCAATTCCACCTCGCTGGAGGCGTTGGAACTGTTGCCCAGCTTGTTCTTCAGGCGCTGGATATAGAACTGGTTGCGGCTGTCATCCGGGCGGTGACGCGGCAGCAGAAAGCAGCTCAGGCCTTTTTCGGTCTGGGCCAGGGTCAGAAAGGCATCGCACATTGGCGCCGAGCAGAACCACTTGTGCCCGACCAGCTCGTAGGCCTGCCCCGGGCCAGCGGCGCCGACCGGATAAGCGCGGGTGGTGTTGGCCCGTACATCGGTGCCGCCCTGCTTCTCGGTCATGGCCATGCCCAGAGTGACTCCGGCCTTGTGACGGTCGCCGACGTTACGCGGGTCGTACTCGCAGGCGAGGATTTTCGGCAGCCAGTATTCGGCCAGTTCGGGTTGCAGCCGCAGCGCTGGCACGGCAGCGAAGGTCATGGTCAGCGGGCAGCCGGTACCGGCCTCGGCCTGGCTGTGCAGGTAGGTCATCGAAGCCCGCGCCACATGGGCGCCTGGGCGGGGTTCGGCCCATGGCAGCGACGGCAGGCCGTGCTCGACGGCGGTGCGCATCAGTTCGTGGTAGGCAGGGTGGAACTCGACCAGGTCGATGCGATGGCCGTAGCGGTCGTGGCTGCTGAACTCCGGCTTGTGCGCATTGGCCAGGAAGCCCGCCTGCATCAGCGGGCCGCCGGCCAGGGCACCGTAGGCATCGATCCGCGATTCGGCCCAACCCGCACCGAAACGCCGCGACCATTCCTGTAGCGGCAGGTCGAGGCGGTACAGGTTGGCACCGTCGAGGGGCGGTGGCTGGTTGGTGACTTCGTGGGTTTCAGCGTACTGGTGCAGGTTCATCGGGGGCTCCTGGATCCGGGTAGCTTGAGAGACCCAGTGAAGCACTCTGTACGAGTCAGTCAAAGTGGCATTAATGACTAAACATGTGGCGGGGGCATGGCTTTGGGTTGCAGCGGGGCTGAGAGGGGTTCGCCGTGAGGGATCTACCAGACGCTGCAATTGTCGTGGCGAGCACTTAGCGCATAAAACCCAACTCTCTAAAGCGACCGTCGCGCCTGCAGAACATTCGATGCCATCTGCACCTGCGCAATAGCCATGTTCAAACTCAACTCGAACCGGCTCCCCAACCCCCGCGTCGACTCATGCGACAACCGCGCCCCCAGCAATTCCCCCATCTGCCGGCAAATCGACAATCCAATCCCCAGCCCGCCATAGCGCCGGGTCATCGAGCCATCGACCTGGAAGAAGCGCTGGTACAGGGTCGCCTGGTCGAGGTCATCGAAGCCGATACCGCTGTCGCTGACCATGAAGGTCAGCGCCAGGTCGTCAGGCCCCACCCGGCGCCCGCGCACCTGGATCATCACCCCGCCCTGGTGGGTGAACTTCAAACCGTTGTCCACCAGGCACCCCAGGCAGCGGGCCAGCTTCTGAGCATCGCCCAGCAACCCGTCCGGCACATCGGCCGGGATGTCCAGGCTCAAGTACAAGCCTTTGCCCAAAGCCTGCCCGGCATAACCGGCACGCACGCCCTGCAGCAGGTCACGCAGGCTGAACGGCGCCGGCTGCGCGCGCAGGCGGCCGGCCTGTAGTTCGGACAGGGTAAGAATGGCATCGACCATATCCATCATGCCCTGGGCCGACCCCACCGCCGTGCGGTGGTACTGGGCCATCTCGGCCTCCATCGGCAGGGTCTGCATCAGCTCCAGCGAGCCGATCACGCCATTCATCGGCGTACGCAGTTCATGAGTCACGCTGGCCAGGAATTCGTCTTTCAGACGATTACTCCTGGCCAGTTGCAAGTTCAGTTGCTCCAGCGTGCGCCCCGTGTCACGCAAGGTCTGGGCCTGCTGCTCACGCAGGCTGTTGATGCGGTCGGCCAGCGCCAGCGACAGCAAGGCCACCTCCAGCGCCGACCCCAGCTGGCTGGCATACATGGTAATGAACACGTTCGGCAGGTAGCCCAGCACCATCAAGGTGTTGACCAGGCCACCGAGCAAGAACGCCGTCCAGGCGATGATGAACCAGCGTGCCACGCGCAAGCCACGCCACCAGGCATACAGACCGGCACTGAAGATGCTCACGGTAAATAGCAACGCCAGCACCGTGGCCATGCGCAAAGCGACACCGTAGGGCATGGTCACCGCCAGCACCATGACCAGCGCGCCACCCAGCATCAGCAGTTGCAGCAGCCGGTCGAAACCACGGCTGATGCTGCCCAGTTGCAGGAAGTGCCGGGCGAACTGGCAGCCGAACAGGCCAGCGGCACCGATGAACAACGGCGTCGAAGCATTCGCCCACCACGGGCTGTCCGGCCAGAAGTAGGCCACACCGGCGCCATTCACCGACACCTGGTACAAGCCGAACGAAGCGATATAGAGGATGTAGTAGAGGTAGCTGACATCGCGCACGCTGAGGTAGATGAACAGGTTGTACACCAGCATCACCAGCAACACGCCGTAGATCATCCCCAGCACATACAGGCGCGTGGGCTGCTCCTCCATATAGGCCTGGGCGGACCACAGCGCCAGCGGCGCCTGCACCGAGCCCTGGCTGTGCAGGCGCAGGTAGGCGGTGGTCACCTGGCCAGGCGGCAGCTGCAGTTCGAACAGGTAGTTGTTCTGCAGGATCTGCCGGCTTTGGTAGGGCAAGGCGTCGCCGGTGCGCCGGGCCAGGCGGTAACTGCCACTGCTGTCGGGCAGGTACAGCTCGAGGTGGTCCAGCGGCGGGTAGGCCAACTCCAGCAGCCATTGCCGTGGGGCGGCGCCGGGTGCGGCGACAGGGCGCAGTTCGACCTTGAGCCAGAACACCGAGGTGGAGTAACCGGCGTTCAGCACGTCTTCATGGTGGGGGCGAAAATGCTTGGCGAACCCAGGGGCAGTGACCTGGGCGATGCTGGCACTGCCATCGAGGTCTTCATAAACCTGCATGGCCTTGCCCAGCGGAAGATGCCGGGTAGCGTCGTCGAAATCGACTGCCCCGGCCAGCATGGGCAGCAAGCCCAGAAGCACAATCAGCAAATAGCGCATACAGCCCCAGCATGGCCTGTCCAGTCGAGTCGCGGTTGCCTCCCATCCGTTTGAGACGACACGATCCGGCAGAACCCGTTTGTAGAGTTATCCGAGCACTCTAGCATAGCTTCGCAACCTGGCAATCGACCACATCCAAACACAAAGAAAAGGCTCTAAATCGGCGCTTACAGAAAGAAATCCGACAGAAACCTGACCTATTGATCAACAAAACTCGTTTGTAGGACGATCCGCCCAAACGGGATTGGTGGTAAGCTCGCCGACCATGAATACCTACAGCTCCCGCCCCGTTGTCCTCTGTCTCTCCGGCCACGACCCCAGTGGCGGCGCCGGCCTGCAGGCAGATATCGAAGCCCTGATCGCCCAAGGCTGTCACGCCGCACCCGCAGTGACCGCCCTGACCGTGCAGGATACCGTCAACGTTTCCGACTTCCGCGTGCTCGACCGCGAGTGGGTGCTGGCCCAGGCCAACGCCGTGCTGGCCGACTCTACGGTGGCCGCCGTCAAGCTGGGCATGCTCGGTTCGATCGAGATGGTCGACACCGTCGCCGAACTGCTGGCCGCCCACCCGCATCTGCCGCTGGTCTGCGACCCGGTGCTGCGTGCCGGTGGTGGTGGCCGACTGGGCAAGGACGAAGTGGGCTATGCCCTGCGCGAACGCCTGCTGCCGCTGGCAATCATCGCCACGCCGAACCTGCCCGAAGCCCGCATCCTTGCCGAACTGCCCGAAGGCACCGCCGACGAGTGTGCCGAGAAACTGTTGCCGTTCTGTAGACACCTGCTGATTACCGGTGGTCACGGCGACGAAGACGAAATTCACAACCGCCTGTACAGCCGCGACGGCCAGCGCCACACCTGGACCTGCCAGCGACTGCCGGGCAGCTACCACGGCTCGGGCTGCACCCTGGCCAGCGCCCTGGCCGGCCGTCTGGCCCTCGGCGAGCAGCTGGAAAGCGCCGTCCGCAGTGCCCTGGACTACACCTGGCGCACCCTGCGTGACGCCGAACAGCTGGGCAAGGGCCAGTTCGTGCCGCGCCGCCTGCCGCTGGATTTCTGTTCCTGACACGAGGCCTCCAATGAAGCTACGCGGTCTGTACGCCATCACCGACAGCCAGCTGCTCGCTGGCCGTTTCCTGTCCCATGTCGAAGCGGCACTGGAAGGCGGCGTGTGCCTGCTGCAGTATCGCGACAAAAGTGACGACGCGGCGCGGCGCCTGCGTGAAGCCGAAGGGCTGCTGAAGCTTTGCGAGCACTATGGCACCCAGCTGCTCATCAACGACGACGCCGAACTGGCCGCGCGCCTTGGCGTCGGCGTGCATCTGGGCCAGACCGACGGCCCGCTGACCCCGGCCCGCGCATTGCTCGGCCGCCAGGCAATCATCGGCTCCACCTGCCACGCCAGCCTCGAACTGGCCGCCCAGGCTGCCAGCGAAGGCGCCAGCTACGTGGCCTTTGGCCGCTTCTACAATTCCGTCACCAAGCCGGGGGCACCCGCTGCCAACATCGAACTGCTGGAGCAGGCCCGCGCCCAGGTGAAACTGCCGATCGCGGTGATCGGCGGCATTACCCTCGACAACGCCGCCCCGCTGGTCGCCCATGGCGCCGACCTGCTGGCGGTGATCCACGGCCTGTTCGGTGCCGACAGCGCGCAGGAAGTCACCCGCCGCGCCCGCGCCTTCAACGCCTTGTTCGCATCCTGATTCGAGAGAACCCCCATGTCCCGTTCCGAAGCCCTGTTCGCCCAAGCCCAGAAGCACATCCCCGGTGGCGTCAACTCGCCGGTCCGCGCTTTCAAGAGCGTTGGCGGCACGCCGCTGTTCTTCAAGCATGCCGAAGGCGCCTACGTCGTTGACGAGGATGACAAGCGCTACGTCGACTACGTCGGCTCCTGGGGCCCGATGATCCTCGGCCACGGCCACCCGCAGGTACTGGACTCGGTACGCAGGCAGCTGGAGCACGGCCTGTCCTATGGTGCCCCGACCGCCATGGAAACCGAGATGGCCGATCTGGTCTGCTCGTTGGTGCCGTCCATGGAGATGGTACGCATGGTCAGCTCGGGCACCGAAGCCACCATGAGCGCCATCCGCCTGGCCCGTGGCTACACCGGCCGTGACGCCATCATCAAGTTCGAAGGCTGCTACCACGGCCACTCCGACAGCCTGCTGGTAAAAGCCGGCTCCGGCCTGCTGACCCAGGGCGTACCGAGCTCGGCAGGCGTGCCGGCGGACTTCGCCAAGCACACCCTGACCCTGCCGTTCAACGACATCGCCGCCGTCGAGAAAACCCTTGCCGAAGTCGGCCAGTCCGTAGCCTGCATCATTGTCGAGCCGGTAGCCGGCAACATGAACTGCGTACCACCGGCGCCAGGCTTCCTCGAAGGCCTGCGCGAGCAGTGCGACAAGCACGGCGTGGTGTTGATCTTCGACGAAGTGATGACCGGTTTCCGCGTTTCGCTCGGCGGCGCCCAGGGCCACTACGGCATCAACCCGGACCTGTCGACCTTCGGCAAGATCGTCGGCGGCGGCATGCCGGTCGGTTGCTTCGGCGGCAAGCGTGAAATCATGGGCTGCATCGCCCCGCTCGGCCCGGTGTACCAGGCGGGCACCCTGTCGGGTAACCCGCTGGCCATGGCCGCCGGCCTGACCACCCTGAAGCTGATCAGCCGCCCGGGCTTCCACGCCGAGCTGACCGACTACACCAGCCGTATGCTCGACGGCTTGCAACAGCGCGCCGATGCCGCTGGCGTGCCGTTCGTCACCACCCAGGCCGGTGCCATGTTCGGCCTGTACTTCAGCGGTGCCGACGACATCGTCACCTTCGAAGACGTGATGGCCAGCGACGCCGAGCGCTTCAAGCGCTTCTTCCACCTGATGCTCGATGGTGGCGTGTACCTGGCGCCTAGCGCGTTCGAGGCTGGCTTCACCTCTATCGCCCATGGCGACAAAGAGCTGCAGATCACCCTGGATGCGGCTGAAAAGGCCTTTGCAGCCCTGAAGTGATTGTCAGCCTGTCCCGGCCTCTTCGCGGGTAAACCCGCTCCCACAGGGACCGCACCGAGCCAATGTTGGTGCAGTACCTGTGGGAGCGGGTTCACCCGCGAAGGGGTCGCCAAAGGAAATAATTAACCCTGCACAATCAGCTGACTTCCCCAACCAAGCAGAAAATCGAGTAAAACTTTGTAAGGTTGGCGCTGCTTATCCCATAATGTGCCACCAGAGACATTGGCCGCAGCTTTGCAGAGGTAAGTCGATCCCCATGAACCGCACCGGCCGCGCCCTGACCCTGGGCTGCCTGTTGCTTCTTCAGCCCCTGCTGGCCCTGGCAGAGGGCGGTAACTCGTTGCTGATTCCGGCAACGGGCCGCTGCACCTTGAATGTCCAGCCCGAAGACCTGGCAAACGCCCTCAAGGCTTGTGAGCAGACGGCTACCGCGGGGGATGCCCAGGCGCAATTCGAACTGGGCGAGTACTACTACACGCAAACGCCGAAAAATCTGGGCAAAGCCCTTAACTGGTTCGAAAAGGCCTCGCTGCAAGGCCATGCCGAGGCCCAGTATCGCCTGGGCGCCATGTTCTTCCGTGGCGAAGGGGTCAAGGCCAACAATGTGCAGGCCTACATCCTGCTGAAGATGGCCGCGGTCAACGGCGCCGAGGATGCGCTGGACATGGCCGACGAAGTGACCGAGCAGATGCCCCGCGACGAGCTGGAGCATGCCACCCAGGTGCTCGGCCAGATTTTCCGCAAGTACCTGCTGGAGCTGCAGAGCGCCGAAGGGCGCACACCGTTCTCGCCACTGCCCTGAGTGGTCACTTTTCCGGCATCGGCATGGGGAACGGCATCACGTTGCCGCCGCCCTTGGCTTCGCTGATCTTCGCCGTGCCCAGGCGTTCCACCTCGTCGATGCGCACGATAGAGTGCATCGGCACGAAACTGCGGATCACCCCCTCGAACTGGCTCTTGAGCTTCTCCTCGCTTGGGTCCACTACCAGCTGCGAGCGCTCGCCGAACACGAACTCCTCGATCTCCAGGAACCCCCATAGGTCGCTCTGGTAGATCTGCTTGGCATACATCTCGAAGACCTGCCCCTGGTTGAGGAAGATCACTTTATAGATGGCAGGTTCGGGTTTGCTCATGTTCGGGGGATAACACATGCGTAAGAAAAGGCC
Source organism: Pseudomonas sp. 32_A (assembly GCF_017490905.1). Lineage (NCBI taxonomy): Bacteria > Pseudomonadati > Pseudomonadota > Gammaproteobacteria > Pseudomonadales > Pseudomonadaceae > Pseudomonas > Pseudomonas sp. 32_A. The sequence goes on along the minus strand of NZ_JAFGYI010000004.1, from coordinate 75,636 downwards.
GGCATCATAGCAGTGCCGGCCTCTTCGCGGGTGAACTCGCTCCCACAGGTTCTGCGCAGCCCGCAGGAACCGTGCAATCCCTGTGGGAGCGGGTTTACCCGCGAAGGGGCCAGAACAGGCCACACATACCCTTGATCGTTTCAGTGCTTTCGCCACTGCCATTCAAGGGTTATTCTTGAGCTCACATCCATTGCCGTCGAGCGGCTAAAAACGACCTTGAACGCACCCATAGAACCCCATCGTTTCATCCTCGAACCCTTCGAGGCCCACCGTTTCGCCAACTTGTGCGGCCAGTTCGACGAGCACCTGCGCCTGATCGAACAGCGCCTGGCCATCGAGATCCGCAACCGCGGCAATCAGTTCGAGCTGATCGGCGAACCCAAGACCACCTCCGCTGCCGAGCAGTTGCTGCGCCGTCTCTACCGCGAGACCAAGGCCAGCGATCTGTCCCCGGAAACCGTGCACCTGTACCTGCAGGAATCGACCGTCGAGAACATCGACAACCCGGCCGTCAACGAGGTCAGCGTGTCGCTGCGCACGCGCAAGGGCAACATTCGCCCGCGCGGGGTCAACCAACAGCGCTACGTCAAGGAAATCCTGGCCAACGATATCAACTTCGGCATCGGCCCGGCCGGTACCGGCAAGACCTACCTGGCCGTGGCCTGCGCCGTGGACGCGCTGGAGCGCGAACAGGTGCGCCGTATCCTGCTGGTGCGCCCGGCGGTCGAAGCGGGCGAAAAGCTCGGCTTCCTGCCCGGCGACCTGGCCCAGAAGATCGACCCGTACCTGCGCCCGCTGTACGACGCCCTGTACGAAATGCTGGGCTTCGAACACGTGGCCAAGCTGATCGAACGCCAGGTGATCGAGATCGCCCCGCTGGCCTACATGCGTGGCCGTACCCTGAACAACAGCTTCATCATCCTCGACGAGAGCCAGAACACCACGCTGGAACAGATGAAGATGTTCCTTACCCGTATCGGCTTCGGCTCCACCGCGGTCATCACCGGCGACATCACCCAGGTCGACCTGCCCCGTGGCACCAAGTCGGGCCTGGCGCATGTCATCGAGGTGCTGAAGGACGTTCCGGGGATCAGTTTCACCCACTTCCAACCCAAAGATGTGGTTCGTCACCCACTGGTGCAGCGCATAGTCGAGGCCTACGACCGCTTCGATGCCCGCCAGGCCAAGCCCGAGGCGCCCGGCAAAGATGCTTGAACTCGATATTCAACGGGCCACGGATGCTGCCGCCCCGGATGACACCGCCTTTCGCCGCTGGTGCGAACTGGCCCTGCGCCAGCGCAGCGCCGATTCGGAAATGACCATTCGCCTGGTCGACGAGGCCGAAGGCCGCGAGCTGAACCACACCTACCGGCACAAGGACTACGCGACCAATGTGCTGTCGTTCCCGGCCGACGTCCCCGACGACCTGCTCGACATCCCGCTGCTGGGCGACCTGGTGATCTGCGTGCCGGTGGTCGAGCGCGAAGCCGCCGAACAGGGCAAGTCGCTGGAAGCGCACTGGGCACACCTGGTCATCCACGGTTGCCTGCACCTGCTCGGCTACGACCACATCGAGGATGAGGAAGCCGAGGAAATGGAAAGCCTGGAACGGGAATTGCTGGCAGAACTGGGTCATCCCGACCCGTACGCCGACGATGAAACCGACACCCTCACACACTGATACACGAAGGATCACGAGAACCGCCATGAGCGAAGATCGATCGAGCAACGGGCAGAAGTCCTGGCTGGGTAAACTGACCCAGGCTTTTGCCCATGAGCCGAAAAACCGCCAGCAACTCCTTGAATTGCTGCGCGAAGCCCATCAGAACAAACTGCTGGACAGCGAAGCGCTGACCATCGTCGAAGGCGCCATCCAGGTGGCCGACCTGCAGGTTCGCGACATCATGGTGCCGCGTTCACAGATGATCAGCATCAAGGCCAGCCAGTCGCCCCGGGAGTTCCTGCCGGCGGTGATCGACGCCGCGCACTCGCGCTACCCGGTGATCGGCGAAAGCCACGATGATGTGCTCGGTATCCTGCTCGCCAAAGACCTGCTGCCACTTATCCTCAAAGAGAACGGCGACAGCTTCAACATCAAGGACCTGCTGCGCCCGGCCACTTTCGTGCCCGAGTCCAAGCGCCTGAACGTGCTGCTGCGCGAATTTCGCGCCAACCATAACCACATGGCCGTCGTCATCGACGAGTACGGCGGCGTGGCCGGCCTGGTCACCATCGAGGACGTGCTGGAGCAGATCGTCGGCGACATCGAGGACGAGCACGACGTCGAGGAAGACAGCTACATCAAGCCGCTGCCCAGCGGTGACTTCCTGGTCAAGGCGCTGACCCCGATCGAGAACTTCAACGAGTTCTTCGACAGCGAATTCTCCGATGACGAGTTCGACACGGTCGGCGGCCTGGTGATGAGCGCCTTCGGTCACCTGCCCAAGCGCAACGAGACCACCGAGATCGGCCCTTACAAGTTCCGTATTCTCAATGCCGACAGCCGGCGGATACACTTGCTGCGCCTGACACCGATCACCCGTTAAGGACAAACATGCGTTGGATCACCCGCCCCGGCTGGCCCGGTAACCTGCTGGCCCTGGCGGCCGGTGCCTCCACCCTCCTGGCCCTGGCGCCGTTCGACATCTGGCCATTGGCCGTGTTGTCCATCGCCCTGCTCTACCTCGGCCTGCGCGAGCTCAGCCCGCGCCAGGCCATGTGGCGTGGCTGGTGGTTCGGCTTCGGCCTGTACGGTGCCGGCACCTGGTGGATCTACGTCAGCATGAACACCTACGGCGGCGCCTCCCCGCTGCTGGCGATCCTGTTGCTGCTGGCGTTCTTCGCCGCCCTGGCCTGGTTCTTCGCCCTGCCCACCTGGCTGTGGGCACGCTGGTTGCGGCGGACCGAAGCACCACTGGCCGACGCCTTGTGCTTTGCCGCTCTGTGGCTGCTGCAAGAGGCCTTCCGTGGCTGGTTCCTGACCGGTTTCCCCTGGCTCTACGCCGGCTACAGCCAACTGGACGGCCCGCTGGCCGGCCTGGCACCGCTGGGCGGCGTGTGGCTGATTTCCTTTGCCCTGGCCCTGACCGCTGCGCTGCTGTGCAACCTGCACCGCCTGCGAGCCCGCCCCTCGTTCCTGGCGGTGGGCTGCCTGCTGTTGCTGGCCCCTTGGGTACTGGGCCTGGTGCTCAAGGGCCATGCCTGGACCAAGCCGGCGGGCGACCCGTTGAAAGTGGCGGCCATCCAGGGCAACGTAGAGCAGGACTTGAAATGGGACCCGGCGCACATCGACGCGCAACTGGCGCTGTACCGTGACCTGAGCTTCAGCTCCAGGCCGGTAGACCTGCTGGTGTGGCCGGAAACCGCGGTTCCGGTGCTCAAGGACCAGGCCCAGGGCTATATCGATGTGATGGGCCGGTTCGCCGCCGAGCGGCATTCGGCGCTGATTACCGGCGTGCCGGTGCGTGAAGTGGTGCACCACCAGCGCCGCTACTACAACGGTATTACCGTCACCGGTGAAGGCGATGGCACCTACCTCAAGCAGAAGCTGGTGCCGTTTGGCGAGTATGTGCCGCTGCAGGACATGCTGCGTGGCGCCATCGAGTTCTTCAACCTGCCCATGTCGGACTTCGCCCGCGGCCCGGAAGACCAGCCGCTGTTGCAGGCCAAGGGCTACCAGATTGCGCCTTACATCTGCTACGAAGTGGTCTACCCCGAATTCGCTGCTGGCCTGGCGGCCCGCAGCGACCTGCTGCTGACCATCAGCAACGACACCTGGTTCGGCACCTCGATCGGCCCGTTGCAGCACCTGCAGATGGCACAGATGCGGGCGCTGGAAGCCGGGCGCTGGATGATCCGCGCCACCAACAACGGGGTGACCGCGCTGATCGACCCGTTTGGCCGCATTACCACGCAGGTACCACAGTTCCAGCAGGCGGTACTGTATGGCGAAGTGGTGCCGATGCAGCAACTGACGCCGTACCTGCAATGGCGGTCGTGGCCACTGGCGATTGTCTGTGCATTGCTGCTGGGTTGGGCGTTGCTGGCCGGGCGCATTGCCAAGACTGTCTGATGATGTAGCCTGCACCGGCCTCTTCGCGGGTAAACCCGCTCCCACAGGTTCTCCACCGATCTCGTAGCGTGTGGTAATCCTGTGGGAGCGGGTTCACCCGCGAAGAGTCCGGTACAGGCAGTAGAAGGCTCAGTAAAACAGCCGATACCCCACCAACCCCGCCACTTCATTGAGCAACTGCCCGCTCTGCCACATCGCCCGGCTCTCCGGCAGCAACCCGCCGAACGGCCGCGCATGATCACGCCCGAGGAACCCGACCGGCGCCGGCACCACCTCGAACCCAGCCTGCTCGAAACTCCAGCGCGAGCGCTGCATGTGCCACGCCTGGGTCACTACGACCACCCGGCGAATTCCCAACGGCTGCAGCACCTTGGCCGTCAGCTGGGCATTCTCCCAGGTCGTGCGGCTGCCCTCCTCCCGCCATTTCACCTCGACGCCGAAATCTTCACGCAGGCGATCAGCCATCAAGCGCGCCTCGCTCGGCGGCGTGCCGTAGTGCAACCCGCCACTGGTCAGCACCGGCAAGCCCGAAGCCTTGGCCAGCCGCGCGGCAAAGCGCATGCGCTCCAGCGCTGTGGCTGTGGGCTGGTCGCTACCGCCCCAGGCTGGGTCACCGCGCTCTCGCCCCGCACCCAGCACCACGATGGCATCTGCACGGCTGGCCAGCCCGGCCCAATCGCTTACCGCCAGCGGCGCTTCCGTCTCCAGCACACGAGCGGTTTCCTGCACCACCAGCGGCAGGCTCATCAACCACATGCCGCCCAGCCCTGCGGCAAAACACAGCGCCGCCAGCCGCGGCCGCCGGGCGCGCAACCACCACGCCAGAAGCAGCAGCAGAAAAAGCACGCCCGGCGGCATCAGCCATTGTTTGATGAAGAATCGGATCGGCATCGGCTACACCTCCTTGGCAGGCGTGCAGCCTAAGTGGATCGACGCCGGTCAACAAGAGGATGGCCGGCGTCGATCCTGAGCTGTGATGATATTGAAGAACCGGCGCGCGATAGCCTGCGCCTGGCGTCCTGAACGGCTAGCGATGTGGCAGCGTCCTGGATCTCGCCGTGCTGGCGGGGCGTTTCTTGTCCTTGAGCCAGATGATCTTGGCCGATGTCGGCTCCGCTTGTGGGTAACTGCCGACACAGGCATTGTGGCGCTCCGGGAGGGAATCCAGGTAGGCCTTGATCACTTCGAACTCTGCGTGGCTCAGGCCACGCAACTCCAGCTCGGCTGGCATCTCGTCGCGCAATCGCACCGAGGTCCTGGCCACTTCCAGTGCCAGGCCAAGCCGGTCGATCAGGCGTTCGTATAGCTCCGGTCTGATTGCGGGTAGCTGCGTCTCTCCCATCCGTTCACCTCATTGAAGATAAGAATATCTCCCCCCACACCTGAGCTTAGCGTCGTTGCAAAAAGCAGCCGTGTGCCGCGACCAGCGGGCATTCGCAACGAAGGTTTCCCACGATGCGCGGCGCTGCTGTATGCTACGGCGTTCACTCTAAACGACACCGGAGTGCCGGACGCAGCGAGGTTCCGCTGCCTGGAACAAGGTCTCTTCCCTCTCAGCAAAAAGTAGCCATGCACGAACAATACACGCCCCGTGATATCGAAGCCGCCGCCCAGAAGTTCTGGGACGAGCAACAATCGTTCGCTGTTACCGAACAGCCAGGCAAGGACACCTACTACTGCCTGTCGATGTTCCCGTACCCGAGCGGCAAGCTACACATGGGCCACGTGCGCAACTACACCATCGGTGACGTGATTGCCCGCTACCAGCGCATGCTGGGCAAGAACGTCCTGCAGCCGATGGGCTGGGACGCTTTCGGCATGCCCGCGGAAAACGCGGCGATGAAGAACAACGTCGCCCCGGCTAAGTGGACGTACGAAAACATCGACTACATGAAGACCCAGCTCAAGAGCCTGGGCCTGGCCATCGACTGGGCACGTGAAGTCACCACCTGCAAGCCCGACTACTACCGCTGGGAGCAGTGGCTGTTCACCCGCCTGTTCGAGAAAGGCATCATCTACCGCAAGAACGGTACCGTGAACTGGGACCCGGCGGACCAGACCGTACTGGCCAACGAGCAGGTCATCGATGGCCGTGGCTGGCGTTCGGGCGCGCTGATCGAGAAGCGCGAAATCCCGATGTACTACTTCCGCATCACCGACTACGCCGACGAGTTGCTGGAAAGCCTCGACGAGCTGCCGGGCTGGCCTGAGCAGGTCAAGACCATGCAGCGCAACTGGATCGGCAAGTCGCGCGGCATGGAAGTGCAGTTCCCCTACGACCTGGCCAGCATCGGCCACGAAGGCACCCTCAAGGTCTTCACTACCCGTCCCGACACGCTGATGGGCGCCACCTACGTCGCCGTCGCCGCCGAACACCCACTGGCCACCCAGGCTGCCCAGGGCAACCCGGCGCTGCAGGCGTTCATCGACGAGTGCAAGAGCGGCAGCGTTGCCGAAGCCGACATGGCCACCCAGGAGAAGAAGGGCATGGCCACTTCCCTGCTGGTCGAGCACCCGCTGACCGGCGAGAAGCTGCCGGTATGGGTCGCCAACTACGTGCTGATGCACTACGGCGATGGCGCCGTCATGGCCGTGCCTGCCCACGACGAGCGCGACTTCGAGTTCGCCCACAAGTACAACCTGCCGGTCAAGGCCGTGGTACGCACCAGCGCTGGTGATGAAGTCGGCAGCGAGTGGCTGGCCGCCTATGGCGAGCACGGCCAGCTGATCAACTCCGGCGAGTTCGATGGCCTGGACTTCGCCGGTGCCTTCGACGCCATCGAAGCCGCCCTGATCCGCAAGGAGCTGGGCAAATCGCGTACCCAGTTCCGCCTGCGCGACTGGGGTATCAGCCGCCAGCGCTACTGGGGCTGCCCGATCCCGATCATCCACTGCCCGTCCTGCGGCGACGTACCGGTGCCGGAAGACCAGCTGCCGGTCACCCTGCCGGAGAACGTGGTGCCGGACGGTGCCGGTTCGCCACTGGCGCGCATGCCTGAATTCTACGAATGCAGCTGCCCGAAATGCGGCGCCGCGGCCAAGCGCGAAACCGACACCATGGACACCTTCGTCGAGTCGTCCTGGTACTTCGCCCGCTACGCCTCGCCGAACTACGAAGGTGGCATGGTCGACCCGAAAGCGGCCAACCACTGGCTGCCGGTCGACCAGTACATCGGCGGTATCGAGCACGCCATCCTGCACCTGCTGTACGCGCGCTTCTTCCACAAGCTGATGCGTGACGAAGGCCTGGTCACCTCGAACGAGCCGTTCAAGAACCTGCTGACCCAGGGCATGGTGGTCGCCGAAACCTACTACCGTGTGGCCAGCAACGGCGGCAAGGACTGGTTCAACCCGGCAGATGTCGAGATCGAGCGTGATGCCAAGGCCAAGATCATTGGCGCCCGCCTGAAGACCGACGGCCTGCCGGTGGAAATCGGCGGCACCGAGAAGATGTCGAAGTCGAAGAACAACGGCGTCGACCCGCAATCGATGATCGATCAGTACGGCGCCGACACCTGCCGCCTGTTCATGATGTTCGCCTCGCCACCTGATGCGAGCCTGGAATGGTCCGACTCCGGCGTCGAAGGTGCCAGCCGCTTCCTGCGCCGTGTCTGGCGCCTGGCCCAGGCCCACGTGGCCCAAGGCCCGGCAGGCAAGCTGGACATCGCCGGCCTGAACGACGAACAAAAGGTCATTCGCCGCGCCATCCACGCAGCCATCAAGCAGGCCAGCACCGACGTCGGCCAGTTCCACAAGTTCAACACCGCAATCGCCCAGGTGATGACCGTGATGAACGTGCTGGAAAAGGCCCCGCAGGCCACTGAACAGGACCGCGCCCTGCTGCAGGAAGGCCTCGAGGCCGTCACCCTGCTGCTGGCACCGATCACCCCGCACATCTCCCACGAGCTGTGGCAACAGCTGGGCCACCAGCAGGCCGTCATCGACGCCAGCTGGCCAGCCGTCGACGAGGCAGCCCTGGTACAGGACACCGTCACCCTGGTGGTGCAGGTCAACGGCAAGCTGCGTGGCCAGGTCGAAATGCCGGCCGCCGCCAGCCGCGAAGAAATCGAAGCCGCCGCGCGCAGCAACGAGAACGTCCTGCGCTTCATCGATGGCCTGACCATCCGCAAGGTTATCGTGGTTCCGGGCAAGCTGGTCAACATCGTCGCCAACTGATGGCAACGCCCGCCCGCAGCCACTGCGGGCGGGCGAACAGGCCCACAAGGGAGCAACAACATGATCAAACGCAATTTGCTGGTAATTGGCCTGGCGGTCATGCTCAGCGCCTGCGGTTTCCAGCTGCGCGGCACCGGCTCTACCGAGCTGAGCGTGAAAGAAATGGACGTCAGCGCACGCAACGCCTACGGCCCGACCGTGGTTCAGCTGCGTGAAGTACTGGAGCGTAGCGGTGTCAACGTGCACGCTGGCGCACCGTACCGCCTGGTGCTGACCAACGAGCAGGAGCGCGAGCGCTCGGCGACCTACAACAGCGGCAACCGTACTGCCGAGTACGAGCTGACCACCGTGTTGAACTACAGCATCCAGGGCCTGAACAACCTGGAGCTGATGAGCGACAAGCTGGAAGTGCGCAAGATCTACTTGCGTGACGGCTCGAACATCACCGGCTCCGAGCAGGAAGCCGACCGCGCCCGCGAAGAAATGCGTCGCGACCTGGTCAACGCCATGGTCGTTCGCCTGCAGATGCTGACCCCGTCCCAGCTGGACGAGCTGCAGCGTCAGGCCGACGAGCGTGCCAAGGCCGAAGCCGCTGCACTGGACGCCGCTCGCCGCCAGCAGGCCGAGACGCCTCAGCAGTCGCCACTGGAAGTACCGGGCAACTAAGCCCGAGCGGGGTACCTTCGGGTGCCCCGCCTGATTCCCATGAAGCTCGCCCCCGCCCAACTCAACAAGCACCTGCAAGGCGCCCTGGCACCGGTCTACGTGGTCAGCGGCGACGACCCGCTGCTGTGCCAGGAAGCCGCCGACGCCATCCGCAACGCCGCGCGCCAGCAGGGCTTCGATGAACGCCAGGTATTCAGTGCCGACGCCAACTTCGACTGGGGCACCCTGCTCCAGGCCGGCGCCAGCCTGTCGCTGTTCGCCCAGCGCCGCCTGCTGGAATTGCGCCTGCCCTCGGGCAAGCCCGGTGACAAGGGCGCTGCTGCGCTGATGGAATACTGCGCGAACCCCGCCGAAGATACTCTGCTGCTGGTCAGCCTGCCCAAGCTCGACGGCAGCGCACAGAAGACCAAGTGGGGCAAGGCGCTGATCGAAGGTGCCCACTGCCAGTTCATCCAGATCTGGCCGGTGGATGTACACCAGCTGCCACAGTGGATCAATCAGCGCCTGCAGCAGGCCGGCCTGTCGGCACAGCGTGACGCCGTCGACCTGATTGCCGCGCGCGTGGAAGGTAACCTGCTGGCGGCCGCGCAGGAAATCGAAAAGCTCAAGCTGCTCGCCGAAGGCAACCAGATAACTGTCGAGACCGTGCAGGCCGCCGTCGCCGACAGCGCCCGTTTCGATGTCTTTGGCCTGGTCGATGCCATTCTCAACGGCGAAGCCGCGCATGCGTTGCGCATGCTCGAAGGCTTGCGCGGTGAAGGCGTGGAGCCACCGGTGATTCTCTGGGCCCTGGCCCGAGAGCTGCGCCAGCTGGCGGGGCTGGCCCAGCAGTTCAGCCAGGGCGTACCGCTGGACAAGGCTTTCAGCCAGGCCCGCCCGCCGGTCTGGGACAAACGCCGGCCATTGGTCAGCAAGGCCCTGCAGCGCCTGTCGGCGCAGCGCTGGGCGCAGTTGTTGCAGGATGCCCAGCGTATCGATGCACAGATCAAGGGGCAGGCCGAGGGCTCGCCATGGACGGGCCTGGCGCGCTTGTCGCTGCTGATGGCCGGTCAGCGTCTCACCCTCCCTTCCGAATAACTGCCCCCCCCTGTGGGAGCGGGTTCACCCGCGAACACCGGCAAAGCCGGTGCCATGCACCGCGTCGCATGCTTCGCGGGTAAACCCGCTCCCACAGGGCCGGCGCTCGCCTCAACCTCAGCGCCACGATCTCGACCATAAACACAATCAATTGGCCCCACCCTGTCCCAAGCCCTACAGTGCGCCGCGAAACCCACCCAACCCGGGAACTCCGCCATGAGCAAAAAGCCGAAAAAGCACATCCCCAACAAGGCCAAGTCGATCATCGCCCAACCACTGTTCCGCTGCCGCCAGGAACGGCCAGACAAAGGCAAAGGCAGCTACCGCCGCGAAGCCTTCCAATCGAGAGATTGGGAGGCTTCCTACTTTTTGGCTGCATGAAAGCATCGAAAGCGCAGGCATGGTATGGTCGTCACCTGACCTGCAATTCTGGATCTGTGAATGCTCCTCAGTCTTCTCCCCCGCTGGAAAACCCGTCAGCTGATCGCGGCCTCCAGTTTCATCCTGCTAGTGGCCTGCGCAGAAAAGCCCACCGCCGCCGATGCCCTGCCGCTGGCCCCTGCCCAGCCCACCCCGGTGGTGACCCTGCCCGGCACGACGCCCGATACCAGCACTGAAATCCAGCCTCTGCAAACCTTCGCGCAATGGCAAGCAGGCTTTCGCCAGCAAGCCCTGCAAGCCGGCATTTCGCAAGACACCTTCGACCGCGCCTTCCTCGGCGTCACCCCCGACATGGACGTGATCAAGGCCGATCGCAGCCAGCCGGAGTTCACCCGCCCGGTATGGGAATACCTCGAAGGCGCCCTGTCGCCTTTGCGCGTACGCAACGGCAAGAAGCTGCTGGAACAGAACGCCGAACTGCTGACCCGCATCGAGCAAAGCTATGGCGTCGATCGCCAGGTGCTGGTCGCGGTATGGGGCATGGAAAGCAATTTCGGTCAGTTCCAGGGCAACAAGTCGGTGATCCGCTCGTTGGCTACCCTGGCCTATGAGGGCCGCCGCCCGCAGTTCGCTCAAGACCAGCTGATCGCCGCGCTGCAGATCATCCAGCATGGCGATATCCTGCCTGAGGCCATGCGTGGCTCGTGGGCCGGCGCCATGGGCCAGACCCAGTTCATCCCGACCACCTACAACACCCATGCCGTAGACTTCGATGGCGATGGCCGCCGTGACATCTGGAACAGCACGGCAGACGCCCTGGCCTCGACCGCGCACTACTTGCAGAGCTCGGGCTGGAAACGTGGCCAGCCGTGGGGCTTCGAAGTACAGGTGCCGCCTGGCTTCGATTACTGGCAGGCCGATGGCGCCCTGCGCAAGCCGGTGAGCGAGTGGCTGGCGATGGGTGTGAAACTGCCTGCCGGTACCCAATTGCCGGTGGGCAGCAACCAGCTGTCTGCCGCCCTGCTGCTGCCAGCGGGCGCGCGTGGCCCGGCGTTCCTGGTGCTGGACAACTTCCGCGCCATTCTCAAGTACAACAATTCGTCGTCCTACGCGCTGGCGGTAAGCCTGCTGGGTGACCGCTTCACGGGCTGGGGCTTCATTGCCGGCAGCTGGCCTAAAGAAGACCTGCCGCTCAGCCGCAGCGAGCGCATGGAGCTGCAGAACCTGTTGAACAGCAAAGGGCACGAAGCCGGCAATGCCGATGGCATCATTGGCGCCAATACCCGCAAGGCGATCCGCAATGCCCAGCAGGGGCTGGGGTGGCCGGCGGATGGGTATCCGACCCACAAGCTACTCGAGAGCCTGCGTAGCCAGTGAGATTGCCGGGGGCGCGTTGCGCCCCTTCGCGGGCACGCCCGCTCCCACAGGTATCGCGCCAAACCCAGTGGGAGCGGGCGTGCCCGCGAAGGGCTGCAAAGCAGCCCCAAAAATCTCAAGCCTGGAAAAGATCCTGCTCCAGCATCAAGCTCTGCCGATCACTGTCCAGCCTGACCCGAGCCCCCAACGGCAAGCACACATTCGGGTCACAATGGCCACTGCGCCACCCGGCCAGCACCGGCACACCCAGCGGCGCGAAGATGTCCTCCAGCAACGGCGTCAATGCCGCAGTGGTAATCCCGGCAAAATCCCCCACCAGAACACCCTTCACCCCCTCCAGCTTGCCCGCCAGGCGCAGCTGGGTGAGCAAGCGGTCCACCCGGTAAAGCGGCTCGTTGACGTCCTCGATAAACAGAATGCAGCCCTGCGTATCCAGCTCGGCAATCGTCCCCAGGGTCGCGCCCAGCATCGACAGGTTGCCGCCCAGCAGCGGCCCGCTGGCCACCCCATGCAGCACGCTGCTCAAGGCGAAGTCAGCAGGGTGCAAGATCTGCTCCCCTGCCCGCACATGCCCACCCAGCTGCGCCAGCAACGAAGCCTCGGTTGGCGCCAACTTGCCCCCCAGCAGGTCGGCATTGAGCATCCCGCCATGGAAGGTGAGCATCCCGGTATGCCGGTAGATCGCCGTGTGCAGCGCGGTGATGTCGCTGTAACCGATCAACGGCTTGGGGTTGTGCCGGATCAGTTCGAAATCGAGCTGGTCGAGCAGGCGCATGCTGCCGTACCCCCCACGCATGCACAGAATGGCGTCGATGGCCGGGTCGGCAAAGGCATCATGCAGGTCCTGCAACCGCTGCCGGTCCGGCCCCGCCAGATAGCCCTGGGCCTGAAGGGCACCCGGGTAGATGCGGCAACTGTAGCCTCGATCAACGAACCACTGGTTGACCTTGTGCGTATCCAGCCGCGCCGCGCCCGCCGGGGCGACAATGGCAAAACAGGCATCACGCGGCAGCGCGGCGGGCAGGCTGGGTTGGAAGGTTTCGGCGCAATTCATCGCGGCTCCTTGCAGCGCGTGTGGCACAAACAAAAATGCCGATGCCGCCCTTCGGCGCGCATCGGCATGCGTGGCTCTGGCTTGGCTCAGAGCTTGATCTTGGCTTCGTGAGCCTGCTGGTCAGCGTGGTACGAAGAACGTACCAGCGGGCCGGAGGCAACGTTCTTGAAGCCCATCTTGTAACCTTCCTCGGCGAACCAGGCGAAGGTGTCCGGGTGGACGAAACGCTGCACCGGCAGGTGGCTGCGCGACGGTTGCAGGTACTGGCCGAGGGTGAGCATGTCGATGTCATGTTCGCGCATGCGGTGCATCACTTCGATCACTTCCTCGTCGGTCTCGCCCAGGCCGAGCATCAGGCCCGACTTGGTCGGTACGTGCGGCACCAGCTGCTTGAACTTCTGCAGCAGGTCCAGCGACCAGTCGTAGTCAGAACCCGGGCGCGCGGCCTTGTACAGGCGCGGTACGGTCTCGAGGTTGTGGTTGAACACATCCGGCGGCTCTTGCGCGGTGATCTCCAGGGCAATATCCATGCGCCCACGGTAGTCCGGCACCAGGGTCTCCAGCTGTACGCCCGGCGACAACGCACGGATTTCGCGGATGCAGTCGGCAAAGTGCTGGGCGCCACCGTCACGCAGGTCGTCGCGGTCCACCGAGGTGATTACCACGTACTTCAGGCGCAGGTCGGCGATGGCAACCGCCAGGTTCTTCGGCTCATCGAGGTCCAGCGGTTTCGGCCGGCCGTGGCCAACGTCGCAGAACGGGCAACGACGGGTGCAGATGTCACCCATGATCATGAAGGTGGCGGTACCACCGGAGAAGCACTCGCCCAGGTTCGGGCAGGACGCCTCTTCACACACGCTGTGCAGCTTGTGCTTGCGCAGCAGTTGCTTGATGCGGTCTACCTCTGGCGACACCGGGATACGCACACGAATCCAGTCGGGCTTCTTCGGCAGCTCTTCGGTAGGGATGATCTTCACCGGGATGCGCGCCACCTTTTCGGCACCACGCAGCTTGACCCCGGCTTCCACCTTCTTCGGCGCTGGGCGCGGGGTGGCATCCTGGGAGGGTGTCAGGTTCGGCACGGCTTCTTGCACAGTTGTCATATTCAGTCGATTCCGCCCGTGAGGGTCGTCTGCTCAGCGTAGTCGAGGTGCTTGACCAGCTGTCCGCGCAGCCTTGTCCTGACCTCGTCGAGTTCGATCGGACCTGCCAGGTCGCGCAGCTGGGTCATCGCCAGCCCCGCATAGCCGCAGGGGTTGATTCGGCGGAATGGCGCAAGGTCCATGTCCACGTTCAGGGCAAGGCCGTGGAACGAACGGCCGTTGCGGATTCGCAGGCCGAGGGAGGCGATTTTCGCTCCGTCGACATAGACGCCCGGGGCATCGGGCTTGGCCGCGGCCTGGACATCGTAACTGGCGAGCAGGTCGATGAGCGTCTGCTCGATACGGCTGACCAGCTCACGCACGCCAAAGCCCAGTCGCCGCACATCCAGCAGCAGGTAGGCCACCAGCTGCCCGGGGCCATGGTAGGTCACCTGGCCACCGCGATCGGTCTGCACCACCGGGATGTCGCCCGGCACCAGCAGGTGCTCGGCCTTGCCGGCCTGGCCCTGGGTGAAGACCGCAGGGTGCTCGACCAGCCAGACTTCATCCTGGCTGTCCGGGTTGCGCTGCTCGGTGAAGCGACGCATGGCCTCCAGCACCGGTTCATAGGGCTGCAGGCCAAGCTCGCGAAAACCGAGGCAGGCGGACATCAGAGCACCATTTTCACGATGCCGGTAGCGCGCAGGGCGCTGTTGATATCGTGCAGCTGGTTCTCGCTTTCGGCAACGATGTGCAATTGCACGGTGGTGTACTTGCCTTCCTTGCTCTGGCGCTCGGCCAGGGTGGAAAGGTCGACCTTGGCGTGCTTGCTCAGGATCTCGATCACCGTGTCCTTGAAGCCGACAACGGTGTCACCGATGACCTTGATCGGGTAATCGTCGCAGGGGAATTCGATCTTGTGCGACTTGACGTCTGGTTCGCTCATGGCGGAAACGGCCTCGTAAGCCGTGGCAACAACAATGCCCCCGCAGGATACGCGGGGGCATGCAGGTCACGTATCAGTTGAACAACCCGTAGAAGAATAGACGGATGCTATCCCACATACGGCGGAAGAAACCACCTTCCTCGACGCCATCGAGGGCGATCAGGTCGGCGCTGTGAACCACTTTCTCGTCCAGTTTGACTTCCACTTTGCCGATCACGTCACCTTTGGCGATTGGCGCGGTGAGCTGCGGGTTCATGGTCATCGAAGCCTGAAGGCGCTTCAATTGGCCTTTAGGCATGGTCAGGGTCAGGTCGTTGGCCAGGCCGGCCTTCACTTCGCCAGTCGCACCTTTCCAGACCGGCGACTTGGTCAGCTCGGTGCCCTTCTGGTAGAAGGTCTGGGTTTCGAAGAAGCGGAAACCATAGGTCAGCAGCTTCTGGGTCTCGGCAGCACGCGACTGCTCGCTGTTGGTGCCGAACACCACGGCGATCAGGCGCTGGCCATCGCGAACGGCCGAAGCCACCATGCAGTAGCCGGCTTCGTCGGTGTGGCCGGTCTTCAGGCCATCGACGGTCTTGTCACGCCACAGCAGCAGGTTGCGGTTTGGCTGCTTGATGTTGTTCCAGAAGAACTCTTTCTGCGAGTAGATGGCGTAGTGGGCCGGGTCGACGTTGATGATCGCACGGGCCAGGGTAGCCATGTCGTGAGCCGACGAGTAGTGCTCCGGGTGCGGCAGACCAGTCGGGTTCATGAAGTGGCTGTTGGCCATGCCCAGGTCGGCAGCGGTCTTGTTCATCATGTCGGCGAAGGCGTCTTCGCTGCCGGCGATGTGCTCGGCCAGGGCAACCGAGGCGTCGTTGCCGGACTGGATGATGATGCCGTGCAGCAGGTCGCTGACGGTCACCTGGCTGCCCACCTTGATGAACATGCGCGAACCACCGGTACGCCAGGCGTTTTCGCTGACGGTAACCGGGTCGTTTTCACCGATCTGGCCACGGCGGATGTCCAGGGTGGCGATGTAGGCCGTCATCAGCTTGGTCAGGCTGGCTGGCGGCAGGCGCTCGTCACCGTTGTTCTCGACCAGCACGTTGCCGCTGGACGCGTCCATGAGTACGTAGGACTTGGCTGCCAGTTGCGGTGGCGCCGGCGTCATCTGCTCAGCCGCGAAGGCGGCAGGCGTGATCATCAGCAGTACGGGCAGGCAAAGTCGTTTGGCAAGGTTGGTGATGTTCATCCGTCTCTCGAAAATCGCTAATGGTCTGATGTTCCCTGGGCAAGATCATGTGCCCAGCGCCAGTCAGTCTAGTTTTTGTGGCCGTAGGCCAGGCTCGCAAAGTGCGGCTTTATGTCGCTGCGGGCAAAAGCCGACATTGTACATGCCCGTGCCCGGCAATTCATGACAAAACCGACAGTTTGGTGTTGCCTTCTTCGCGGGCGCGCCCGCTCCCACAGGGTTTCGCATGCCCCTGTGGGAGCGGGCGTGCCCGCGAAGAAGGCAACGCGGTCAGTCAGCTGTGACCAGCTTGGCTTGCCCAAGGTTCGCCAGGCGGATGCTGTCCTGCGCTTGCTGGATCTCGCCCTGGCTGTTGATCGGTCCCAGGCGCACGCGGTGCAGGGTCTGCTGGTTACGCACGATCGAGCTGATGAACACTGGCGCGCTAACCATGCTGCTGAGCTTGGAGCGCAGCAGTTCGGCGGCGTCCGGGTTGGCGAAGGCGCCCACCTGCAGGAAGCTGCCGCCATTGCCGGCCGGCACGTTGTTGCCAGCCACCTGCACAGGCACAACCGGCGCCGCGTGCTGCTGGGGCGGCGGGGTCCATTGCTCGACGCGCCCGGTACTGGCCGGGATTGCCTGGGTCTGGGCTACCTGCGGCTCTTTCAGCACCATCGGTGGTGTCTGGCCACGCTGGGCCCACCATTGCTGCGGGTCGATGCCTTCGACGCGCACGTGCGCGGTACCGATCTCGGCATAACCAAGCTTTTTCGCCGCAGCGTAGGACAGGTCGATGATGCGGTCCGAATAGAACGGGCCACGGTCGTTCACCCGCAGGATCACGCTGCGGCCGTTGGCCAGGTTGGTCACCCGCACGTAGGCCGGCAGCGGCAGGGTCTTGTGCGCCGCGCTCATGCCGTACAGGTCATACAGCTCGCCGTTGGCGGTGTTCTGGCCGTGGAACTTGGTGCCGTACCACGACGCTGTACCCTCCGCGCGATAATTGCGCGAGTCCTGCATCGGGTAGTAGGTCTTGCCCAGTACCGTGTACGGGTTGGCCTTGTAGTTGCCGGTGTGCACGGTTGGCGTGGCGTCGGGGATCTTGTTCACATCCACGTCCCACCACGGCGCGCCGTCCTTGTGCGCCCGGTTGATGTCCAGGCCCGGCTGGGTGCGCACCACGTTGCCACTGCTTTGCTTGGGCGGGCGGTTGGACGAACAGCTGGCCAACACCACGCCGACGGCGAGGCAGGTGAGCAGCTTGAAAGTGTTGCCAGAGAAGATTGCGCGCATTACTTGACGCCCCGTGCTTGAACCAGCTGTTCCGATAGCTGATGCACCGCCATGGCATACATCACGCTGCGGTTGTAGCGAGTGATCGCGTAGAAGTTCTTCAGGCCCATCCAGTATTCGGGGCCATTGTCGCCCTCGAGACGGAAGGCGGTAACCGGCAGATCATCGCGCAGCGAATCATGGACCGACCAGCCAAGCGTGCGCAACTCCCCAACGGTTTTTACCGGTTCGATGCCGGTGGTCAGGCCTTCGTCGGCGCGCCCACCGTCCACCCAGGCGCGGCTGACCACACCTTCGCCGGCAACCCAGCCGTGGCGCTTGAAGTAGCTGGCCACGCTGCCGATGGCATCGTCCGGGTTGTTCCAGATATTGATGTGGCCATCACCGTCGAAGTCCACCGCGAAGTTGCGGAAGCTGCTCGGCATGAACTGCGGCAGGCCCATGGCACCGGCGTAGGAGCCTTTGAGCGTGAGCGGGTCGAGCTGTTCATCACGGGCCAGCAGCAGGAATTCGCGCAGCTCCTTGCGGAAGAATTCGGCCCGTGGCGGGTAGTCAAAGCCCAGGGTCGACAACGCATCGATCACCCGGTAGTTGCCGGTGTTGCGGCCAAAGAAGGTTTCCACGCCGATGATGGCGACGATGTACTGTGCCGGCACGCCGTATTCCTGCTCGGCACGGGCCAGCACCGCCTCGTGCTGGCGCCAGAAGTCCACACCACGTGCGATGCGCGCGTCGGTGATGAACATCGGTCGGTAGTCCTTCCACGGTTTTACCCGTTCGGCCGGGCGCGAAATGGCGTCGAGGATCGACTGTTTGCGCTGCACCTCACTGAACACAGCCATCAGCTGCTCAGGGGCAAAGCCGTAGTCGCGGCTCATTTCACCAACGAACTGGGCCACTTGGGGCGAGCCTTGGTAATCGCCGGCATGGGCCAGCTGTACAGCGCCGAACAGGCCCACCGCGCCGATCCACGGCGCACAACGGGCAGCCCAGTTACGCACTGCTTGCATGAAATTCTTCACCTTATTCAAACCTGAGCGATCCATTTGCGGTGCGTGTGGATCGACATCAAAACGCCAAACGCTGACAGCAGCGTCACCAACGAAGTTCCGCCATAGCTGATGAAGGGCAGCGGCACGCCCACTACGGGCAGAAGGCCGCTGACCATACCGATATTGACGAACACGTATACAAAGAAGGTCATGGTCAGGCTGCCCGCCAGCAGCTTGCCGAACAGGGTCTGCGCCTGGGCGGTGATCATCAGGCCACGGCCGATCAGCAGCAAGTAGACGATCAGCAGCAGGCAGATGCCGACCAGACCGAACTCCTCGCCGAGAACGGCGATGATGAAGTCGGTGTGGCTTTCCGGCAGGAAGTCCAGGTGCGACTGGGTGCCCAGCAGCCACCCCTTGCCGAACACGCCGCCCGAGCCAATGGCCGCCTTCGACTGGATGATGTTCCAGCCAGTGCCCAACGGATCGCTTTCCGGGTCCAGGAACGTCAGTACCCGCTGCTTCTGGTAGTCGTGCATGACGAAGAACCACATCGCCACCGCCACTGGCACCGCAGCCGCCAGTACGCTGAGGATCCAGCGCCAGCGCAGGCCGCCCATGAACAGCACGAAAGCCCCGGAGGCAAGGATCAGCAGCGCCGTGCCCAGGTCGGGCTGGCGCACGATCAGGATGAACGGCACGCCGATCAGCACCAGGCTGATCGCCACATGTTTCAGATGCGGCGGCAAGGTGCGCTTGGACAGGTACCAGGCGATGGTCGCCGGCATGATGATCTTCATGAACTCCGAGGGCTGGAAGCGGATCACCCCGGGGATGTTGATCCAGCGCGTGGCGCCCATCGCGTTGTGGCCCATCACGTCCACCACCACAAGCAGCAGCACCCCGGCCAGGTAGGCCAGCGGCACCCAACGGGCCATGAAGCGCGGCTCCAGCTGGGCGATGATGAACATCGACACCAGGCCGATGCCGAACGAGGTGGCCTGCTTGAGCAGCAGGTCCCAGTTCTTGCCACTGGCCGAATACAGGACAAACAGGCTGCCGGCCGCAAGGGTCAGCAGAATGATCAGCAAAGGGCCGTCGACGTGGATGCGCTGCAGAAAGCTGGCGCGCCTACGCATCACATCCTCGCTGGAGAGCATGCGATCGAAATTGTTCATCACAGGGCTGATTCCTGGGTAACCGTGGCAGGCGCGAACTCGGGCTTGAGCCGGCCATTTTCGTCAAGCAGCCAGGCGTCCATCACCTGGCGCACCACCGGGGCGGCGACGCCCGAGCCGGACTCACCGTTCTCGACCATGACCGAAACAACGATCTTCGGGTCCTCGGCCGGGGCGAAGGCGACGAACAGGGCGTGGTCGCGGTGGCGCTCCTGCAGCTTGTTGCGGTCGTACTTCTCGCCCTGCTTGATCGCCACCACCTGGGCCGTGCCACTCTTGCCGGCAATGCGGTACTGCGAGCCGATGGCCGCCTTGCGTGCGGTACCACGAGCGTTGTGCATCACCTGCTCCATGCCATGAGTGACCTTGGCCCAGTCGGACTTGTCACGCAGCACGATGTTTTCCATGGGGTTGTCGTCCACCGGCGGCTGGCCTTCGATGGTCTTGGCCAGGTGCGGGCGGTTCCACACGCCCTTGTTGGCGATCAGCGCAGTGGCCTGGGCAAGTTGCAGCGGCGTGGCCTGCATGTAGCCCTGGCCGATGCCGAGGATCAGGGTTTCGCCGGGGAACCAGGCCTGGCGACGGGTGGCGCGCTTCCACTCGCGCGACGGCATCAGCCCGGCGGATTCCTCGAACATGTCGAGGGAAACCCGCTGGCCGATGCCGAACTTGTTCATGTAGCTGGACAGCCGATCGATGCCCATCTTGTGGGCAAGGTCGTAGAAGTAGGTGTCGTTGGAACGCATGATCGCGGCGTCCAGATCGACCCAGCCATCGCCCGAGCGGTTCCAGTTACGGTATTTGTGATCGTAGTTGGGCAGCTGGTAGTAGCCCGGGTCGAACACCCGGCTGCCGGCATTGACCACACCGCTGTCCAGGCCGGCGATGGCCACTGCCGGCTTGATGGTCGAGCCCGGTGGGTACAGGCCGCGCAGCACGCGGTTGAACAACGGTCGGTCGATCGAGTCGCGCAGTTCGGCATAGGCCTTGAAGCCGATGCCGGTGACGAACAGGTTGGGGTCGAAGCTGGGCTGGCTGACCATCGCCAGCACCTCGCCGGTACGCGGGTCAAGCGCCACCACCGCACCACGCCGGCCACCCAGGGCGGCCTCGGCAGCCTCCTGCAGCTTGATGTCCAGACTCAGCACGATGTCCTTGCCCGGTTTCGGGTCGGTGCGCTTGAGCACCCGCAGCACACGGCCGCGGGCGTTGGTCTCGACTTCCTCGTAGCCCACCTGGCCATGCAATTCGGCCTCGTAGAAGCGTTCGATGCCAGTCTTGCCGATGTGGTGGGTGCCGCTGTAGTTCACCGGGTCCAGCGTTTTCAGCTCTTTTTCGTTGATCCGCCCCACATACCCCACCGAATGGGCAAAGTGCGCGCCCTGCGGGTAATGGCGTACCAACTGGGCCACCACTTCCACGCCCGGCAGGCGGAACTGGTTCACCGCCACGCGGGCGATCTGCTCTTCGTTGAGTTCGAACAGGATCGGCACCGGCTCGAACGGCCGGCGACCCTGGCGCATGCGCTTCTCGAACAGGGCGCGGTCGTCGGGCGTCAGTTCCAGCACTTCGACGATGGTATCCAGCACTTCCTGCCAGTTACCCGCACGTTCGCGGGTCATCGACAGGCTGAAGCTGGGCCGGTTATCGGCGACGATCACCCCGTTGCGGTCGAAGATCAACCCGCGGGTCGGCGGGATCGGCTGCACATGCACCCGGTTGTTCTCCGACAGCGTCGAGTGATAGTCGTGCTGGATGACCTGCAGGTAATACAGCCGCGCAATCAACACGCAAATGAGCAGCATGATCGCCACTGCGCCGACCACGACGCGGTTGCGCACCAGGCGGGCGTCTTTCTCGTGGTCCTTGAGACGGATCGGCTGCGACATCGGACTGCTTACAGGCTCATTTATGGTAAGGATGCCCGGACAGCACGGTCCAGGCGCGGTAGATCTGCTCGCCGATGAGTATCCTTACCAACGGGTGCGGCAAGGTCAGCGGCGACAGCGACCAGCGTTGCTCGGCGCGCGCGCAGACCTCGGGTGCCAGGCCTTCCGGGCCACCCACCATCAAATTCACCGTGCGCGCATCCAGGCGCCAGCGGTCCAGCTCGGTCGCCAGCTGTTCGGTACTCCAGGGCTTGCCATGTACCTCGAGGGTAACGATGCGCTCCCCAGGCTGAACCTTGCTCAGCATGGCTTCGCCCTCCTGACGGATCAAGCGGGCGACGTCGGCATTCTTGCCTCGGGTGTTCAGCGGGATTTCCACCAGCTCCAGCGACAGCTCGGCGGGCAGGCGCTTGGCATATTCATGCCAGCCTTCCTCGACCCACTTCGGCATGCGCGAGCCGACCGCGATCAGGCGCAGACGCACAGCGCTTTCCTCATTCGCGGTCTTTGAGCTTGTCGGAGTACTCGTGGGCATGGTCCGGGCTGTGGTGCTTGCCATCGGCGGCACGGCTTTGCTCGGCACCCTGCCACAGGCGCTCCAGGTCGTAGAACTGGCGGGCAGCGGCGGTCATCATGTGCACGATGACGTCGTT
Organism: Pseudomonas sp. 32_A; assembly: GCF_017490905.1. Classification (NCBI taxonomy): domain Bacteria; kingdom Pseudomonadati; phylum Pseudomonadota; class Gammaproteobacteria; order Pseudomonadales; family Pseudomonadaceae; genus Pseudomonas; species Pseudomonas sp. 32_A. The sequence continues at coordinate 53,587 of NZ_JAFGYI010000004.1, read as the reverse complement.
CAGGTCCAGCAGCACCCAGTCGCTGTCGCCCTTGCCTTCTTCACCCAGTGGCTGGGCACCCTTGGCCTTGACCGCTTCGCGGACCTTTTCGGCCATCGCGTTGATCTGGCGGTTGGAGGTACCGGTGGCAATGATCATGTAGTCGGTCAGGCTGTGCTTTTCACGCACGTCGATGACCTGGATGTCCTGGGCCTTGACGTCTTCCAGCGCGGCCTTGGTCACTGCGACCAGTTCTTCGCCGTAAATTTTCTGCTTGGTCATATAAAACTCGTTCAACTCGTTGGATGAGGCGCCAGGAGGCACCGTCAGTTGGGCGCACGATACAGTTCGTGCGCCTCGATATAGGCCAGTACGGCGTCCGGCACCAGGAACCTCACCGATTTGCCGCTGGCCAGCAGCTGTCGGATCTGTGTAGCCGACACCGCAAGCGGCGTCTGCCAGACGAACGAAATGTTTCCCGCCGGGCCGGACATGGCGGTGGGATCGCTCTCCGAGCGCGCAGCCAGCAGGTTGCGCAGCTCGTCAGGGGGTTCTACGTCGGCATCCGGGCGCTGCAGCACCAGGATGTGACAGTGTTGCAGCAATTCTTCCCAGCGGTGCCAGCCGGGCAGGCCACAGAAGGCATCCCAGCCCAGCACCAGGAACAGCTGGTCGTCGGCGGCCAGTTCGGCGCGGATCGACTCCAGCGTGTCGATGGTGTACGACGGCTTGTCGCGCGCCAGCTCGCGAGCATCCACGCTCAGGCAGGGCACGCCCTGCACGGCGCCTTGCACCATGGCCAGGCGGTCCTGCGCGGCCACCTGCGGGGTGTCACGGTGCGGCGGCCGGGCGTTGGGCAGCAGACGCAGCTCGTCCAGCCCCATGAACTCCGCCACTTCCAGCGCGCTGCGCAGGTGGCCGATATGCACGGGGTCGAAGGTGCCGCCAAGAATGCCGATGCGCCGGACTGCCTGGGCCTTGCTCAACTCAGCAGGACTCCTGGCCGCGCAGCTGGCCATCGCCGATCACTACGTACTTCTCGCAAGTCAGGCCTTCCAGGCCGACCGGGCCACGGGCATGCAGCTTGTCGGTGGAAATGCCGATTTCCGCACCCAGGCCGTACTCGAAGCCGTCGGCAAAGCAGGTCGGGGTGTTGAGCATGACCGACGCCGAGTCGACCTCGGCCATGAACTGGCGGGCTTCGCCCTGGTGTTCGCTGATGATCGAATCGGTGTGGTGCGAACCATAGTGGTTGATGTGCTCGATCGCCTGATCCAGGCCGTCGACCACGCGGATCGACAGGATCGCGTCCAGGTATTCGGTGTGCCAGTCGGCCTCGGTAGCCGGCTTGGCGTCGATGATCGCCCGGGTGCGCTCGCAGCCACGCAGTTCGACGCCCTTCTCCAGGAAGCGGCGGGCCATTTCCGGCAGGAAGCGCTCGGCCACCTGCTGGTCGACCAGCAGCGTTTCCATGGCGCCACAGATGCCGTAGCGGTACGTCTTGGCGTTGAACGCCACGCGCCAGGCCTTGTCCAGGTCGGCGTGCTGGCTGACGTAGACATGGCAGATACCGTCCAGGTGCTTGATCACTGGCACTCGGGCATCGCGGCTGATGCGTTCGATCAGGCCACGGCCACCGCGCGGCACGATGACGTCGACGAATTCCGGCATGCTGATCAGCGCGCCCACGGCTTCGCGGTCGGTAGTCTCGACCACCTGCACCACGGCTGCCGGCAGGCCGGCAGCTGCCAGGCCACGCTGGATGCAGGTGGCGATGGCGCGGTTGGAGTGGATGGCTTCGGAGCCGCCACGCAGGATGGTCGCGTTACCAGACTTCAGGCACAGGCTGGCGGCATCGATGGTCACGTTCGGGCGCGATTCGTAGATGATCCCGATCACCCCCAGCGGCGTGCGCATCTTGCCGACCTGAATACCCGATGGGCGGTAGCTCATGTCGCGGATGGCACCGACCGGGTCCGGCAGGCTGGCCACCTGGCGCAGGCCGGTGATCATGCCGTCGATACGCGCCGGGGTCAGCGCCAGGCGATCGAGCAGCGCAGGCTCCAGGCCGTTGGCGCGGCCGGCGGCCAGGTCCAGCTCGTTGGCAGCAGTCAGCTCGGCACGAGCGGCGTCCAGTGCGTCGGCGGCAGCTTGCAGGGCGCGGTTCTTCTGCGCGGTGCTGGCACGACCGATCACCCGGGAAGCCTCTCGGGCAGCGCGACCCAGGCGGGTCATATAGTCAAGAACGGACTCAGTCATGGGTTCGGTGTCTTGGCGAAGGGGAAATCGGCTGATTATAACTGGCGCGCAGGTGTACGCCCAGCGGCGGGTGGCGGATGGTAGAAAATGGCTGGGGGCATTGTGTAGGAAAGATGTAACTGGGCTTAACGAAATTTCTTTCTCCTACTGCGGCCTATTCGCGGGTAAACCCGCTCCCACAGGGGGTTGCATGACTCGATTCTTGTAAGTTTCCTGTGGGAGCGGGTTTACCCGCGAAGAGGCCGACCCTGCCAACATCACTCTTGATTCAGCCTCGATTAAGCCATTCATTGCTATCATCCCCGCCTTCCCAGCCGCGAACCGCCCGCATGCCAGCCTTGCCCGACAGCTTTTTCGACCGCGATGCCCAAACCCTGGCCAAGGCCTTGCTGGGCAAGGTCATCCGCCATCGCCACGGCGACCTGTGGTTGGCCGCGCGCATCATCGAGACCGAGGCCTACTACCTCACCGACAAGGGCAGCCACGCCTCGCTCGGCTACACCGAGAAACGCAAGGCATTGTTCCTCGATGGCGGGCATATCTATATGTACTACGCACGCGGCGGCGACTCGCTGAACTTCAGCGCCCACGGGCCAGGCAACGCCGTGCTGATCAAGTCGGCCTATCCTTGGCAGGACGCCCGTTCAGGGCCGAACAGCCTGGCGCAGATGCAACTGAACAACCCCGATGCCAGCGGCAATCTGCGCCCCGTCGAGCGCCTGTGCGCCGGCCAGACCTTGCTGTGCCGGGCGCTGGGCCTGAAGGTGCCGCATTGGGATGCCCAGCGTTTCGATGCCGAGCGCCTGTACGTGGAGGATTGCGGCAACGCCGTGCCACGGGTGATCCAGGCTGCCCGCCTGGGCATCCCGCATGGCCGCGACGAGCACCTGCCCTACCGTTTCGTCGATGCCGAGTACGCCCGTTTCTGCACGCGGAACCCGTTACGTCGTGGCCAAGTCGAAGGCCGCGACTTCTTCATTCTCGAACAAGGAAGCTGAACCATGGGCCAATGGCTCGACAGCCTGACTGGCTGGCTCAGCGCCAACCCGCAGTGGCTTGGCCTGGCAATATTCCTGGTGGCCTGCATCGAATGCCTGGCCATTGCCGGCATCATCGTGCCAGGCACCGTACTACTGTTCGCGGTAGCGGTACTGGCCGGCAGCGGCACCTTCAGCCTGGGCGAAACCCTCCTGCTGGGCTTTCTCGGCGGCCTGGTTGGCGATGCCTTGTCGTACACGGTGGGCAAGTACTTCCATCAGAACATTCGCCGCCTGCCCCTGCTGCGCCACCATCCGGAATGGATAGGCAGCGCCGAGGCCTACTTCCAGCGCTACGGCATCGCCAGCCTGCTGGTAGGGCGTTTCATCGGGCCGTTGCGGCCGATGCTGCCGATGGTCGCCGGCATGTTTGACATGCCGCTGCCGCGCTTCATCGCCGTCAGCCTGGTGGCCGGTGCCGGCTGGGCGGTGGCTTATTTGCTGCCCGGCTGGGCTACCGGCGCAGCCATGCGCCTACCCTTGCCGGAAGGCTTCTGGCTGGACGCCGGGATCATCGCCGGCACCCTGGCAGTCATCATCGGGCTGAGCCTGAACACCAGCATTCGCGATCAACGCCACGGCACCCGGCTGATCGCCGGCATGAGTTTCCTTGCCTTGGCCGGGGTATTCCTCGGCTGGCCCTACCTGCACGAGTTCGACCAGGGCGTGATGACACTGGTGCAGGAGCACCGCAGCCAGGCCATCGACGGCGCCGTGGTGCTGGTGACCCGGCTGGGCGACTTCCGCACCCAGTTATTCCTAGGCGGCCTGCTGACGGGCCTGCTGCTGCTTGCCCGGCAGTGGCGGCATGCGATGTTCGCCGCGGGCACGCTGATGGGTACGGCATTTGCCAATGGCACGCTGAAATGGCTGTTCGCGCGGGCCCGCCCGGAAGTGCTGAGTGACCCGCTGACCAGCTACAGCATGCCCAGCGGACACAGCTCGGCGTCGTTTGCGTTCTTCCTGGTAATGGCGGTGCTGGCCGGGCGCGGGCAGCCGCCGCGGATGCGCCTGACCTGGGTAATGCTGGGCTGCATTCCGGCGCTGGCGATTGCCCTGTCACGGGTGTATCTGGGCGCGCACTGGCCGACTGATATCCTCGCCGGGGCCTTGCTGGCATGCTGTGTGTGCGCGCTCAGCCTGGCACTGGCGCAGCGTCACCAGACCCTGCCGGCATTGCCACTGCGGGTGTGGTGGCTGGTGTTGCCGGCATGTGTCGCATTGCTGGCTTTCTTTGCCATGCATGCGCTGCCGCAGGCTTTGCTGCGGTATCAGTATTGATATGGCCTCTTCGCGGGTAAACCCGCTCCCAGAGATAGCGCCGTTCTCAGGCTTGATGCAGTACCTGTGGGAGCGGGTTTACCCGCGAAGAGGCCGGTACTGGCAACACATCACTATCAGGCAAACAGCTCTCCCTGAATCCTCTCCAGCAGCTTCTGGATCTCGCCCAACCGCTCCTGTGGCGAGTCGAGGCTGAGCAGATCCAGCTTGTCCTCTTCCATGAACGGCAGCAGATACGCCAGCTGGTTGGCCAACGCCTGGCGCCCGCCCACCGGGCGCGGCATGTCCAGGGCTTCGACCATCGGGTGCTCGCCCAGGGCCACCAGCAACGCCAGCAGGTCTTCGTCCACCTCGAGCAACGGGCTGTCCACCTGCTCCGGCAACCATTGCACCTGCCCTACCAGCAACTGATCCTTCTGCACCTCGGTGCTGTCCAGATTGAAGCGTCGCACACCTTCCACGCGGATACCCAGCAAGCCGTTATCCTGCTGCACGAAGTCACGGATCACTGCCTCGCAGCCGATCGAGGCGACCACTGGCGGCGCCTTGCCAACCTGCTCGCCTTCCAGGATGCATACCACGCCAAAACCTTCGCCCCGCTTCATGCAGCGCCCGATCATGTCCAGGTAGCGCGCCTCGAAAATCTGCAAATCGAGGAAACAACCAGGAAACAGCACGGTATTGAGGGGAAACAGCGGTAGCGTCATCACAAGTCCTCAAGCCACCAGGCTGACCGCCAGCGGCAGGAACACCGCCGTGGCCACCCCCATCAGGCTCATCGCCAGCGCGGCAAAGGCGCCGCATTCGTCACTTTCCTGCAGGGCCACCGAAGTGCCCACCGCGTGTGCCGTTACGCCCAGCGACATGCCGCGCGCCTCGGGGCTATGCACGCCAAAACGGCTCAGCAGCGCCGGGCCGAAGATTGCTCCGATCACCCCGGTAATCAACACGAACACCGCAGCCAGGGCCGCCACGCCGCCAATCTGCTCGGCCACCAGCATGGCGATCGGCGAGGTCACCGACTTCGGCGCCATGGTCATGAGGATCATGTGCTCGGCACCGAACCACCAGCCCAGCAACAGGCAGCACAGCGTGGCGAACAGGCCTCCGACTACCAGCGTAGTAAATGTGGGCCAGAACAGCTGCCGGATACGCCGCAGGTTGAGGTAGAGCGGCACGGCCAGGGCCACGGTGGCAGGCCCCAGCAAGATGTTCATGATTTCGGTGCTCTTGCGGTATTCGCTGTAGTCGATGCCACACACCAGCAACACGCCGATCACCAGCAGCATCGACACCAGTACCGGCTGCAGGAAGATCCAGCGGGTCTTCTCGTAGGCCGCCAGTACCACCTGGTAGGCCCCAAGCGTGATGCCAATACCGAACAACGGATGATGAACGACCGCATCCAGTGCGCCTTGCCAGTCGAGCATCATGGCTGCTCCTCGCGTCGGCCCTGGCGGTGGATGAGCTTTTGCATCAATACGCCGACGAACACTAGGGTGACAAGGCAGGAGATCAGCAAGGCACCGGCAATGGCCCAGAAGTCGGCGGCAATATCCTTGGCATACACCATTACCCCCACCGCCGGCGGCACCAGCAACAGCGGCAGGTAACGCAGCAGGCTGCTGGCGGCCTCGTTCAGCGGCTTGCCCACCTCTCCACGGGCCATGAGGAAGAACAACAGCAGCAACAGGCCGATGATCGGCCCCGGCAGAAACGACACCAACAGGTGGTTGATCGCCGTCCCCAGCAGCTGGAACAGCACCAGCCAGGTCAAACCACGCAACAGCATAAGCATCTCCCTCGAGCATGGCCGTCATTATAAGCACGTGCCGCCACATACCGATATTCGTCGAAAAGCGCGCAACTTGACTGATACGGTTCGTCGTGCTGATCTTGCACTTTCGTGCCAACTTACAACTCGGAGAGTCCGCGATGCCCCATGTACCGGTTACAGAGCTTTCGCAGTACGTTGGTAAGGAACTGGGCCACTCGGCCTGGCTGAAGATCGACCAGCAGCGCATCAACCTGTTCGCCGAGGCCACGGGCGACTTCCAGTTCATCCATGTCGACCCGGAAAAGGCGGCGAAAACCCCGTTCGGCAGCACGATCGCCCACGGTTTCCTGACGTTGTCGCTGATTCCCAAGCTGATCGAGGACATCCTGGTCCTTCCCGAAGGGCTGAAGATGGTGGTGAACTATGGCCTGGACAGCGTACGGTTCATCCAGCCGGTCAAGGTCGACAGCCAGGTGCGGCTGAAGGTGGACCTGGCCGAGGTGACGGAAAAAAGGCCGGGGCAGTGGTTGCTCAAGGCGATTGCCACGCTGGAGATCGATGGGGAAGAGAAGCCTGCTTATATAGCTGAGTCGCTTTCCCTCTGCTTTATCTGAAGCACCCCATTCTGTGGGAGCGGGCATGCCCGCGAAGCAGGCACCGCGGTGGATGGCACGGGCTTTGCCCGTGTTCGCGGGCGCGCCCGCTCCCACAGGGCTCATGCCAGGATTTCAATATTGCGCAAGGCAGTAGCCCTCACAGGGTCTGCGCCAGGCCTCCTCTACAAACCCACCGCACTCGCGTAAACTGCCAGCCTTCGCGCAGCCTTGGGCTGCCCCTGTCGATTTACCAAAGGTGCCCGCCATGCCCTGGCTGCAAGTACGCCTGGCCATCAGCCCGGAACAAGCCGAAACCTACGAAGATGCCCTGCTCGAAGTGGGCGCCGTCTCGGTCACGTTCATGGATGCCGAGGATCAACCGATCTTCGAACCAGACCTCAACACCACTCCGCTGTGGTCGCATACCCACCTGCTGGCCCTGTTCGAGGCCGATGCCGAGCCCGAGCAGGTGTTCTCCCACCTGCGCCTGCTGACTGGCGCCGAGCTGCCCGAGCACCAGGCCGAGGTGATCGAGGACCAGGACTGGGAACGCAGCTGGATGGACAACTTCCAGCCGATGCGCTTCGGCCGCCGCCTGTGGATCGTGCCCAGCTGGCACGAGGCCCCGGAACAGGACGCGGTGAACCTGCTGCTCGACCCAGGCCTGGCGTTCGGTACCGGCACGCACCCCACCACTGCCCTGTGCCTGGAATGGCTCGACGGCCAGCAGCTCGAAGGCACCCAGGTGCTGGACTTCGGCTGCGGCTCGGGCATCCTGGCCATCGCCGCGCTGCTGCTCGGCGCCCGTGAGGCAGTCGGTACCGACATCGACGTGCAGGCGATCGAGGCTTCGCGCGACAACGCCCAGCGCAACGGCATCGCCGACGAGAAGCTGGCGCTGTACCTGCCCGAGAACATGCCGGCCATGCAGGCCGATGTACTGGTCGCCAACATCCTCGCCGGCCCGCTGGTGTCGCTGGCACCGCAACTGTCCGGCCTGGTCCGCCCAGGTGGCCTGCTGGCACTGTCGGGTATCCTCGCCGAGCAAGGTGAGGAAGTTGCCACCGCGTATGCCGCCGACTTCGAGCTGGACCCGATCGTCGTGCGCGACGGCTGGGTGCGCATCAGTGGTCGCCGCCGCTAAGCGGGCCTAGAATACTTTTCTGCATAGCTCCCGGATCGCCGCATGACCGACAGTTTCGTCACCCAGTGCCCGCATTGCCAGACCAGCTTTCGCGTCACCCATCATCAGTTGAGTGTGGCCCGCGGCGTGGTGCGCTGCGGCCACTGCCTGCAGGTGTTCAACGCCGCCAGGCAGCTGCTGGAGCAGAACCGCGCCAGCGGAGCCAGCGCCCCTGCGGTGCCGGCGCCGATGCCAGCTGCCCCTGCCGAGCCGCCGGTCGAGGCGATCGAACCGGCGATCGAACCCGAGCCTGTCGCCAGCGCGCCGGGCATCACCGCGGACGAGGACTGGGCACTTACCTCCCAGGCGCTGGAAGCGCTCGACCTCGACATGGAGCTGGAGCGCCTGGAACGCCGCGGCCAACCGGCCACGGCTCGCCCGGCAAGCCAGGATGACGGCCTGCAGGCGCGGCGTGACGAACTGCACCCGGACGAACATGCCGACGACCTGTTCGGTACGGCTACCGATGAGCCGTTCGAACCGCAACCGGAAATTGAACCCGCGCCCGTGCTGCGGGAGCCGGAGCCCCTGGAGCTGAATCTGCAACCCGCCCCTGGCGAGCGGACCGAGCCGACATTAAGCGGCAATCTGGACCTGGACATCGACGACGAGCCACCGGTCCACCCTGCCGCCGAAATCGATGATCACCCCGAATTCGACGACCCGCTGAGAGCCAGCGATGATGAAGCCCCCATACTGGGCCTGAGCGCCCGCGATGACGAGCCGCTGGAGCTGCGCCTGTCAGCGCGCGATGACGAGCCTGTCGAGCCGCTACCCGGCGAACGCCTGGAGCCAGGCCTTGCCGGCAAAGCCGAGCGCCCGGCGCGCAAGGAGCCGCTGGTCGATGTGGTCGACGACCCGCTGCAGCTGGGCTGGGAAAAGCCCGCACCCAACTGGGGCAAGCGCCTGTTGTGGGGCTTCCTGACCCTGCTGGCCGCTGGCTTGCTGGCGTTCCAGTACGTGTGGTTCCATTTCGACGAAATGGCCCGCCAGGACCAATATCGGCCGCTTTTCCAGCAAGTCTGCCCATTGGTCGGCTGCGAGGTGCCGACCCGCGTCGATATCGCCCGAATCAAGAGCAGCAACCTGGTGGTCCGCAGCCACCCGGACTTCAAGGGCGCGCTGATCGTCGATGCGATCATCTACAACCGCGCACCGTTCGCCCAGCCTTTCCCGCTGCTGGAGCTGCGCTTCGCCGATCTCAATGGCCAGCTGATCGCCAGCCGGCGCTTCAAGCCCAGCGAGTACCTGTCGGGCGAACTGGCCGGGCGTGGCGAAATGCCCAGCCAGACCCCAATCCATATCGCCCTGGACATCCTCGACCCAGGGCCGAAGGCAGTGAACTACAGCCTGAGCTTCCGCTCGCCGGAATAGCCACCGACCCTGTGGGAGCGGGCGTGCCCGCGAACACGGGCGAAGCCCGTGCCACCCATTGCGCCGCCTGCTTCGCGGGCACGCCCGCTCCCACAGGGGCCGCGCAAGGTCCTGGGGCCTCGTCCGTACCAAAAGTCATAAGCCGACAACTGTTCAGATTTTATCCAAATCCATCTTTATCCGGTCATCGAGAGCGGGTATCATGCCAACCCTTTTTCGAACTCCAAGATTCGGCCCCACAACAGGGATCACCTATGTCGGCGGTACGCATCGGCCCATACACACTACGTAACAACCTGATCCTCGCGCCCATGGCCGGGGTCACGGACCAGCCTTTCCGTACGCTTTGTCAGCGCCTGGGCGCCGGCATGGTGGTGTCGGAAATGGTCTCCAGCGACATGAGCCTGTGGAACAGCCGCAAGTCGAGCCTGCGCCGCATCCATGAAGGTGATCCCGAGCCCCGCTCGGTGCAGATCGCCGGCGGTGATGCGCAGATGATGGCAGCGGCGGCAAAGGCCAACGTCGAAGCGGGTGCCCAGATCATTGATATCAACATGGGCTGCCCGGCAAAAAAAGTCTGCAACAAAGCCGCAGGCTCTGCTTTATTGAGAGATGAAGCCTTGGTCAGCGAGATTCTCCACGCCGTGGTCGGCGCCGTGGACGTTCCGGTGACCCTGAAGATCCGCACCGGTTGGGACCGGGCGAACAAGAACGGCCTGAACGTGGCGAGGATCGCCGAGCAGGCCGGCATCCAGGCGCTGGCGGTGCATGGCCGCACACGCGCCGACCTGTACACCGGCGAAGCCGAATACGACACCATCGCTGCGATCAAGCAGGCGGTGTCGATCCCGGTTTTCGCCAACGGCGATATCACCTCGCCAGAAAAGGCCCGGGCGGTGCTGGACGCCACCGGGGTCGATGGCCTGTTGATCGGCCGTGCCGCCCAGGGGCGGCCATGGATCTTTCGCGAGATCGAGCATTACCTGCGCACTGGCGAACACCTGCCAGCGCCGCAGCTGGACGAAGTGGAACGCATCCTGCTGGAGCACCTGGCCGCGCTGCATGCCTTCTATGGCGATGTGATGGGCGTACGTATCGCCCGCAAGCACGTTGGCTGGTACCTGGCAACACGACCCGGCGGCAAGGAGTTTCGCTCCCGGTTCAACGCTTTGGAAGACACACAAGCGCAGTGCGCCAACGTTCGCGCGTTTTTCAGCGAACGTCGACAGAGCCTTGAGACAGAGGACGGACAAGGGGTGGCCGCATGACGATGATGACCGAGACATTTGTGAGTGGAACAACGCCCGTGAGCGACAACGCCAACCTGAAACAGCACCTCAACACGCCGAGCGAAGAGGGCCAGACCCTTCGCGACAGCGTCGAGAAGGCGCTGCACAACTACTTCGCCCACCTGGAAGGCGCGACCGTGACGGACGTGTACAACCTGGTGCTCTCCGAAGTCGAGGCGCCCCTGCTCGAATGCGTGATGAACTACGTGAAGGGCAACCAGACCAAGGCCAGCGAGATGCTCGGGCTGAACCGAGGTACCCTGCGCAAGAAGCTCAAGCAGTACGACTTGTTGTAAGCCAGAATCCCAACCAGAAAAGGCGGCTCCCTGAACAGAGGCGCCTTTTTTGCTGACTCCACCGCGTTATTGGAACCCGAAATGACCGACCAGACTACCCGCCTGCCAGTCCGCCGCGCCCTGATCAGCGTCTCCGACAAGACCGGTATCCTCGAATTCGCCCGTGAGCTGCAGCAGCTCGGTGTCGAGATCCTGTCCACCGGCGGCACCTACAAGCTGCTCAAGGACAACGGCGTCAACGCGGTGGAAGTGGCCGACTACACCGGCTTCGCCGAAATGATGGATGGCCGGGTCAAGACCCTGCACCCGAAAATCCACGGTGGCATCCTCGGCCGTCGCGGCACCGACGATGCCATCATGAACGAGCACGGCATCAAGCCGATCGACCTGGTAGCGGTCAACCTGTACCCGTTCGAAGCGACCATTTCCAAGCCTGGCTGTGACCTGCCGACCGCCATCGAGAACATCGACATCGGCGGCCCGACCATGGTCCGTTCGGCTGCCAAGAACCACAAGGACGTGGCCATCGTGGTCAACGCCAGCGACTACGCCGGCATCGTCGAAGGCCTCAAGGCCGGTGGCCTGACCTACGCCCAGCGCTTCGACCTGATGCTCAAGGCGTTCGAACACACCGCTGCCTACGACGGCATGATCGCCAACTACATGGGCACCATCGACCAGGCCAAAGAAACCCTGAGCACCGAAGGCCGCAGCGAGTTCCCGCGCACCTTCAACAGCCAGTTCGTCAAGGCCCAGGAAATGCGCTACGGCGAGAACCCGCACCAGAGCGCGGCGTTCTACGTAGAAGCGAAGAAAGGCGAGGCCAGCGTTTCCACCGCCATCCAGTTGCAGGGCAAGGAACTGTCGTTCAACAACGTTGCCGACACCGACGCCGCACTGGAGTGCGTGAAGAGCTTCGTCAAGCCGGCCTGCGTCATCGTCAAGCACGCCAACCCATGCGGCGTGGCCGTGGTACCTGAGGACGAAGGCGGCATTCGCAAGGCCTACGACCTGGCCTACGCCACCGACACCGAGTCGGCGTTCGGCGGCATCATCGCCTTCAACCGCGAACTGGACGGCGAAACCGCCAAGGCCATCGTCGACCGCCAGTTCGTCGAAGTGATCATCGCCCCGAAAATCTCCCAGGCCGCGCGCGACGTGGTTGCCGCCAAGCAGAACGTACGCCTGCTGGAGTGCGGCGAGTGGCCAGCCGAGCGCGCAGCCGGTTGGGACTTCAAGCGTGTCAACGGTGGCCTGCTGGTCCAAAGCCGCGATATCGGCATGATCACTGCCGGTGACCTGAAGATCGTCACCAAGCGTGCGCCGACCGAGCAAGAGATCCACGACCTGGTGTTTGCCTGGAAAGTGGCCAAGTTCGTCAAGTCCAACGCCATTGTCTACGCCAAGCAGCGCCAGACCATCGGCGTCGGCGCCGGCCAGATGAGCCGCGTCAACTCCGCGCGCATTGCTGCAATCAAGGCCGAGCATGCCGGCCTGCAAGTGCAGGGCGCAGTCATGGCGTCGGATGCGTTCTTCCCGTTCCGTGATGGCATCGACAATGCGGCTAAAGTAGGTATCAGCGCCGTGATCCAGCCGGGTGGTTCGATGCGTGATGCTGAAGTCATCGCCGCTGCCGACGAGGCAGGTATCGCGATGGTCTTCACCGGCATGCGCCACTTCCGCCACTAATCAAGATGGCCGGCCGACCCTCGGCCCCTGTGGGAGCGGGTTCACCCGCGAATGCGATGCTGGGTTCACCGCCGTATTCGCGGGTGAACCCGCTCCCACAGGGTACGAGGTCTGCCGCCAAACAGAGGTTTTGACATGAAAGTTTTGATCATCGGCAGCGGCGGCCGTGAGCACGCCCTGGCCTGGAAAGTCGCCCAGGACCCACGCGTCGAGAAAGTCTTCGTTGCACCGGGCAACGCCGGCACCGCCATTGAAGCCAAGTGCGAAAACGTTGCCATCGACGTTTGCGCCCTGGAGCAACTGGCTGACTTCGCCGAGAAGAACGTCGACCTGACCATCGTCGGCCCGGAAGCCCCCCTGGTCATCGGCGTGGTCGACCTGTTCCGCAGCCGCGGCCTGGACTGCTTCGGTCCGACCAAGGGCGCGGCCCAGCTGGAAGGCTCCAAGGCCTTCACCAAGGACTTCCTGGCGCGTCACAAGATCCCGACCGCCGACTACCAGAACTTCACCGAAATCGAGCCGGCGCTGGCCTACCTGCAGGAAAAAGGCGCGCCGATCGTGATCAAGGCCGACGGCCTGGCCGCGGGCAAGGGCGTGATCGTCGCCATGACCCTGGAAGAAGCCGAAGCCGCCGTGCGTGACATGCTGGCCGGCAACGCCTTCGGCGATGCGGGCTCCCGCGTGGTCATCGAGGAGTTCCTCGACGGCGAGGAAGCCAGCTTCATCGTCATGGTCGACGGCCAGAACGTGCTGCCCATGGCCACCAGCCAGGACCACAAGCGCGTCGGCGACCAGGATACCGGCCCGAACACCGGCGGCATGGGTGCCTACTCCCCTGCCCCGGTAGTCACCGCCGAAGTGCACCAGCGCGTGATGGACCAGGTGATCTGGCCGACCGTGCGCGGCATGGCCGAGGAAGGCAACGTCTATACCGGCTTCCTCTACGCCGGCCTGATGATCGACAAGGCGGGCAACCCCAAGGTCATCGAGTTCAACTGCCGCTTCGGCGACCCGGAGACCCAGCCGGTCATGCTGCGCCTGGAATCGAGCCTGGTGCTGCTGGTCGAAGCAGCCTTCGCCAAGGCACTGGACAAGGTCGAAGCACAGTGGGACCCGCGCCCGAGCCTGGGCGTTGTGCTGGCTGCCGGCGGTTACCCAGGCGACTACGCCAAGGGTGACGTGATCAACGGCCTGGACGCTGCCGCGAAGATTGAAGGCAAGGTGTTCCATGCCGGTACCGCACTCAAGGATGGCAAGGTGACCACCAACGGTGGGCGTGTGCTGTGTGCCACCGCCATGGGCAGCACTGTTGCCGACGCGCAGCAGCAGGCTTACCGCCTGGCCAAGGAAGTAAGCTGGAACGGCAGCTTCTACCGCACCGACATCGGCTACCGGGCCATCGCCCGCGAACGCGGTGAGCACCAGCAGTAAGTGGTACCGGACTGCCGCAGCGCGCCCAGCACCTTGCGCCTGCGGCATCCGGCTCGTCGACAGGGCCCCGAGGGGCCTTGCCTTCGACTTGGCGCGCCGCGCATAGTTAATACCCGGCACCTTGGCTAAGAAGGGATTTCGTAGTGCGTCGGCTTCGGATTGCCTCAGCTCTGATCGTCAGCTTGCTGACCTTGCTCTGCATGTTCCCGGCTGCGGCCGAACATGACGGAGGCTGGGCCGTTCTGCTCGACGAACAGGCCAACCTGCAACTGAGCGATGTGCGTTCCGAGCGTTACCGCAACCAGTTCAGCCCGCTGGTACTTGCCGAACTGGATGCCGCACCTGCGGAACAGGCCCTGTGGCTGCACTACCGCCTGGAGCCCGGCGAGCAGGAACAACTGCTGCGGGTTTTCGCCCCAGACCTTTCCGGCCTGGACCTCTACGCCCTCGAGGGCGACCAGCTTCTGCGTCAGCTGCACCATGGGCGCCAGGCCGGCAATGCCAGCCCGACCCTGCGCGGCAGCGACCATGTATTGCCCCTGCCCAACAGCAAGCAACCCCTGGATATCTACCTGCGCCTGGTTTCCGAACACCAGCTACGCCCGGCCATCAGCCTGGAGCCTGCGGCCGTGGCAGCCTCCGACCAGCGCCAGCCACTGCTGTTCGGCATGCTGTTCGGCGGGCTGGTGATGCTGATCCTGCACAACCTGATCCGCTTCCTCTACAGCCGCTCCAACACCACCCTGATACTGGCGCTGTACCATGGCCTGATGCTGCTCAGCGGCCTGATCCTGCTGAACCTCAGCGGCCCCTGGTGGCACGTGTGGCATAGCGCGCAAACACCCGCCGCATACCTGACGCTGGTCCTGGCCGGCCTGGCCGGGCTGTGTTTCACCCAGCATTTCTTCTCGCCATGCAACTCGCCACGGCTCAACCGCCTGCTGCAGGGCGAGATGCTGGTGGCCGGGGTGAGCGGATTGGTGCTGCTGTTCGTCGACACCCTGCCGCTCAACCTGATGACCTACGCCCTGATGGCCCTGGGCAGCGTGAGCATGCTGCTGGTCAGCAGCTACCACTGGTACAAGGGCTATGCGCCAGCACGCCTGTTCAGCCTGGCCATGGTGGTGTTCAACCTCGGTGGCCTGGTGCTGCTGCCGGCGCTGCTGGGCCTGACTCGTACCTCGACACCCTGGCTGCTGTGCATCCTGCTGGGCCTGACCGTGGCCAGCGGCCTGCTGCTCAACCTGGCAGTCAGCGAACGCCTGCGACGCATGAGCGAGGAGCGCTTCAGCGCCAGCCGCGCCCTGGCCGCCAGCGATGCCGAGATCAACGCCAAGGCCGAGTTCCTGGCCAAGATCAGCCACGAAATCCGCACCCCCATGAACGGTGTGCTGGGCATGACCGAACTGCTGCTTGGCACGCCGCTGTCGGTCAAGCAGCGCGACTACGTGCAGACCATTCACAGCGCCGGCAACGAACTGCTCACGCTGATCAACGAGATTCTCGACATTTCCAAGCTGGAATCCCGGCAGATCGAACTCGATGATGTGCAGTTCGACCTCAACGCCCTGATCGAGGATTGCCTGAACATCTTCCGCGCCAAGGCCGAACAACAGAACATCGAACTGATCAGCTTCACCCAGCCGCAGGTACCACGGGTGATCAGCGGCGACCCGACGCGCCTGCGCCAGGCCTTGTCGAGCCTGCTGGAGAATGCCCTGAAAAACACCAGCCAGGGCGAGATCCTGCTGGTAGTGGCGTTGGACCAGCGCGGCGAGGTACCGCGCCTGCGCATCGCCGTGCAGGACAGCGGCGAACCGTTGCCTGCCGCTGACCGCGAAGCCCTGCTGCAGGCCGAGTTGCACAGCCATCACTTCCTCTCCAGCAACAAGCTGGGCGGCCACCTGGGGCTGGTCATCGCCAAGCAGTTGATCGGCCTGATGCAGGGTGAGTTCGGTATCAAGAGCAGCACCGGCATGGGCAACACCCTGTGGCTGACCCTGCCACTGGACCCTTCGCGCCTGGAACAGCCACCGGCAGACCTCGACAGCCCGCTGCGCGATGCCCGCGTGCTGGTGGTGGACGACAACGACACCTGCCGCAAGGTGCTGGTACAGCAGTGCAGCGCCTGGGGCATGAACGTCAGCGCAGTCCCGTCGGGCAAGGAAGCCTTGGCCCTGCTGCGCACCAAGGCTCATCTGCGCGACTACTTCGATGCCGTGCTGCTGGACCAGAACATGCCAGGCATGACCGGCATGCAGCTGGCCGCCAAGATCAAGGAAGACCCGAGCCTGAACCACGACATCCTGGTGGTGATGCTTACCGGCATCAGCAATGCGCCGAGCAAGGTCATTGCGCGCAACGCCGGGGTCAAGCGGATCCTCGCCAAGCCGGTGGCCGGCTACACGCTGAAAACCACCCTGGCCGAAGAGCTGGCCCAACGCGGCCGCGAGCAAGCCGTACCGCCCAGTTTGCCCGGCAGCCCCCAGGCACTGGACCTGCCCGGCGACTTCCGCGTGCTGGTCGCCGAGGACAACAGCATTTCGACCAAGGTGATCCGCGGCATGCTCGGCAAGCTCAACCTTGAGCCCGACACCGCCAGCAATGGCGAAGAGGCCTTGCAGGCGATGAAGGCGCAGCACTATGACCTGGTGCTGATGGACTGCGAGATGCCGATACTGGACGGTTTCTCGGCCACCCAGCAACTGCGCGCCTGGGAAGCCGCCAACCAGCGCCAGCGCACCCCGGTGGTGGCGCTGACCGCGCACATACTTGCTGAACACAAGGAACGCGCCCGCCTGGCGGGCATGGACGGGCACATGGCCAAGCCGGTGGAATTGTCACAGTTGCGAGAGCTGATCCAGTACTGGGCCAATCAGCGGGAAGCCAAGGTGGATCCGGTGCATAGTTCCTGATCTCAGGCGCCTGTGCCGTCCTCTTCGCGGGTAAACCCGCTCCCACAGGGATAGCATTGCCTTCAGGCCTTGTGCAGTACCTGTGGGAGCGGGTTCACCCGCGAAGAGGCCGGCACAGGCTATTAACAGAATCTGCTGATAAACTCTGCCCAGCCATAACTGCCTGGACCAGCCCCCATGCTCCATGAGTTGTTCAGCGTCTACCTGAAAATGCTCGTGCTCTACAGCCCGTTCTTCGTGCTGTCGTGCTTCATCAGCCTGACCCGCGGCCACTCCAGCAAAGAGCGCAAGCAGCTGGCATGGAAGGTGGCTATTGCCGCGCTCGTCGCCAGTGTCCTGCTGTACCTGTTCGGGCGGGCGATCTTCGGCATCTTCGGCATCACCGCCGACGCTTTCCGCATCGGCGCGGGCAGCGTGCTGTTCATTTCGGCACTGGGCATGGCTCAAGGCAAGTCCGCAGTACAGGCCGACAACGTGCAGCAGGACGTCACCATCGTACCGCTGACCATCCCGCTCACCGTTGGCCCCGGCACCATCGGTGCACTGCTGGTAATGGGCGTCGGCCACCCGCATTGGGACGACAAGCTGTTGGCCATCATCAGCATAGCCCTGGCCAGCTTCACCGTCGGCCTGGTGCTGTACCTGTCACACCGTATCGAGCGCATCCTAGGCGACCAGGGCCTGCAGATCGTCAGCCGCCTGATGGGGCTGTTCGTCTGCGCCCTGGCGGCGCAGATCATCTTCACCGGAATCAAGGGCTACCTGACCTCCTAGAGGGCGTAATCCAGAACACGCTGCATGGACACCTGCACCACCCGGTCCTGCACCTTGGGCAAGAAGCTGTGCTCGAAAGCCAGCAGGTTGAAACGTATCAACTCCGCACGCACGTTCCGGTAGCTGCGCTTGTGGCTGATGAAGCCCGCGCCGAAGGCCGAGCGCGTGTCGGTCTCATGGTAAAGCACCATATCCACACGATTGGCACCGGCCGGCGCACACGGCAACAACTGGAAGTGCTGGCGTTCATAGGCGCGCCGCTCAAGCTCCTGCAGAACCGACGGGTTGGCCAGCAGCTTCTGCATGGAGATGCCAATGGCCGAGGCAAAATGTTCGCCGGCGGTTACCGCAATGGTTTCCAGTACCTGATCGGCCTGCCGGGCGCGGCGCTGGTCGGGCCAATGAAGCTGCTCGGCAGACACGGCGTCCCAGCCCATGTACTTGAGCTGGTTGCGGTAATAGGCAAACCAGTCCTTGACCAGCCCTTCCCTGCACGCCGTCTCGGTCGCGCGCTCGGCCATCGCCAGGGCCAGTTTCACCTTGGTTTTCTGCGCTGCGGAAATACCCGGCAGGAACGAGACAATTCCTGCACCGATCACGGCAGACGTGGCGTCACTCATGATGTGCTCCTGTTGCTGGCGCATGAGGATCGAATCGGTAGTCACCCTGGGCATCCTTCAGTTTCATCAATGCCTGCAGTTCGTCACGCTGGTGTTGGAAGCGCCCGTTATCCAGCAACATAGAAACTGCATTGAACTCGGCTTCCCCCTGAAGCAATTGTTCGCTTAGCAATCCATCCAGCGAGACGCCCGACATCGGCTTGTCGATTTGCAAGGTAATGCTGCAAAGCTCGAGGGCCGGTCCTGGCTTGAGCAGGCCAAGCTCGATCACCAACTGCGAACGCTGCGCCTGGTCCTGCGCGCTGAATTTCAGCAAATGGCAACAACCTGCTGCTGATCGTTCCAGGCCCGCCTTTACCGCGGCCAGCACGGCCTCGTGGCGGATCGAGCGTATTTTCAGCCACGCCTCAAGTGGCTGAGCCTGCGCGCTACGCGCGGGTTGCCCCAACTGTTTGAGATCATGCGTGCTGGCCAGCTTGATCCAGCCCAGTTGGCGGTATGCATCTCGGTAGGCGGCGTACCAGCCTTCGTAGTTTTCAAAGCGTGACCCAGCGTTCTTGTTGGCCAACAACTGCGCGTAAAGTATCGAGTCGAAGGCGGCCTGACGTTGAATCGGGCCGGTTCCCGCGGGATACAGCAACGCCGTTCCGCCAATCAACATCAGTTGTTCAACTTTTTTATCCATTGCGTTGCCTCGTCACAAGGAGTCGAAAAGGCGGCGTTGCGCCAACGCCGCCTTGCACTCAGATGTCGTACTGGAGAACGTTCTCGACGCTGCGCACGCCGAGTTTGTTTTCCACGGTTTCGCGGATTTTGTCGTAGACGAAGGTATTGAGCGTGAGCACCGCCGTACCGGCGTAATACTGCGTCTTGTCCAGCTTCCATTGGATGCCCAGCAAATCGTCATCCAGTTTCGGAGCGCCGGCCTGAATGCAGCTCACCACCATCACCACATCGTTGTTTGCGGTTTCGATGCACGCGGCCAGCCCGACCATGCCCCTGGCCTTGTTCTTGCGCTTGTGGTCGAGCACCTTGGCGTCGTTCTTGACGGTGCTCAGTTTGTCGAAAGCGCTCTTCGCCAGGTCAGCCAGCACCGTGCCACCCAGCATGGCATTGCCGGCAGCCCCTATCGCACGGATAGCGACGGCGCCTACGGTGACAGACAGCTCGGCCGAAGTTTCCAGCTCGAAGCTGCGACGCGGGATGGTAAAGCCGAGATCACGCATGACATCGACGAATTTGTCGTACCACTGCCTGCTCTGTTTTTCGGCGTCAAAGGCTTTGTCGGCCACCAGCGTGGCAAAGTGGAAGGCATTTTTCACATCGTGACGGTTTTGCGCAGACATGCCAGCGCCGCAGGCGAGCAGGTTGCCTTCGACCAGGATGGCGGAGTCGTTGGTGGTGGTGCCTTGGGTTGCTTCGGACATCTGGAAACTCCTTGGTGGTTGCCCCATGAGTCAGGGGCAGCCACCTTAGCCAGCGCGGGCGATACGCAACGCGCTGAAGGGTTTCCGACGTATTCAGGAGGCCGAGGGATACCAACGTGGCGTGTAGGCCCACACTCCACCCGACAGGCGAGGAAACACGCAGGTTGTCGAGGAGCCCACCAGCACCATGGTGCGCATGTCGACCATTTCCGGCAGCAGCTCGGCCAATGTGACGACATTCAGCGTCTGCCCCGGCCTACCGATATCTCGGCCAAGGACTACAGGCGTGTTCCCCTCGCGGTGCCGACGCACGACCTCCAGCGCCACCCCAAGCTGGTGTGGCCTGGCCTTGGAAATCGGGTTGTAGAACGCCAGCACCAGGTCGGCCTGGGCCGCCAGGTCCAGGCGCTTTTCAATGATCGACCAAGGCTTGAGGTTGTCCGACAGCGACATCACGCAGAAGTCATGCCCCAGCGGCGCGCCTGCCTGCGCGGCCGTCGCGAGCGAAGCCGACACCCCCGGCAGTATCTCGAGATCGACGCGATGCCAAGCGGGGTCGCTCGACTCGTGCAACGCTTCGAGCACCGCAGCAGCCATGGCGAACACGCCTGGGTCGCCAGACGAAACCACCACCACCGAACGCCCTTGGGCCGCCAGTTCGAAAGCGTGCCGGGCACGCTGCATCTCTTCACGGTTATCGGTGCAGTGCAGCACCTGGTCGTCACGGAACGGACCGGCCATGCGCACGTAGGTTTCGTAACCGAGCACATCCTCGGCCCGCGCCAGTTCGGCCTTGACCGCCGGCACCATCAGCTCGGCTGCACCCGGCCCCAGGCCAATGACCGCCAGGCGACCCCGACGACGGCCAACCTGCATCACCTCGACCGGGGCAGGCGCCACCGCGATGACTATATCTGCCACCTCGATCAGTTGCGCAGCGGGCAATGCCGCAGCAACCATGCCCGCCACATCATGCATCTTGCCGGCAAAGCGCAAGGGGACACCCAGGGCCTGTGCCGCTTCGTGCAGGGCGCCATCGGCCATGGCTTGCTCGTCGGCCAGCAGGCAGGCCACTGCGGGCTCGGCGATGCCGGCCTGCTGCAATGCCGCACGGATACTGGCCAGGCTGCCGCCGGCAACACCCACTACCACCGAACGCGGGTGGATCAGCAGCTCGTCGCGACTGGCCGGGCGGGCCTGGTGCCCCACATGGATGGTACGCCGGGCAGCCTCGCTGGCAGGCAACTGCGCCTGCTGCAGCCACGGCGCGTCACCTTCGATGCGCACCGCCTCGCCAGCCAGCAGGTCGGAGACGAAGCGCTTGCCTTGTTCGATATCCCCCAACGCATAGCCTTGCGGCGGGTTCAGCAGACAGGTGCCGAAACGCAGCTCGCCGCTGGTGGTGATCGCCGCAGCAACACCCAATGCTTCAGCGATCTGGCGCGCGATCACGTTCACACCGCCAAGGCCACCGAGCAACGGCACCACGGCACTGCCGTCTTCGGCCACGGCCAGTACCGGTGGCTCGACACCTTTCTCGCTGAGCAGGCTGGCCAGGCTGCGGATGACGATACCCGCCGCGCACAGGGCGATGATCGGTGTGTTCTGCTGGTACAGCTCGCGCAGGGTATCGCCGAATGCGGTGTAGCAAAGGTCGGCACCCTCGACCCGGCCTTCCAGCCCATGGATCGACGCTTGTGGATAACACTGCTGGATACGCTGCGCCGTGGCCAGGCTGCCCTGGCCAAGAATGACGATCGCCGGTGCCTGGTGCATGTTCAGCCCTGCCATTTTTCACCCGGTACGATGATCAGCGAGAAGTACGGTGAGGACTGTGGGTCGACCTGGCCCAGCGGCACGATCTTCTGGTTGGCCATGGTCGCCCGCTCCACATACAGCGCGCGCCCGTCCAGGCTCAGTTCGGCCAGCACTTCGCGCACCTTGGGGAAGTTGCGGCCAAGTTTCATGATCACCGCCGCGTCGGCGTCGGCCAGGCGACGCTTGAGCTCTTCGGCCGGCAACACGCCAGACAGCACCGACAGGCTCTGGTTGCGGTATACCAACGGCGCGCCCAGTACCGAGGCGCCACCGAGCATCGAGCAGACGCCCGGGATCACTTCGGCCTCGTAGCGCTGCGCCAGTCGGTCGTGCAGGTACATGTAGGAACCGTAAAAGAACGGGTCGCCTTCGCAGATAACCGCCACGTCGCGGCCGGCATCCAGGTGCTCGGCTACCTGCACGCTGGCCTCGTCGTAGAAGTCGCTGATTACCTGCTCATAGGACAGCGGCGCCGGCAGCGCTTCGGTGGTTACCGGGTAGACCAGCGGCAGCAAGGTCTGCTCGGGCTGCAGGTGCGCCTCGATGATGCCGAAGGCGTTACCGCGCTTGCCCTTGGCCACGAAGTAGCCAACCACGGGCGCTTCACGCAGCAGGCGCAGGGCCTTGAGGGTAATCAGTTCAGGGTCGCCAGGGCCTACGCCCAGGCCGAGCAGACGTCCACGCGGCGCCATCATTCCACCTCCGTGGCCAGGGCGTTGACCGCGGCGGCGGCCATCGCGCTGCCGCCCAGGCGGCCCTGCATGATCACGAACGGCACGCCACGGCTGTCGGCGGCGAGCATCGCCTTGGACTCGGCGGCACCGACGAAACCGACCGGGAAGCCGAGGATCAACGCCGGCTTGGGGGCGCCGGCGTCGAGCATTTCCAGCAGGTAGAACAGTGCGGTAGGCGCGTTGCCGATCACCACCACACTGCCTTCCAGATGCGGTCGCCACAGCTCCAGGGCCACGGCGGAACGGGTGTTGCCGGCGTCTTTCGCCAGGCCCGGTACGCTCGGGTCGCGCAGGGTGCAGATGACCTTGTTGTCGGCGGGCAGGCGGGCGCGGGTGATGCCTTCGGCGACCATGTGCGCGTCGCACAGGATCGGCGCGCCGTTCAGCAACGCCTCGCGCCCGGCCCGGCCGGCACCTTCGGAGAACTGCAGGCCGTCGATGGCGTCAACCATGCCACAGGCGTGGATCACGCGCACGGCGAGCTTTTCGAGGTCTGCGGGGATCCGCTCGAGTCGGGCTTCTTCGCGGATGATCCGGAAGGAGTTGCGATAGATCTCCTGACCATCGCGGATGTAGTCAATCATCAAGGTGCTCCGTCGGCAGGTCGAGCATGGCGCCTGCTTCATTCAAGGTAAGGTCGGTGGCGCGCAGGGCGCCGAAGCCCGGCTGGCGTGCATCACGCAGGTACAGGTCGTAACGGCCCGGCGCGCGGGCCAGCAGGGTGGCCGGGGCAACATGGGCCACGGCGCAGGATCGGGGGCAACCGGACAAGTGCACGCTGCCGGGCAAGCCAGGGCCGAGCAGTGCCGCCAGGGTGACGGCGTCGGCCTTGGTCTCGCCCAGGGCCTTGGCACAGCCACTGGCGCCGGTACAGGCGCTTATGCGTGCCAGCGGCTCATGGTCGTGGCACAGCAGGCCCAAGGCGGACAACTCGGCCTGGGCGTGGTCGATGTGTTGCGCTTGCAGGTTGGTCAGCACCAGGCTTTGCCAGGGGCTCAGGCGAAGGCTGCCATCGCCATGTTCACCGGCAACGCGCGCAGCACCACGCAGCATGGCCGGGGTCAGGCGCCCCTGCGGCGGGGCAACGCCAAAGGCGAGGCCCTGCGCCTGCGGCAGAACGCCCAGCCACGAGACGCTGCGCGGTTCACGCCGCCATGCGAGCACGGCGGCATCGCGGCGGACGGCCAGGCCAAGCCCGTCGATGAAATCGGTTGCCGAACACACCTCGAGCAACTGGCGCATGCGCGACTGTACCGGGGTCGCCAGGTCGAGGAAACGCTCCAGCACCGCACACACCAGTGCAAGGCCTTGTTCCGCCGGCACCGCGCCGAGCACCTTGCCGTCTGCCGGGCAACCCGCCAGGCCAAACGCCAGCCAGGTCTGCTGCTCCAGGCGCAGGGCCGACAGCCACAGGTCATGGGGGTGTTCGAGCATGGCCAGGTTTTCGCCGGCATCCAGCTGCACGGCGAACTTGGCCGACAACTGGTGAAAACGCGGGGTGCCTTCCAGCAGGTCGAGGATCTGCCCTGCCAGCGGCCGAGCGTCCAGCAGCATCGCCGGGTCATGCCCGGCCAGCGGGCTGAGCATCAGGTTGCGCACATCGTCCCCGGCGGCATCA
This sequence comes from Pseudomonas sp. 32_A, assembly GCF_017490905.1. Classification (NCBI taxonomy): domain Bacteria; kingdom Pseudomonadati; phylum Pseudomonadota; class Gammaproteobacteria; order Pseudomonadales; family Pseudomonadaceae; genus Pseudomonas; species Pseudomonas sp. 32_A. The sequence continues at coordinate 29,490 of NZ_JAFGYI010000004.1, read as the reverse complement.
CGTGGCCCCAGGCCAGCAGCGAGCAGTGTCTCGACCAGGCCGCGATGCTCGCTGCCGATGCCGCGAATCTGCAGGTTGCCGCGGTTGGTGGCTTCGATCACGCCACCGGCGAAACGCTCGGCAGCCGCCGCCACCGCATCGGCCTGGTCGGCCAGCAGCAGGCCGCCCGGCAGCTTGATGCGGCAGATGCCGCCATCACGGGCACTGACGATACGCCACAACCCCGGGCAGGCCGAGGGGCGGGGCGATACATGGGGGGCATTGGCCTGGGTCAATGGGGCGTCCGGCAATCTGTGAAAATGCGCTTGAGTGTAGAAGGCGCGGTATTATGCCTGCTTTGTCCGGCGGCATGAAAAGCCGGTGGTCGAGCATCATCGACGATCGAGTGGAAATCCAGGACCGCGGCGCCTTCTTCGCGGGCATGCCCGCTCCCACAGGACCGCCGCTGCCCTCAACGGCTGCGCTGCACCGGTGGGAGCGGGCGAGCCCGCGAAGGGGCGCGCAGCGGCCCCAAAAATGGCGGAATGAAATACATGGCACCCTGGCTGACAGTAGTAGGTATCGGCGAAGACGGCTTCAGCGGCCTGGGCAAGCAGGCCCGGCGCGCGCTGCTGGGCGCTGCGCGGATCTTCGGCAGCCCGCGCCAGCTGGCCTTGCTGCCACGCTGCGTGGCCGGCGAACGGCTGGGCTGGCCAAGCCCGTTCTCGCTGGCCCCGGTACTGGCCCTGCGCGGCGAGCCGGTGTGCGTACTGGCCAGCGGCGACCCGATGTTCTACGGCGTGGGCGCCAGCCTGGCGCGCCAACTGCCCGCCGCTGAAATGCGCGTGCTGTCGATGCCCTCCTCCTGTGCCCTGGCTGCCGCCCGCCTGGGCTGGTCGCTGCAGGATGTGCAGGTGGTATCGCTGGTCGCTCGGCCCCTGGCAGCGCTCAATGCCCACCTGCACAGCGGCTTGCGCCTGCTGGTGCTGAGCAACGACGGCGACAGCCCGGCAGCAATTGCCACGCAACTGCGCGAGCGGGGCTTCGGGCCAAGCCGCCTGCGGGTCTTCGAACACTTGGGTGGCGTGGACGAACGTGAGTTGGCCGGCACCGCCCAGGACTGGCCGCACAGCGACGTCGCCGCGCTCAACCTGGTAGCCATCGAGTGCCTGGCCACGCCCGAGGCCCCGCGCCTGCACCGGCTGGCCGGGCTGCCGGACAGCGCCTTCCGGCATGACGGCCAGCTGACCAAACGCGATGTCCGTGCCATCACCCTGGCCCGCCTGGCACCGCAGCCCGGCGAGCTGCTGTGGGATGTGGGCGCCGGCTGCGGCTCGATCGGCATCGAATGGATGCGCGCCCATCCGGCCTGCCGCGCCCTGGCCATCGAGGCCGACGAAGGCCGCCAGGGTTTCATCGAACACAACCGCGATGCGCTGGGTGTACCCGGCCTGCAACTGGTCCGCGGCAAGGCCCCGGCAGCGCTGGAAGGCCTGGAGCAACCGGATGCTGTCTTCATCGGTGGCGGCGTCACCCGCGAAGGTGTGCTCGACCTGTGCTGGGCAAACCTGCGCCCGGGTGGCCGGCTGGTAGCCAACGCCGTGACCCTGCAAAGCGAGCTGGCCCTGGCCCATTTCCGTGAGCGCCACGGCGGCGAGCTGACTCGCATCCATGTCGCCCATGCCCAGCCACTGGGCGCGTTCGACACTTGGCGCCAGGCGCTGCCGATTACCTTGCTGGATGTGGTGAAACCCGCCCATGCGTGAAGAAACCCGCGAACAGCCCGCCCCATTGCGCAGCGGCCTGACCACCGGCAGTTGCGCCACTGCCACCAGCCTGGCGGCAGCACGCTTGCTGCTGCTCGGCGAGAGCAGCGATGCCGTCAGCATCACCCTGCCCAAGGGCAAGGTGGTGCAGATGCGCCTGGAGTTCTGCCGTCTCACCAACCAAGGTGCCGAAGCGGGCACGCTCAAGGACGCCGGCGACGACCCGGACGTGACCCACGGCGCCCTGCTCTACAGCCAGGTGCGCCTGTTGGCCGAACCGGGCATCCGTTTTGTCGCCGGTACTGGCGTCGGCACCGTGACCCGCCCGGGGCTGGTGCTGGCGGTGGGTGAGCCAGCCATCAACCCGGTGCCGCGGCGCATGATCAGTGAACACCTGCAACGCCTGGCGGACGAATGCAGCTACCCCGGCGGCTTCGAGGTCACGGTCAATGTGCAGGGCGGCGAGCAACTGGCCCTGAAGACCATGAACCCGCGCCTGGGCATCCTCGGCGGGCTGTCGATCCTCGGCACCAGCGGCATCGTGCGGCCGTTTTCCTGCGCGGCCTACATCGCCTCGATCCACCAAGGCATCGACGTCGCCCACACCAACGGCTACACACATATCGCCGCCTGTACCGGCAACGCCAGCGAAGACACCATGCGCCGCGTCTATGGCCTGCCGGAGATAGCCCTGATCGAAATGGGCGACTTCGTCGGTGCAGTGCTCAAGCACCTGCGCAAGGTGCCGGTGCCACGCCTGACCCTTTGCGGCGGCTTCGGCAAGATCAGCAAACTGGCTGCCGGACACATGGACCTGCACAGCCGCCACTCCAGCATCGACCTGCCACAACTGGCCGACTGGGCGGCGGACATCGGCGCCGACGAGGCGCTGCAGGCATCGATCATTGCCGCCAACACCAGCCAGCAGGCCCTGGCACTGGCCCATGCCGCCGGTATCCACTTGGGTGACGCGGTGTGCGCCCACGCCCTGGCCTTCGCTCGCAGCGTGGTGCCGGCGCAGGTACAGGTGGAGGTGTTCGCCATCGACCGCCAGGGCGGCATCGTCGGCCGGGCGGGTGTGCAATGAACGGGCGCATCCTGCTGCTGGGCGGCGTCACTGAAGCCCTGGCCATCGCTCGCCGTCTGGGCCCGCAGCACGTCTACAGCCTGGCGGGCATCGGCCGGGTGCCGCAGGACCTGCAATGCCAGGTTCGGGTCGGCGGCTTTGGTGGCGCCGAAGGGTTGGCCAACTACCTGCGCGAGGCTGGCATCACGTTGCTTATCGATGCCACCCATCCCTATGCCGCGCAAATCAGCAGCAATGCTGCCAACGCCGCGCGCATGGCCGGTATCCCGTGCTGGGCCTTGCGCCGCCCGGCCTGGCAGGCACAAGCCGGGGACGACTGGCGCGAGGTCGAGGACTGGGCAGGTTTGATCGGGGCACTCAAGCCGTTTCGCAGGCCATTGTTCACGCTGGGGCGTGAACCGCTGCAACATCTGGACGAGATACCGCCAGAGCAATTCTGGACCTTGCGGGCGCTGGAGGCGTGCCCTGGCAACGATCGCTGCGAAGTGATTGGTGCGCGGGGGCCATTCCATATAGAGGATGAGCGGGCATTGTTCCTGCGCCGCAAGATCGATGTGCTGATAAGCAAGAACAGTGGCAGCGTGGCGACCGAACCGAAGCTGGAGGTGGCGCGGGAGCTGGGCGTGCCGGTGCTGATCCTCAAGCGCCCGCCGTTGCCGGAGGTGGACCGGGCTTTCGACTCACTGCCTGATCTGACTGCAGCGCTCGACCTGCGCGAGTAAGGTGGGAGCGGGTTCACCCGCGAAGAATCAACGCGGTGCATGGCACCGGCTTCGCCGGTGTTCGCGGGTGAACCCGCTCCCACAGGGAACGCGGCAATTTTCATACATTTGCGCAAGGGAGCTGCTCCTACAGCCATTTCGGACTTTTCTTTCAAACCATGAAGTGGCCCTGTGCCGCCCTGCTACCTTAAACTCGGCACTCCCCCCGGAAGGCGCTATACATATGGAAATGCAATGGTGGATCTGGCTGGTGTTCGGCATCGCGCTGATGCTGCTCGAACTGGTCCTGCCGACGTTCTTCATCCTCTGGTTCGGCATCGGCGCCGTGCTGGTATCACTCATTTCGCTGGCCGCCCCCAGCCTGCAACTGGATATGCAGGTACTGCTGTGGGTGCTGATGTCGTCAGTCACCACTGCACTGTGGTTCAAGCTGTTCCGGCGCAAGCAACCAGACGTGCGCTGGACCGCCGAAAGCGTGATCGGCGAAGTGGGGCTGCTGACTGCTGGTGTATCGGAGTTCCAGAAAGGCCGCGTGCGCTTCCAGAAGCCGATCCTCGGCAACGAGGAATGGGTCTGCATCGCCAACAGCGAGATCGCTGCCGGCGAGCGGGTACGCCTGACCGCCATCGAAGGGAACACTGCCCGGGTCATTCGGGCCTGAATCCGCACTAAAAGGAATTTCGCATCATGACCAGCCTCATCGTCGTCATCGCCATCGCCCTGTTCGTCCTGATCACCGTGTTCAAGGGGGTGCGCATCGTGCCCCAGGGCGAGGAATGGGTCGTCGAGCGCCTGGGCCGCTACCAGAGCACGCTCAAGCCCGGCCTGAACATCGTCATCCCCTACATGGATGTGGTCGCCTACCGCCTGCCGACCAAGGACATCATCCTCGATGTGCAGCAGCAGGAAATCATCACCAGGGACAACGCGGTAATCGTCGCCAATGCCTTGTGCTTCGCCAAGGTGGTCGACCCGCAGAAGGCCGCCTATGGCGTACAGGACTTCTCGTTCGCCGTCACCAGCCTGACCATGACCTCGCTGCGCGCCATTGTCGGGGCCATGGACCTGGACGAAGCGCTGTCCAGCCGCGAGCAGATCAAGGCGCGCCTGCGCGAGGCGATGTCCGAGCAGACCGAAGACTGGGGCGTGACCGTGCGCTCGGTGGAGATCCAGGACATCAAGCCCTCGGAGAACATGCAACTGGCCATGGAGCGCCAGGCGGCTGCCGAGCGCGAGCGCAAGGCCGACGTGACCCGTGCCGAAGGGGCCAAGCAGGCGGCAATCCTGGAAGCAGAAGCACGCTTGCAGGCTGCCAGGCTGGATGCCGAAGCGCAGATCAGCCTGGCCGAGGCCTCGGCACGGGCGATTTCGCTGGTAAAGGACGCGGTAGGCAACGAGACCGTGCCGGCGATGTACCTGCTGGGCGAGCGCTATGTGGGGGCGATGGAGAACCTGGCGGGCAGCAGCAATGCCAAGGTGGTGGTGCTGCCGGCGGACCTGCAGGAGACCGTCCGCGGGCTGATGGGGCGTGGCAAGGCTTGATAATGCTGGGGGCGCTTTGCGCCCCATCGCGACACAAGGCCGCTCCTACAAGAACCGTGCATGTCTGGCCATGATGCGATCCCTTGTAGGAGCGGCCTTGTGTCGCGATGGGCTGCACAGCAGACCCCGAAGCCACCTGGCCTGCGTCACTTCACCGCACCCCGCCATTTTTACCTATACTCCGCCTTACAATACCCACCACGATTCCTGACCGGATCTCTCCATGCCCCCACGTCGGCACATCGCCTGGATAGCCTGCCTTGCAGTGCTGTTCAACCTGCTGGCCATGCCGCTGTCTTCTGCCGCGCCCAAGGGCCCGGCCGAGCAGCTGCTGTGGGGGGCCTTCTGTTCCAGCATGGCCAACAAGGCCAAGGTCGACGTCCAGGCCCTGGCCAAGATCGACCTCGGCCCGCAAAGCGACGACAGCGCCAGCATGATGAATTGCTGGTGCTGCACCGGTGCCGCGCCACTGCTGGCCCTGCCCGGCTACCCGCCGCAGCTGCACAACCCGCCGATACTGCTCGCCGGGCTGCTGCCGCCACCCGCCGACTACCACGCCACGCCTCGCCAACTCTGGCCGGCGCTCAACCCCCGTGCCTCTCCGCTGGCCTGAGTTCATCACGCTGTCTGCCTGAACCTGAACAGAAACGGAGATTCACCATGCTCAAGCACGCCCTCGTCATGGCCGCCCTGCTGCTGCCCGGCGCCTTTGCCAATGCCCACGAATACAGCGTGGGTGACCTGCACATCGCCCACCCCTGGTCACTGCAGCTGCCCCCCAATGCCCCCAACGTCGCGGCGTATTTCGTGGTGCACAACAATGGCCAGGCCGACGACCGCCTGCTCGGTGTCGACAGCCCCATCAGCGATGACGCACAACTGCACGAGCATGCCATGGGCGCCAGCGGTGCCATGAAGATGCAGCAGGTGCCCAGCGTGCTGGTGCCCGCAGGCAAGGACCTGACCTTCGCCCCCAGCGCCTACCATGTGATGCTGATGCAGCCCAAGGACCGCAGCCTGCTCAGCGACGGCAAGCGCTTCCCGTTGACCCTGCACTTCGAAAAGGCCGGCGATATCACCGTCGATGTGGCCGTGCAGAAGCAGGCGCCAACGGACCAGCCGCAAGCCCACGAACACGCGCACTGATCACCCGCTGAAAGGCACTCGTCATGAGCCTGCCACGCAACAGCATCAGCCGTACCACCCGCCCTGACCGCAGGCGCGCCGGTGGCGGATGGCTGAGCCTGTTCGCCATGTGGATGATCTTCATCGGCCCGCTGATTTCCCAGTCGATGCCGATGGACCACCACGCCGGCATGAGCATGCCGATGGACATGCCGATGGCGACCGCACATCAGCATGGCGGCGACACCCATCACGGCCAGGCTGGCGATGGCCAGCTGCATGTGATGTGGGAAAAGTGCGGTTACTGCAGCCTGTTGTTCAACTGCCCGGCCCTGCCTCAGGCCCTCAGCCCGCTCAGCGCAGGCAGCGTCGTACCCACCACTCACCTGTTCGCACCCACGCACCAGGGCCATGCCCGGCAGGCTGTATTCCCTGGTGCGCGCAGCCGCGCCCCACCTTCCTCGATCAACGTCTGAACCTACATTTTTTGCGCACGAAGCCAGGAGGCTTCGCGCTGACTCATGACTGATCGACTGGAATCATTATGTACGGCTGCACCCCTGTTTTTGCCTTGTCCCTGCGTGGGACCATCGCCGCCGTGTGCGGCTCGCTGCTTGCGCCCGTGGCCCTGGCCGCCGGCCCTGGCCATGAAGGCCATGCACACGACGCCCCCGAGCTGAGCCCGACGGTGATCACCGCCGTGGCCCCGAGCTCGCCGCTGACCGTGGTCACCAACCCGAAGGACCCGCGCCAGCCGGTGCCGGCCAGCGACGGCGCCGACTACCTGAAGACCATCCCCGGCTTCTCGGCCATCCGCGCCGGCGGCACCAACGGCGACCCGGTACTGCGCGGCATGTTCGGCTCGCGCCTGAACATTCTCACCAATGGCGGCCTGATGCTGGGCGCCTGCCCCAACCGCATGGACGCCCCCACCTCGTACATTTCGCCAGAAACCTATGACCGCCTGACCGTCATCAAAGGCCCGCAAAGCGTGATCTGGGGCCCGGGCGGCTCGGCAGGCACCATCCTCTTCGAGCGCGAGCCGGAGAAGTTCGGCACCCTCGGCAGCCGGGTCAATGCCAGCCTGCTGGCCGGCTCCAACGGCCGCTTCGACAAGGTGCTGGACACCGCCGCCGGCAACGACCAGGCCTACGCCCGCTTCGTCGGCAACCAGTCGCGCTCGGACGACTACCACGACGGCGATGACAACACCGTGCCGTCACGCTGGGACAAATGGAACGGCGATGTCGCCCTCGGTTGGACCCCGGACCAGGACACCTTGCTCGAGCTCACCGCCGGCAAGGGCGATGGCGAGGCCCGCTATGCCGGGCGCGGCATGGATGGCTCGCAGTTCAAGCGCGAAAGCCTGGGCCTGCGCTTCGAAAAGTCCAACCTTGGCGAGGTGCTCGACAAGGTCGAGGCGCAGGTCTACTACAACTACGCCGACCACGTGATGGACAACTACAGCCTGCGCACGCCTTCGGGCAGCGGCATGATGGGCATGCCGATGGTCAGCAACGTCGACCGCCGCACCATGGGCGCCCGCATCAAGGCCACCTGGCGCTGGGCCGATGTGCAACTGATCAGTGGCATCGACGCGCAGACCAACGAACATCGCAAGCGCGGCGGCATGGGCGTGGACGCGCACAAGGGCAAGGCCTGGACCAAGGATGCCGACTTCCACAACTATGGTGCCTTTGGCGAGCTGACCTGGTACGTCAGCGGCGAGGACCGGTTGATCAGCGGTGCCCGGCTGGACCGTGCTTCGGCCCGTGACTTCCGCCAGGGCAGCGCCACCGAAGGCGACACCCGCGCCGACACTCTGCCCAGCGGCTTCATCCGCTACGAGCACGACCTGGCGGCCATTCCGGCCACCACCTATATCGGCCTCGGCCATGCCCAACGTTTCCCCGACTACTGGGAGCTGTTCTCGCCCAAGCTGGCGCCACCCGGTGCGGCCAACGCCTTCGACGGCATCAAGCCAGAGAAGACCACCCAGCTGGACTTCGGCATCCAGTACCGCACCGAGCGCCTGGAAGCCTGGGCCTCGGGCTATGTCGGGCAGATCCGGGATTACATCCTGTTCGACTACCGCACCGGCATGATGGGCATGAGCACCTCGCAGGCGCAGAACATCGATGCCCGCATCATGGGCGGCGAACTGGGCGCGGCCTACCAGCTGACGGAAAACTGGAAGGCCGACGCAACGCTGGCCTACGCCTGGGGCAAGAACAGCAGTGACGGCACAGCACTACCGCAAATGCCGCCGCTGGAAAGCCGCCTGGGCCTGACCTACAGCCGCGATGTGTGGAGCGTCGGCGCACTGTGGCGGCTGGTGGCGGCGCAGAACCGCATCGCCGAGAACCAGGGCAACGTGGTCGGCAAGGACTACGACAAGAGTGCCGGCTTCGGCGTGTTCTCGCTCAATGGCGCCTACAAGGTGAGCAACCACCTCAAGCTCAGCGCGGGGGTCGACAACCTGTTCGACAAGACCTACGCCGAGCACTTGAACCTGGCCGGGAACGCCGGGTTCGGCTACCCGGCTACCGATCCACAGCCGGTCAACGAGCCAGGCAGGACCTTCTGGACCAAGGTCGACTTCAGCTTCTGACAACAACAACGGGCGCGGCGCAGGTCGCGCCCATCTGCTGGTCAAACAGGAGGTTCCCATGAGAGGAACACGCATCAACTTCTACAACCTGGCCTGGCGTTGGCACTTCTATGCGGGGCTGTTCGTGGCCCCGTTCATGATCCTGCTGGCGATCACCGGGATCATCTACCTGTTCAAGCCGCAGCTCGACCCGCTGCTGTACCGCGAGCTGATGGTGGTCGAAGCCGGCCACCACCGACAGGGCGCGGACACGATGCTGGCCGAGGTGCGCAAGGCCTATCCCGAGGGCCACGTTGGCCAGTACCTGCCACCGCTGGATGCCGAACGCAGCGCGCAGTTCGTGGTGCATGACGCCGGGCGCGAACTGAACGTGTTCGTCGACCCCTACAGCGGCAAGGTTCTTGGCGAACAGGATGGCAAGCAGAACCTGCAGGCCATCGCCCGCGCCCTGCATGGCGAACTGATGGTTGGCACGGTCGGCGACCGCCTGGTGGAACTGGCTGCGGGCTGGGGCATCGTACTGGTGGTGTCGGGCCTGTACTTGTGGTGGCCACGCGGGCGCAATGGCGCTGGCGTGCTGTGGCCACGGCTGTCTGCCCGCGGCCGACTGCTCTGGCGCGACCTGCATGCGGTGACCGGCTTCTGGGGCTCGGCCTTGTTGTTGCTGATGCTGGTCAGCGGCATGACCTGGACCGGCCTGTGGGGCAAGCAGTACGCCGACTTGTGGAACCGCTTTCCGGCGGCCATGTGGAACGACGTGCCCAAGTCGGACCAGCAGGCGGGTGAACTCAACAGCGCGCACCGCCAGACCGTGCCCTGGGCGCTGGAAAACACGCCAATGCCGCAGTCCGGCGCACACGCCGAACATGCAGGGCATCACACGATGTCGAGCGCGCCGGCAGCGCCACGGATAAGCCTGCAGCAGGTCGAAGACATCGCTAACGCGCGCCAGGTCGAACCGGGTTACAGCATCACCGCGCCGACCACGGCCGATGGTGTGTTCACCATTGCCGTATTCGCCGACGACCCGCGCAACGACGCCACCCTGCATGTCGACCAGTACACCGGCAAGGTCCTGGCCGATGTGCGTTGGCAGGACTACAACCCGGTCGCCCGTGCCACCGAGTTGGGCGTGATGCTGCATGAAGGCAAGATGTTCGGGGTGTTCAACCAGATCATCATCCTGCTGGTTTGCCTGATGATCTTGCTGGGCTCGGTGAGCGGGCTGGTGATGTGGTGGAAGCGCAGGCCGGCCGGCGGGCTGGGTGTGCCGCCGCTGCGCCATGACCTGCCACGCTGGAAGGCGGCGGTGGGGGTGATGCTGATGCTGGGGTTGATGTTCCCACTGGTGGGGGTGTCGATGGTGGTGATGTGGCTGGTGGATAGCCTGGTGGTCAGGCGCGGCCGGGTGCTGGCCAGCGCTTGAGCATTGCTTCGTCTGTGCCGGCCCTTTCGCGGGTAAACCCGCTTCCACAGGTACATCACAGTTTTCGAAATCTGTGAATCCTGTGGGAGCGGGCTCACCCGCGAAGAGGCCGGCACAGGCACAACACTGCTCCCCAAAAGTCGAGTCGATCTGTCGCGCCCCAACCTGGAACGCGCGTGTTAGCCTAGCCGGCTACCTCTGACAAGACGACCGACCTTCCAAGGGAATGCAGCCTATGACGCAAACCTCACCCGCAGCGCCAGATGAACAGCATCTGCAGCGCAACCTGACCAACCGCCACATCCAGCTGATCGCCATTGGCGGCGCGATAGGTACCGGCCTGTTCATGGGCTCGGGCAAAACCATCAGCCTGGCCGGGCCGTCGATCATCTTCGTCTACATGATCATCGGCTTCATGCTGTTTTTCGTCATGCGCGCCATGGGCGAACTGTTGCTGTCGAACCTCAACTACAAGTCGTTCATCGATTTTTCCGCCGACCTGCTCGGCCCCTGGGCGGGCTACTTCACCGGTTGGACCTACTGGTTCTGCTGGGTGGTCACCGGCATCGCCGACGTGGTCGCCATCGCGGCATATACGCAGTTCTGGTTCCCCGAACTGCCGCAGTGGATACCCGCGCTAACCTGCGTAGGGCTGCTGCTGTCGCTGAACCTGGTGACGGTGAAGATGTTCGGTGAAATGGAGTTCTGGTTCGCCCTGATCAAGATCGTCGCCATCCTGGGCCTGGTCGCGACCGGTCTGTACATGGTCATCAGCGGCTTCACCTCGCCCAGCGGGCGTACCGCGCAACTGGCCAACCTGTGGAATGACGGCGGCATGTTCCCCAACGGCCTGATGGGCTTCTTCGCCGGCTTCCAGATCGCCGTGTTCGCCTTCGTCGGCATCGAGTTGGTAGGCACCACCGCCGCCGAAGCGAAGAACCCGGAACGCACCCTGCCACGGGCGATCAATTCGATCCCGGTGCGGATCATCGTGTTCTACGTGCTGGCACTGATCGCGATCATGGCCGTGACCCCATGGCGCGACGTGGTACCGGGCAAGAGCCCGTTCGTGGAGCTGTTCGTGCTGGCCGGCCTGCCGGCGGCGGCGAGCATCATCAACTTCGTGGTGCTGACCTCGGCGGCCTCGTCGGCCAACAGCGGCGTGTTCTCCACCAGCCGCATGCTGTACGGCCTGTCGCAGGAAGGTGACGCACCCAAGGCATTCGAGAAACTGTCGAGCCGCTCGGTGCCTGCCAACGGCCTGTACTTCTCCTGCATCTGCCTGCTGCTGGGCGCAGTGCTGATCTACCTGGTGCCGAACGTGGTCGAGGCGTTCACCCTGGTCACCACAGTGTCGGCGGTGTTGTTCATGTTCGTCTGGACGCTGATCCTGCTGTCGTACCTGAAGTACCGCAAGCACCGCTCGGCGCTGCACCAGGCTTCAAAGTACAAGATGCCGGGCGGGCGCTTCATGTGCTACGTGTGCCTGGTGTTCTTTGCCTTCATCCTGGTGTTGCTGAGCCTGGAGGACGATACCCGCGCGGCGTTGCTGGTGACGCCGATCTGGTTCGTGCTGCTGGCGGTGACTTATCAGGGGGTGCGCAGCAAGCGTCATCCGCGCACGGCTGTGCGTAACGGCTGATGGCCCAGGGGGCTGCTCTGCAGCCCTTTCGCGACACAAGGCCGCTCCCAAAAGGCACGGTGTACGCCGTCCTATCTGTCGCGATGGGCCGCACAGCGGCCCCAATCCTGTGCACACAAATCCATCAGGCACCAACCTGGATCCGACCAACGCCCCAACACCTCGCACAACCCCTCTATTGCGCACCTTCCACCGTTAGGCACACCCCTTGCAACACCCCTCCCCGCTTGCCCAACACATAACAACTCAGCGGAGAGAGCACATGAAGCGACGCAGTCTGATCAAGGCCTTCACCCTTAGCGCATCGATTGCCGCAATGGGCCTGAGCTGGAGCATCCAGGCCGCCGAAACCATCAAGGTCGGCATCCTGCATTCGCTGTCGGGGACCATGGCCATTTCCGAGACTTCGCTCAAGGACATGGCGCTGATGACCATCGAGCAGATCAACGCCAAGGGCGGCGTGAACGGCAAGCTGCTCGAACCGGTGGTGGTCGACCCGGCCTCCAACTGGCCGCTGTTCGCTGAAAAGAGCCGCCAGCTGCTGACCCAGGACAAGGTGGCAGTAGTGTTCGGCTGCTGGACCTCGGTGTCGCGCAAGTCGGTACTGCCGGTGTTCGAAGAGCTCAACGGCCTGCTGTTCTACCCGGTGCAGTACGAGGGTGAGGAGATGTCGCCGAACGTGTTCTACACCGGCGCCGCGCCCAACCAGCAGGCGATCCCGGCCGTGGAGTACCTGATGAGCGAGGACGGCGGCAGCGCCAGGCGCTTCTTCCTGCTGGGCACCGACTACGTCTACCCGCGCACCACCAACAAGATCCTGCGTGCCTTCCTGCACAGCAAGGGCGTGGCCGACAAGGACATCGAAGAGGTGTATACGCCGTTCGGCCACAGCGATTACCAGACCATCGTCGCCAACATCAAGAAGTTCTCCGCCGGCGGCAAGACTGCAGTGATCTCCACGGTCAACGGCGACTCCAACGTGCCGTTCTACAAGGAGCTGGCCAACCAGGGCCTGAAGGCCACCGACGTGCCGGTGGTGGCGTTCTCGGTGGGCGAAGAAGAACTGCGCGGCATCGACACGAAGCCGCTGGTGGGCCACCTGGCGGCGTGGAACTACTTCGAGTCGGTGGATAACCCGGTCAACCAGAAGTTCGTTGCCGACTGGAAGGCCTATGCCAAGGCCAAGGGCCTGCCAGGCGCCGACAAGGCGGTGACCAACGACCCGATGGAGGCTACCTACGTAGGCATCCACATGTGGGCGCAGGCGGTGGAGAAAGCCAAGTCCACCGATGTCGACAAGGTGCGTGAAGCACTGGCCGGGCAAAGCTTCGAGGCGCCGTCCGGGTTCACCCTGACCATGGACAAGACCAACCACCACCTGCACAAGCCAGTGATGATCGGCGAGATCCAGGATGACGGGCAGTTCAGCGTAGTGTGGGAAACCGAGCAACCGCTACGGGCGCAGCCGTGGAGCCCGTTCATTCCGGGCAACGACAAGCGCCCCGATTACGCAGTGAAAGGTAACTGAGTGCATGGGGCCGCTATGCGGCCCATTCGCGGGTAAAACCGCTCCCACAGGTACGGTGCAAGGTCTGAAACCGGCGCGGTCCCTGTGGGAGCGGGTTCACCCGCGAAGAATCCACCGCCGATTTTCAGGATTACTCGCATGCTCAGACTGCTGCTCACCCTGCTCCTGCTGATCCCCCTGGCAACCCAGGCCAGCGAGGGCGAACTCTTCCTCACCGCCAAGCCCGCCGAGCAAGCCCGCCTGCTCGAAAGCTGGGCGGCGCAACCCGATACCGCACGCCTGCCGCTGCTGGACAACCTGCGCCAAGGCCGCATCACCGCCAATGACACCCGCAAGGTGCGCCTGAACAACCGCCTGCGCGGCCTGATCGACAACGCCCTGGCCAGCCACCAGTTGCTCAGCGACAACAGCGCCACCCGCCTGGCCGCCGCCCAGCAACTGCAAAAGAGCGCGCAACCGGCGCAGATGGCCTTCCTCGACCGGCGCTTTGCCCTCGAAGTGGACCCCGCCGTGCACGCCGCCATCGGCCTGGCCCTGGCCAACCTGCAACTGGATGCCAGCGAACCGGCAGTACGTTTGGCAGCCGTTCGCCTGCTCGGCGAAACCGGTGACCCGCTGGCCCGCACCCGCCTCGAGGCATTGCTGCAACCCAACGCGGAAACCGACCCGGGCGTGCGCACCGCTGCCGAAACCAGCCTGGCCCAGGTGCAGCGCAAGCTGCTGGTGGGCGAACTGCTCGGCCAGGCCTTCAGCGGCCTGTCGCTAGGTTCGATCCTGCTGCTGGCAGCCCTTGGCCTGGCCATCACCTTCGGCCTGCTCGGGGTGATCAACATGGCCCACGGCGAAATGCTGATGCTCGGCGCCTACAGCACCTACATGGTCCAGATACTGCTGCAGCGCTACGCCCCCGGCGCCATCGAGTTCTACCCGCTGATCGCCCTGCCGGTGGCTTTCACCGTCAGTGCCGGGGTCGGCATGGCGCTGGAGCGCACGGTAATCCGCCACCTATATGGCCGCCCACTGGAAACCCTGCTGGCGACCTGGGGCATCAGCCTGATCCTGATCCAGGCCATCCGCCTGCTGTTCGGCGCGCAGAACGTCGAAGTCAGCAACCCGGCCTGGCTTTCGGGGGGCATACAGCTGCTGCCCAACCTGGTGCTGCCGTACAACCGCCTGGTGATCATCGGCTTCGCCCTGGCCGTGGTTCTGCTCACCTGGCTGCTGCTCAACCGCACACGGCTGGGCCTGAACGTGCGCGCGGTCACCCAGAACCGCAACATGGCCGCCTGCTGCGGCGTGTCTACCGGGCGTGTCGACATGCTCGCCTTCGGCCTCGGCTCGGGCATCGCCGGGCTCGGCGGCGTGGCCCTGAGCCAGGTCGGCAACGTTGGCCCGGACCTGGGCCAGAGCTACATCATCGACTCGTTCCTGGTGGTGGTGCTCGGCGGCGTCGGCCAGTTGGCCGGCAGCCTCTGGGCAGCCTTCGGCCTTGGCATCGCCAACAAGCTGCTGGAGCCGCAGATCGGCGCCGTGCTCGGCAAGATCCTCATCCTTGCGTTGATCATTCTGTTCATCCAGAAACGCCCGCAAGGCCTGTTCGCCCTCAAGGGACGGGTAATCGACTGATGAACCAGCCACTGCTTGTCACCGCTACGCAAAAGGCCGGGCCACGCCTGACCCTGGCCATCGGCGCCGTCGTCGTCCTGCTGCTGGTGGCCCTGCCACTGCTGTCGCTGCTGCCGGCGGGCCATGCCCTGCAAGTGTCGGCCTACACCCTGACCCTGGTCGGCAAAATCCTTTGCTACGCCATCGTCGCCCTGGCCCTGGACCTGGTCTGGGGCTACGCCGGGCTGTTGTCACTGGGCCACGGGCTGTTCTTCGCCCTCGGTGGCTACGCCATGGGCATGTACCTGATGCGCCAGGCCGCCGGTGACGGCCTGCCAGGGTTCATGACCTTCCTGTCGTGGAGCGAGCTGCCCTGGTATTGGGCTGGTACCCAGCATTTCGCCTGGGCCCTGTGCCTGGTAGTACTGGCGCCCGGGCTGCTGGCGCTGGTGTTCGGCTGGTTCGCCTTCCGCTCGCGGATCAAGGGCGTGTACTTCTCGATCATGACCCAGGCCCTGACCTTCGCCGGCATGCTGCTGTTCTTCCGCAACGAAACCGGTTTTGGCGGCAACAACGGCTTCACCAGCTTCCGCACCATCCTCGGCTTCGACATTGCCGCCCAAGGCACCCGCGCGGTGCTGTTCCTGCTCACCGTCGGCCTGCTCCTGGCCAGCCTGTACCTGTGCTGGTGCCTGACCCGCAGCAAGTTCGGCCGTTTGCTCACCGCCGTGCGCGACGCCGAGAACCGCCTGATGTTCTGCGGCTACGACCCGCGCGGCTTCAAGTTGCTGGTGTGGGTGCTCAGTGCCGTGCTGTGCGGCCTGGCCGGTGCGCTGTATGTGCCGCAAGTGGGCATCATCAACCCCGGCGAGATGTCACCGACCAACTCCATCGAAGCCGCCGTGTGGGTGGCCCTGGGTGGGCGCGGCACCTTGATCGGCCCCCTGCTCGGCGCCGGCCTGGTCAATGGCATGAAAAGCTGGTTCACCGTGGCCTTCCCGGAGTTCTGGCTGTTCTTCCTCGGCGCATTGTTCATTCTCGTCACCCTGTACCTGCCTCAGGGCGTGGTCGGCCTGTTGAAGAAAAGGAGCCAGCCATGAGAGGCGTGCCCCCGGTACATCCGGAATTCATGCTCGAACCGGTGTTCGACAACCTCGGTGCCGGCCGCGACGCCATCGGCCTGGGCCAAAGCCGCAAGGCCGGCCTCGACACCCGCCACGGTACGGTGCTGAGCCTGGAAGACATCAGCGTCAGCTTTGATGGCTTCAAGGCGCTGAACGCGCTGAACCTGTACATCGGCGTGGGCGAGCTGCGTTGCATCATCGGCCCCAACGGTGCCGGCAAGACCACGATGATGGATGTGATCACCGGCAAGACCAGGCCCGACAGTGGCACGGCGTATTTCGGTGACACCCTCGACCTGACCCGCATGAGCGAATACCAGATCGCCCAGGCCGGCATAGGCCGCAAGTTCCAGAAGCCCACGGTGTTCGAGGCGCTGACGGTGTTCGAAAACCTGGAACTGGCACTGAAGACCGACAAGTCGGTGTGGGCCAGCCTGGCAGCGCGCCTGGGCGGTGAGCAGCGCCAGCGCATCGAGGAGGTGCTGGGTACCTTGCGCCTGCTGCCGCTGGCCCAGCGCCAGGCAGGCTTGCTGTCACATGGGCAGAAGCAGTTTCTGGAGATCGGCATGCTGCTGGTGCAGGAGCCGCAATTGCTGTTGCTGGACGAGCCAGTGGCGGGCATGACCGATGCCGAGACCGAGTTCACCGCCGAACTGTTCAAGGGGTTGGCTGGCAAGCATTCGCTGATGGTGGTGGAGCATGACATGGGGTTTGTCGGCAGCATTGCCGACCATGTGACCGTGCTGCACCAGGGCAGCGTGCTGGCGGAAGGGTCGCTGGAGCAGGTGCAGGCGGATGAGCGGGTGGTCGAGGTGTATCTGGGCCGGTAGACATTGAAACCTGTGTCGGCCTCTTCGCGGGTAAACCCGCTCCCACACAGGCCTGAAGAGCTGCGTGGTCCTTGTGGGAGCGGGTTTACCCGCGAAAGAGCCGGCACAGGCACAGCAACAATTTCAGGAATATACACATGCTCAAGATCGACACCCTGCACCAGTACTACGGCGGCAGCCACATCCTCCGGGGCCTGTCCTTCGAAGCCAAGGTCGGCGAAGTCACCTGCCTGCTGGGCCGCAACGGCGTGGGCAAGACCACCCTGCTGCGCTGCCTGATGGGCCTGGTCCCGGCGCGCGACGGCAACATCGAATGGGAAGGCAAGCCGATCACCAGCCTCAAGCCCCAGCAACGGGTCCACGCAGGCATCGCCTACGTCCCCCAGGGCCGCGAGATCTTCCCGCGCCTCACTGTCGAGGAAAACCTGCTGATGGGCCTTTCGCGCTTCCCCGCCCGTGAAGCGCGGGAGGTACCGCCCTTCATCTACGAACTGTTCCCCGTGCTGGAACAGATGAAACAACGCCGTGGCGGTGACCTGTCCGGCGGCCAGCAGCAACAGCTGGCCATCGGCCGCGCCCTGGCCAGCCGCCCGCGCCTGCTTATCCTCGACGAGCCCACCGAGGGCATCCAGCCTTCGGTGATCAAGGAAATCGGCGCAGTCATCCGTCGCCTGGCCGAGCGCGGCGACATGGCCATCTTGCTGGTGGAGCAGTTCTACGACTTCGCCGAGGAGCTGGCCGACCAGTACCTGGTGATGGCCCGTGGCGAGATCATCCAGCGGGGGCGCGGTGAAAACATGCAGGCCGAAGGTGTGCGCGGGCTGGTAACCATTTAATCTGCAAGCAACGACCCTGCGAGACGCTGTCATGAGTCATGAAATCCGCGACGCCCTGCTTTCCGATGTGCCGGGCATCCTCGACATCTACAACGACGCGGTGCGCAACACCACGGCGATCTGGAACGAAACACCGGTGGACCTGGCCAACCGCAAGGCCTGGTTCGATGCAAGGGCACAGCAGGGCTACCCGATCCTGGTGGCGGTGGATGAGAGTGGGGTGCTGGGCTATGCGTCGTTTGGCGACTGGCGGCCATTCGAGGGCTTTCGCCTTACCGTCGAGCATTCGGTGTATATCCGTGGCGACCAGCGTGGCAAGGGGCTGGGGCCGGTGCTTATGGCGGCGCTGGTCGAGCGCGCGCGCGAGTGTGGCAAGCATGTGATGGTGGCGGCTATCGAGAGCGGCAATGCAGCGTCGGTGCGCCTGCACGAACGCCTGGGCTTCGTGGTGACCGGGCAGATGCCGCAGGTGGGGGTGAAGTTTGGCCGGTGGCTGGATCTGACCTTCATGCAGCTGGTGCTGAATCCGGGGGCAGAACCAAGCTGAATTTGATTTTGCCTGTACTGGCCTCTTCGCGGGTAAACCCGCTCCCACAGGTACTGCACACATCTCAGGAATCGTGCGATTCCTGTGGGAGCGGGTTCACCCGCGAAGAGGCCGGGCCTGCAAACCTCACATCTGGGTAAACCTGCCCAACCGCTGCCTCAGCATGTTGTTCTCGCTGCGCAACTGCTGCACTTCCTGCAGCAGCTCCAGCGCCAAAGCCACCCCTTCCCACTCCAGTTCCAGCTCCTGATGCAGCTTCGCCGCACGTTTGGCCAGCAACGGCGCCTGATCGTCGAACAACCAGTCTTCCGGCGTTCGGCCGGAAGGTTCGACAATGCCGTGCTCGACGATTTCGATCACGCAGTCAGCCGTGATATCGGCCTCCTGACACAAGGTACGCATGTCCAGTTGAACGATCAGGGTGCTGCTCATGATCACTTACTCCATTGTGTCCTCGGGTTGAACGCAGCCTTCTCGGAAAGCTTGGTCCACAGTTCGCGGGCAGACTCGTCGGATGCAGGCGGCATGACCACTTTCAGTTGCGCGTAAAGGTTGCCGCGCTCGCCACTCTTGTTGGCCAGGCCCTTGCCCGGTACGCGCAGGCGCTGGCCACTCTGGCTGTCGGGGCGGATGGTGAGGTTGATCTTGCCGTCCAGGGTCGGCACGGCCACCTTGGCGCCCAGTGCTGCCTCCCACGGTGCCAGCGGCACGGTGATGATCAGGTCATGACCTTCGACATCGAACAGCGGATGCGGTGCCATGCGAATGGTCAGGAACAGGTCGCCATTGGCCCCGCCGCCAATGCCCGGCGCGCCCTGGCCTTTGAGGCGGATGCGCTCGCCGTCGGTCACCCCGGCCGGGATCTTCACGTTCAGGGTCTTGGTAGTGAAGCCGGTGCGCTGGCCCATGGCATTGGTCTGCGGCACCTGGAAACTGATCTGCTTGGACTCCTTGCTCAGGGTCTCTTCAAGGAATACCGCCAGTTCTAGCTCCACGTCCTGCCCCCGCCTGCCGGCGCTGCGTTGCTGCTGCCGGGCACCACCGAACGGGTTGCCCCCCCGGCTACCAAAGATCGAACTGAAGAAGTCGGAAAAATCACCGCCTTCGAAACCACCGCCACCGCCGCGGCTTTCCCAGCCCGGTGGTGCCTGGAACGGCCGGCCATGCTGGCCGCCATACTTGCGGATTTCGTCGAATTCGGCACGTTTCTGCGCGTCGCCCAGCACTTCGTAGGCCTCGTTGGCCTCCTTGAATTTCTCCTCGGCGTCGCGCTCCTTGCTGACATCGGGGTGATACTTGCGCGCCAGCTTGCGGTACGCGGCCTTGATCGCCTTGTCGTCCGCCGTGGGCTCTACGCCGAGTATCTTGTAATAGTCTTTGAAGTCCATCTATGGATCACCAATGTGAATGTGCGTGTTGCAAGAGAAGATAGGGGTCAAGCATAGCCTTTCAAGACCGCCTTGGGTTTGCTCCATGGCAGACGACCGGTCTTGATTCTGTAGCCAACTGGCATACACTGCGCGGCCGTTTTGCCTCCGGAAGCTCATTTCCCATGTCTGACGTATCCCCGGCCCGCGCCCTGGGCATCGACTTTGGCACCTCCAACTCGACGGTCGGCTGGCACCGCCCCGGCGCCGAGTCGCTGATTGCCCTGGAAGACGGCAAGATCACCTTGCCCTCGGTGGTGTTCTTCAACATCGAGGAGCGTCGCCCGGTCTATGGCCGCCTGGCACTGCATGAGTACCTGGAAGGCTACGAAGGCCGCCTGATGCGTTCGCTGAAAAGCCTGCTGGGTTCCAAGCTGATCAAGCACGATACCAGCGTGCTGGGCAGCGCCCTGCCGTTCAAGGACCTGCTGGGCATGTTCATCGGCGAGCTGAAAAAACGCGCCGAGGCCGCTGCGGGGCGTGAGTTCGAGCAGGTAGTGCTTGGCCGCCCGGTGTTCTTCGTCGACGAAGACCCGGCCGCCGACCAGGAGGCCGAGGACACCCTGGCCGAAGTGGCGCGCAAGATCGGCTTCAAGGATGTGTCGTTCCAGTACGAGCCGATTGCCGCGGCCTTCGACTACGAGTCAAGCATCAGCCGCGAAGAACTGGTGCTGATCGTCGACATCGGCGGTGGTACCTCGGACTTCACCCTGATCCGCCTGTCGCCCGAGCGCCACCTGGTCGCCGAGCGCCAAAGCGACATCCTCGCCACCGGCGGTGTACACATTGGCGGTACCGACTTCGACAAGCAACTGAGCCTGCAGGGTGTGATGCCACTGTTCGGCTACGGCAGCCGCATGAAGAGCGGCGCGCTGATGCCGACCAGCTATCACCTCAACCTCGCCACCTGGCACACCATCAACGCCCTGTATTCGCAGAAGTCGCAGCTGGCGCTGGGCAGCATGCGCTATGACATCGAGGACAGCTTCGGTATCGACCGCCTGTTCAAGCTGATCGAGCAGCGCGCCGGGCACTGGCTGGCGATGGAAGTGGAAGCCAGCAAGATCGAGCTGACCGAGCAGGACAGCCGCCGCATCGACCTGGGGCGAGTCGAGCCCGAGCTGACTGCGGAACTGACCCGCGCGCTGTTCGAAGAGGCGATCGAAGGGTTGCTGGAGCGGGTGCGTGGTAGCGTGAGCGATCTGCTGGCCAAGGCGGGAGTGAGCGAGGCCCAGGTCGATACGGTGTTCTTCACCGGCGGTTCCAGCGGGATTCCGGCGCTGCGCAACAGTGTGTCGGCGATGCTGCCGAATGCGCGGCATGTGGAAGGCAACATCTTTGGCAGCATTGGTAGCGGGCTGGCCATCGAGGCGCGCAAGCGTTACGGCTTGGCCTGAGCCGACTGTCTAACCTGTGCCGGCCCTTTCGCGGGTAAACCCGCTCCCACAGGTACTGCACAAGTCTTGAGGTTTGTGCGATCGCTGTGGGAGCGGGTTTACCCGCGAAAGGGCCAGCACAGGCCAACAAACAATCAGACCAGTTCGGCCCGCTTCAGCTCACTCTTCAGGTAGGCATAGTAGATCGGCCCTGCCACCACCCCAGGCAGCCCGAACGCCGCCTCGAACACCAGCATCGCCAGCAGCAATTCCCACGACTTGGCACTGATCTGCCCGCCGACGATCCGCGCGTTGAGGAAATACTCGACCTTGTGGATGACGATCAGGTAACCCAGCGCCGCCGCCGCCACCCAGATCGACAGCGACAGGCCGACGATGGTGATCAGGGTATTGGACATCAGGTTGCCGATCACCGGCAGCAGGCCCAGCAGGAAGGTCAGCACGATCAGCGTCTTGGTCAGCGGCAGGTGCACATCGAACATCGGCAGCACCACGGCGAGGAAGATGCCGGTGAACGTAGTGTTGAGCAACGAAATCTTGATCTGCGCGAAGACGATGTTGCGAAACGCCTGCACCAGCAGGCTCAGGCGCTCGAACAGCGCCGCCGCCAGCGGCTTGCGCCGGGAGATGTCGGGGATGCGCTGCAAGGCGACGATGGCGCCGAGGATCATGCCGATCAGCAGGGTGACGAACATGTGCGCCATGCCCTTGCCGACCAGCTGCAGGTCGCTCAGGTGGCTCTTGATCCAGTCACCGATGGCCACCTTGAACTCCGCCGCACTGGCCGGCAGGTAGCTTTCGATGGACGGCGGCAGCTGCCCGCGGGCACGTTCCACCAGGGCCATGAACTTGTCCAGCGAGGCACCGGGGTTTTCCGCCTCGTGCAGCAGGAAGCTGAAAGCACCGGCAAACAGCAGGGTCAGGGTACTGACCACAAGCGTGCCGAGCAGCGCCACTGCCAGCCACCGCGCACGCTGCCCGGCGATCAGCGGCTGCAGCCGCGGCGTCAGCATGTTGACCAGCTCGAACACCAGCAAGCCGGCCAGCAGGCTTGGCAGCAACTTCAGGGGCAACGCCAGCAACAGGCCGGCAAACACGATGATCCAGCTGGCCAGGGTGACCTGGCGGGGGGTGAAGGTCATACAGCCTCAACGGCAGACAACGGGAAAGACCCGCAGTCTGCCAGCCTTACGCCTGCAGGCATAGGCGCAGGTCATTTCTTCTTCAGGCAGTCGCTCATGAACGCTTTGCGCTCGTCACCCTTCAGTGCCTTGGTGGTGGCGTCAGCGTTGCAGGTTTTCATCTTCTCTTGCTGGGTTTGTGGCACATCCTTCTTCAGGCAGGTGCTCATGAAGGCTTTGCGCTCATCGCCCTTGAGGGCCTTGGCGGTGGCGTCGGCGTTGCAGGTTTTCATCTTTTCCTGCTGCGCGGTATTGGCGGCGAAGCCTTGGGCGCTGAACAACACCGCCAATACCAGTAAGGGGATTTGCAGCACTTTCATGGAGTAGTCTCCTTGGCTCCGCGCCCGATGCACGGGGGTCGAGCTGAGTGTAGCCAAGATTCTCAACGCCCTGCCCGTGCCTGGCGACGGTAATGCTCGGGTGTGCACCGGGCCTGGCGCTGGAACATGGCGATGAACGCCGAGGCGCTGCTGTAGCCCAGGTCGAAGGCGATGGCCTGGATCGGCTGGCCGGCCTCAAGCGCTTCGATGGCGCGCAAAAAGCGCAGGCGCAGGCGCCATTCGCCAAAACCGATACCCAGTTCGCGCAGAAACTGGCGGGCCAAGGTACGTTCGCTGACATGCACCTGGGCAGCCCAGCCGGCCAGCGGGCGGTTGTCGCCCGGCTCGGCACCGAGGGCATCGAGCACCTGGCGCAAGCCTTCGCTGTGGGCAAACGGCAGGTAGCAGGCCTGGGTGGGCGCCAGCAGCAGCTGGTCGACCAGCACCTGCACCAGGCGCTGGTCGCGCTCGCCCTCGGCCACCCGCAGTTCGCGTCGGGCGAAGTCGGCGAGGATAGCCTTGAGGATGTCGCTGATCATCAGGCTGCATGGTTGCTGCGGCAGTGCGGCGCACAGGCTGCGTTCCAGGTAGACCGAGCGGTAGACGATGGCCTGTGGGTTGTAGCAGCCATGCTCGGTGTCGGGCGGCACCCACACGGCGTATTGCGGTGGCGACAGGAAGTGCTGGCCGGCGACCTCCAGGTGCATCACGCCGTGGGCGGTGTAGTTGAGCTGGCCCCAGGCGTGGCGATGCAGGGCGCTGCGGGTGTCGGCACCGAACTCGTCGTGGCGGAAGTACACCGGGGCCGGGAGTTGGCTGAACTGGGGAATGTCGAGGTATTTGCGCGGCATGCTGTCTGCTTTGCGGGGTGAGTTGTCTGGATAGAAGTATAGGCTTGTTGACAGACAGTTGATAATGGCTGGCATCGGGGCCTGCTGCGCAGGCCATCGCGACACAAGGCCGCGCCTACAGGGACCCGCGTTGCCTTCCGGGCCAGTGCGATACCTGTAGGAGCGGCCTTGTGTCGCGATGGGCTGCAAAGCAGCCCCAATCAGTCCAAAACGAGTAAACCGCTACATGAACTACCTGTTCCCCCTGACCGCCATCCTGATCTGGGCCGGCAACACCGTGGTCACCAAGATGTCCGCCGGTGCCATCCACCCCGCCGAGATCGGCTTCTACCGCTGGCTGCTGGCCGCGTTCCTGTTCACCCCGTTCCTGCTGCCCGCCGTGTGGCGCAATCGCGCGGCCATCCGCCCGCACCTGGGCAAGGTCTTCGTGCTGGGCGTGCTGGGCATGGCGCTGTACCAGAGCCTGGCCTACTTCGCCGCCGGCATCACCAGCGCCACCAACATGGGCATCATCCTCTCGCTGATGCCACTGATGTCACTGGCACTGTCCATCGCCTGGCTGGGGCAGCGCCTGAGCTACGGCGCTCTGCTGGGCGCGCTGGTGTCATTTCTCGGTGTGCTTGAAGTGGTAAGCGCCGGCCACCCCGCCAGCCTGCTGCAACAAGGCCTGAACAGCGGCGACCTGCTGATGCTCGTGGCCACACTGGCCTACGCGCTGTACAGCTTCCTGCTGAAGAAATGGCAGCTACGCCTGCCGCCGATGCAGTTGCTGTACCTGCAGGTGCTGGTAGCCATCGTCGTGCTGCTGCCGCTGTTCCTGCTGTCGGACAAGACCGGCCTGAACAGCCGCAACATCGGCCTGGTGCTGTACGCCTGCGTGCTGGCCTCGATGATCGCGCCCCTGGTGTGGATGCAGGCCGTGCAACGCCTGGGGCCCAGCCGCACCACGCTGTTCTTCAACCTGCTGCCGCTGGTCACGGCACTGATCGCCGCCGTGGTGCTCGACGAGCAATTGGCCCGCTATCACCTCGTGGGTGGCCTGCTGACCCTGGTGGGCGTAGTGCTGGCCGAGCGCTGGACAACGCCGATCCGTCGCTAGAGCCCTGCCGCCTTGAGCCGGGCGGCATGTTCGATGAACAGCCGCACCGGTTCGGCACCCTTGCCCACCGCACCAAGCGACTGGTTGACGATATCCAGGTGGTCGAGCGGGTAATCGTCGCCGATCACCTGCCCCAGGTGCGAACTGAAGCGCCCGACCATACCGTCGCAATGGCCCTTTTCCTTGACGAAACTGCGCGCGAACAGGCGGCAGAAGTGGCTGCTGCCGTCAAAACGGTTGCGTCGCTGGTCGGTCAGGCCGGGCTGCAAGGTGCCGGACCAGGAGTAATAGCGCACGCCATCGACCTCATAGGCCCCTTCCCCGCCCCAGGTGTCTGGCAAGCCCTGTGGATAAGCCTGGTTGAACAGCGCCACCCCGGCGCTGGTCAACGACTGGTGCGAGGCGTGTACATCCACCGGCAGCGGGTCGCGGCGCCAGCCGGTTTCCAGCCACACCAGCAGCACGGCCAAGCCATGCAGCACAGCCTTCAGGATACGCCCCTGCGGGGAATCGCCCGGTGCCGTGCGCTCCAGGTAGTCGGCCAGTTCCGAGCCATGGTTGGGCCCCGCCACCGAAGTGACCGAAGCCACCCGCCCGGGCCGCCTGGCGGCCGCGTAGCGCGCGCTCAAGGCGCCCTGACTGTGGCCTATGAGGTTGACCCTTTGCGCACCGGTGCGCTGGCAGATGTCTTCGATGATCGCCAGCAACTGCTCGCCGCGCACCTCGCTGGAATGCAGCGGCGAAACCTGCACCGGGAACACCTGCGCCCCACCCTTGCGCAGGGCCGGCACGATGCCGAACCAGTAGGGGTAGAGCACGACGCGGACAAAACCGAGCATGCCCGGCACCAGAACCAATGGGTATCGCGTGGCCAATTCCTGCTGCATTGCCCCAGCCCCTTTCCGTGGACGATCGGCCAACACTACAGCGACCTTGATGACCATCGCAATCGAACTCCCGGCGCGCGCTGCGGTTCCAAACCACACATACCCTTTGCAAGGAGCGGGACCATGTACAAGCAGACCCTGGCAATCCTTTTGGCAAGCGCCACCCTCGCCGCCTGCGGCAGCCGCCCGGAAAACCCGGTGGACTACGTCACCTACCGCGACGAGCCGCTGGTCAAGCAGGTGGAAAACGGCATGACCATGCAGAAAGTCATCGCCATCGGCGGCAGCCCGTCCAACGTCATCGACCTTCCCCATGGCGGCACCTGCAACGACTACATCCTCAACCATGACGGCCACCAGCAGCCCTACTACGTGCGCTTCGACGCCACTGGCCATGTCGATGCCAAAGGCTTCAAGACCTGCAAGCAACGCCAGGAAGACAGCGACGCTGCCCACGGCGCATAACTTTCACAGGACCTGCCATGACCACCCTGATGCTTTCGGAGATGAACATGAATGCGACTGAACTGACTGATGTGCAAACGCTTCGCGAACGAGCTCGCCAGCATGTCGAGAACGGGGCCGTGACCGAGGGTTACCAGGCTGACCGCGAGCAAATCATCAGCCTGCTCAACGAAGCCCTGGCCACCGAGCTGGTCTGCACATTGCGCTACAAACGCCACTACTTCATGGCCAGCGGCATCAAGGCCAGCGTGGCTGCCGATGAGTTCCTCGAGCATGCCAACCAGGAAGCCGAGCACGCCGACAAGCTTGCCGAACGGATCGTGCAGTTAGGTGGAGAGCCGGATTTCAACCCGGACAACCTCAGCAAACGGTCTCATGCCCAGTATGTGGCGGGCACTTCATTGAAAGAGATGGTGCTGGAAGACCTGGTGGCGGAGCGGATCGCCATCGATAGCTATCGTGAAATCATTCGGTACATTGGGGATAAAGATCCGACTACGCGGCGGATTTTTGAAGACATCCTGGCGCAGGAAGAAGAGCACGCGGACGATATGTCCGACCTGTTGCAAGGCTTGTGATTCTTGGGGGCGCTTTGCGCCCCTTTCGCGACACAAGGCCGCTCCCACAGGTACTCCACAAGTCTTGAGGGCTGTGAAATACCTGTAGGAGCGGCCTTGTGTCGCGATGGGCCGCGAAGCGGCCCCCCTGCTATTTCCGCTCTTTCACCACCGCTGGCGCCTTGCCGGCTTTCATCTGCTGCAACAGCGGCGTGCACTGGTTGGGATCATCCCCGCTGCTAGGCGCAATCAGCGCCAGCAACCCCGCAGCCGGCCCGGCCACCACGCCCAACGCCACCATCCCCGCGCCGCGCAAGGCCAACGGCACCGCCTGCACCCCGGCACTGGGTTTGGCGAACGGCCCGCGCACATACAGCGGCGAGCGCAGCGAGAACAGCCGCAACCCTTTCGATTCAGGGGTAATTTTCAGGTCCAGCTGCTCAGTGGCGAAATTGGCCGTGCCGTTGATGTAGATGATCGCGTTCTCGGTATCGAAGATGAACAGGCGCGTTGTCGCCAGGCCATCCTTGATACCAACATCAGCCGCCGCGCAATTGATCTTCACATCCTCATCGCCAAACAGCTTGCCGACCACATAGTTGCCCACGTTCAACCCGGCAATCTCCATCAGGCTGCGGCTGATGGCGCCATCGTTGATGAGCATGCGCAGGTCGCCATTGGCGGTGCCCAGCAAGGCGGCCACCGAGTTGCCCCGGCCGGTGATATCGGCATCGCCGTTCAACTCACCGAAGCTGGTCTGCATTGGCGCAAAGGAGGGGAACAACTGCTTGAGCTTGAAGCCCCGCGCCGTCAGCCGGGCACGACCCTGTAGCGGTACGTTGCGGCCATCCAGGCGGATCCTGGAAGCCAGGTTGCCGCCAGCGACGCCAAAACGCAGGGGCTCCAGGCGCAGCAGGCCGTCTTCCAGAATCACGTGGGCCGAAAGGTCGTTGAACGGCAGTTGTGCGCTGTGCACGATGCGCTTGCCGGCGAAGGTGACGTCAGCGTCCATCGCGCGCCAGCGCTCGGTGCGGAACTCTTCCACCGGCAGCACCTTGCCCGTCGGCTGCTTGCTGGCACCACCACGGGCCTTCTGCTCGGCGTTGGAGTCGGCGCCGATCAGCGGCGCCAGGTCCTTGAACAGCAACTGGTTGGATACCAGGTTACCGGACAGCTTGGGCCGTGGCTGGCTGGCAACGAAGGCCAGGTCGCCATGGATATCGCTGTCACCGATCTTGCCGTTGAAACCCTGGTAGTTAAAGGTGGCCCCTTGCGCCGCGTGCAGGTTGGCGCTGAGGTGGCCGTCGGTGGAATAGGCCGGGGTATCGGGCAAGGTTACGCCGGTCAACGGGTAGAGGTTGCCCAGGCTGGCCCCGGACAGGCGCAGGCGCAGGTCGAGGGCGCCGAGGTTGCGCGGGTCGGTCAGGGTACCGGCGAGTACCACATGAGTGTCGGCGATACGCACGTCAGCCTGCAGCGGGAACGGCTGGCTGGCGTCCTGCAGGGCCAGCAGGCCGCCGATCTTGCCAGTGCCGGACACCGGCTGGCCTTTGTAGCGGCCCTGGGCCTTGAGCCCGAAGGCATAGTCCTGCGCAGCACCAGTCTTCTCGGCGCTGGCCTTGCCGACGATGTCGCTGAATGGGACAGGCTTGCCCAGCGGGTCGATCTGCACCTTCATGCTGGTTTTCAGGGTTTGGTCATCGAAGCTGACATTGCCCTGGTCGAAGCCGATGGCACCAATATCCAGCTGCCATTTGGAAGGCTCCGCATTTTCATCCTTGGGACCGAAGTCGAAAGTCCAGTTGGCGCGGCCGTCGGCCAGGCGGGTGAGGCTGGCTGTGGGCTTGGTCAGGTCGATGCGCGGGATGCTGATCTGCTGGAACAGCAGGGGCAGCGGCGCCAGGCGGAACGCCACGCGCTCCAGGCCGACCATCTTCGGTTCCTTGAGCCAATCGGGGTTGCCCAGGGTCAGGTCTTCGGCAATGAAGTGCGGCCAAGGCACCCAGGCACGCCAGCCCCCTTCTTCTGGTTCGGTGCGCCAGTCCACGGCAAGGTTACCATTGATCGCGAAAGGCCGCTGCAGGGCCTCGGAGACTTTCTCGTTGAGCAGGGGCTTGACGCGGTTCCAGTCGAAGGTGGCGATCACCACCACCAGGATCGCCAGCAGGGTCAGCAGGCTGGTGAAGGTCCAGACGAGGATTCTGGCGGGACGCGTCATTGCGTGATTCTCCTTGCGGTATGGCACAGAACAGGCGCAGCGGTGGCGCTCAATATCTCGGACTGATGAAAACCCGTGGGGTTTTATCAATGGCGCCATGATAGCGAAGTTTTTCCTGGCCTTTTGCTCAGCAATTCGTCGCGCCAGAGCAGGCGTGTTACTCGGAAAGGAGTCTATCAAATTGCCATCAAATGACCTGAAAAGCACTATCTAGAGCAGCTTCTGACCTCTATCAATACGGTCGATTGTTACCATTACCCGTATGAACTTCTCTCTGGCGTTACCCGGCGTAGCATTGGCTCCGTACCCACTTTCCAGCCCCCGAGAGGAGCACCGAATCATGAAACGCCATCTGTTGACCCTGACCCTGTCCATCCTGGCTGCCAACGCTTTTGCCCTGCCAGCCGACGAGCAACATTTGAGCGCCGAATCGCGCTCCAGCGCAGCTGAAATTGCCCAGCCGCTGAAAACTGTTGCCGAAGGCGGTGCTGATCGCCTGATCGAACGTAGTGGCCGCGTTGCCGAAGGTGGCTCCGATCGCCTGATCGAACGTACTGGCCGCGTTGCAGAAGGTGGCTCCGATCGCCTGATCGAACGTAGTGGCCGCGTTGCCGAAGGCGGCTCCGATCGCCTGATCGAACGTAGTGGCCGCGTTGCCGAAGGTGGCTCCGATCGCCTGATCGAACGTAGTGGCCGCGTTGCCGAAGGTGGCTCCGAT
>NZ_JAFGYI010000048.1:0-39671 GCF_017490905.1 Pseudomonas sp. 32_A | reverse complement strand
GCTGGACATTCGCCTGGACGAGGAGGGCTTTCATCGCCTGGCACCGAACCTGATGCTCGCACCCGGATAGTGGCTGAGTGTCTACACTGTAAGACCGAGTCGCCTTCTTCGCGGGTAAACCCGCTCCCACAGGGCCCTCGCAGCTTTTTAGGCTTGCGCGGCCCCTGTAGGAGCGGGTTTACCCGCGAAGAGGCCAGTACAGACAACGGAATAGTCCAAGGTAGTACCGCATGTCCTCCAACCTAGCCAGCGACACCCCACGCCTGCCCTCCATCGACACCCTTTTGCGCCACCCAGCCTGTCTTCCGCTGATCGACCGCCACGGCCGTGACGCAGTCCTGGCCACCCTGCGCCAACTGCTCGACGACCTGCGCGACCCCACCCGCAACGGCCAGCTCAGTGCCGCCGAACTGGCCGCAGAAGTGCTGCTGGGCCGCACTGGTGAACGCTTGGCCACCCAGCAACGCAGCCAGGTCCGCCGTGTGTTCAACCTCACCGGCACCGTGCTGCACACCAACCTCGGCCGCGCCCTGTTGCCAGAAGAGGCCATCGAGGCCATGCAGACCGCCGCCCGCTACCCGCTCAACCTGGAATTCGACCTGGCCACCGGCAAGCGCGGCGACCGTGACGACCTGATCGAAGGCCTGATCCGCGAGCTGACCGGCGCCGAAGCCGTCACCGTGGTCAACAACAACGCCGCCGCCGTGCTGCTGGCGCTCAACAGCCTGGGCGCGCGCAAGGAAGGCATCATCTCGCGCGGTGAACTGATCGAGATCGGCGGTGCCTTCCGCATTCCCGACATCATGGCCCGCGCCGGCGTGAAGCTGCACGAAGTCGGCACCACCAACCGCACCCATGCCCGAGACTACGAGGCTGCCATCAACCCACGTACCGGCCTGCTGATGCGAGTGCATTGCAGCAACTACAGCATCCAGGGCTTCACTACCCAGGTGCCCACCGCCGAGCTGGCGCGCATCGCCCACCAACAGGACTTGCCGCTGCTTGAAGACCTGGGCAGTGGCAGCCTGCTCGACCTTACTCGCTGGGGCCTGCCCGCCGAGCCGACCGTGCGCCAGGCCCTGGCTGACGGCGCCGATATCGTCACCTTCAGCGGCGACAAACTACTCGGTGGGCCGCAAGCCGGGATCATCGTCGGGCGCAAGGAGCTGATCGCCAGGATCAAGAAGAACCCGCTCAAGCGCGCGCTGCGGGTCGACAAGATCACCCTTGCCGCACTCGAAGCGGTGCTGGCGCTGTACCGCAACCCCGACCGCCTGGCCGAGCGCCTGCCCAGCCTGCGCCTGCTGACCCGCAGCCAAGCCGAAATCCAGGCCCAGGCCGAGCGCCTGGCGCCAGAACTCAAGGCCCGCCTCGGGGAGCAATGGGCGCTCAGCGTGGAGCCAGCGCTGGGCATGATCGGCAGCGGCAGCCAACCGGTGGCTCGCCTGCCGAGTGCAGCGTTGTGCCTGCGCCCGCAGGTGTCGAAGAAACTGCGCGGGCGCAGCCTGCATGTGCTGGAGCGGGCCTTGCGTGACTTGCCGGTGCCGGTGCTCGGCCGCATCGCCGACGACGCCTTGTGGCTGGACCTGCGCCAGCTGGATGATGAGGCCCAGTGGCTGGCGCAGTTGCCCGCCCTGCAACTGGGGCCGGTACAGTGATCGTTGGTACCGCCGGCCACATCGACCATGGCAAGACCGCACTGCTCCAGGCCCTGACCGGCCAGGCCGGTGACCATCGCCAGGAGGAGCGCGCCCGTGGCATGACCATCGACCTCGGCTACCGCTATGCGGCGCTGACCGAGGGGGCAGCGCTGACTGGTTTCATCGACGTACCGGGCCATGAGCGCTTTATCCACAACATGCTGGCGGGCGCCCACGGCATCGACCTGGTGCTATTGGTGGTGGCGGCCGACGACGGAGTGATGCCGCAAACCCGCGAGCACCTGGCGATCATCGAGCTGCTGGGCATCCCACAGGCTCTTGTGGCGATCAGCAAATGCGACCGGGTAGAGCCTGCCCGCCTGGCCGAAGTGCAGGCACAAGTCAGCGAACTACTGGCGCCGGGCCCATATGCCGGAGCGCGGCAGTTTCCGTTGTCGAGTGTGACCGGCGAAGGTATCGATGCCCTGCGCCAGGCCGTGCTGGCCGCGCAACAGCGCGTGCGCCAGCGCAGCGTGCGCGGCGGTTTCCGTCTGGCCGTCGACCGCGCCTTCGCCGTTACCGGTGCGGGTGTGGTGGTCACGGGCACGGCGCTGGCTGGGCGGGTCAGTGCCGGCGACACCTTGTTGCTGGGCAAGGCCGGCAAACCGGTGCGGGTGCGTGGCCTGCATGCGCAGAACCAGGCCGCGCTGGTGGCCGAGGCGGGCCAGCGGGTGGCACTGAACATCGCTGCCGAACGGCTGGCGGTGGAGCAGGTGCGCCGAGGTGACTGGCTGGTGCCCGAGTGGCTGCACGCCCCCAGTGTGCGGGTGGATATCGAGCTGAACCTGTTGCCTGGCGAGACCCGTACCTTCGAACATTTCAGCGCTGTGCACGTGCACCTCGGCACCCAGGACGTAACCGCCCGGGTGGCCTTGCTCGAAGGTGAAACCTTGGCGGCGGGTCAGCGCATGTTCGCCCAGTTGCTGCTCAACGCGCCGCTGCAGGCGGTACACGGCGACCGTCTGGTACTGCGCGACCAGCGTGCCCAGCGCACCCTGGGGGGCGGCAAGGTGCTTGACTCGTTCGCGCCAAGCCGTCAGCGTCGCAGCGATGAGCGCCTGCACCAATTGCAGGTGCTGCGTGATGCCGAGGACCTTGAGCAGGCCCTGCCTGCACTGCTCGCTAGCGCACCAGGGGGTATCGACCCGCAGCGCCTGGAGCGGCAATTCAATCGCCTGCGCGAAACCTGGCAGTTGCCGGAACATGTACTGGTGGTGGCCACGCGGCAGGGCCAACTGTTGTTTGCCAGCGCCCGGTGGCAGGCGCTCAAGCGTCAGGTGTTGGAGCAGCTGGCGCGGTTCCATGAACAGGAGCCCGACCAGCTCGGCCCGGACCGCGATCGCCTGCGCCGCTTTGCTACCTTGCCGCTGGAGCGGCCCGCTTTTGTCAGCCTGCTGGATGAGTTGCTCGGGGACGGCGCAATTGCCAGCAGCGGGCCTTGGCTGCACCTGCCCGATCACAAGGTGCAGTTGAGCGAAGCCGACAGTGCGTTATGGGCGAGCCTGCAACCGAAGTTGCTGGCGGGGCAATACGATCCGCCCTGGGTCAGGACGCTGGCGAGTGAGGAAAATTGTGCCGAGGCCGATGTGCGCCTGTTGCTGCGCAAGCTGGCCCGGTTGGGCATGGTGCACCAGGTGGTGCGCGATCTGTTCTACCCCGAGGCGACGCTACAGCGCATGGCAGAGCTGCTGCTGGGGCAGGCAAGTGAAACGCCGATAGTGCAGGTTGCCGCGTTTCGCGATATGTTGGGCATCGGTCGCAAGCGCAGTGTACAGATTCTGGAATACTTCGACCGCATCGGCCTGACCCGGAGGGTGGCCGATCAGCGTCACATTCGCGCCGACAGCGCCCTGGCCCAGCAGCAGGCCAGGCACTGAGTTCAAGGAAGGCAATCGCGCCCGGTGGCGCGGCCGGGCTTCAAACCCGGTTGGGGACGGCAGCCGTTCCCGGGCAGGTTCGACTCCCGCTGCCTTCCGCCATTTTCTTTTGCCTCTCAGGGCCTCTTCGCGGGTAAACCCGCTCCCACAGAGCCTGCATAACCCTCAGGCTGATGCTATCCCTGTGGGTGCGGGTTCACCCGCGAAGAGGCCAGAGCAGGCAGCAGTCAGGCCCGCTCCCCACACAGATCCAGCGCAAACCAACGCTCCGCGCTATCGACATCCAGCCCGGCCCCCAGCAGCGCAACCATCTTGGCCAGCGCCGCCTCGCGGGTCATGCCGCCACCGCTGACCAGCCCGGCCCCGCGCAAGCGGTTACCGGCTGCATAGGTATCGAATACCACGGACCCTTCAGGGCACTGGCTGATCGCCGCCAGCATCACGCCGCGCTGGCGTGCCGCGCTCAGTACATCGAGCAATGCCTGGTCATCTGACGGCCCGGTACCGCTGCCGTAGCACTCAAGCAGCAACCCTTGCACGCCACTGCCCAGCAGTGCCTGCAAGTGCGCGGCCTGCAAGCCCGGGAACACCGGCACTACCGCCAGGTTCACCGGTTGGCGCGGGTGCTTGTAGCCAAGCTCGGCAGGGATCGCCGTGGCGCGCTCGCTGTCACGATGACGCGGCAGCGCGACAAAGGCGTCGAATGCCTCGCTGCGCAGTTTGGTCGCCCGGCTGCCATGCAACAGCTGGCCATGGAAGTACAGCTGCACGCCATCTTCCAATCCCTGTTCGAACTGGCGCAGGGCGCCGCACAGGTTACCCCAGGCATCGCTGTCTGCAGCGCCTGCCGGCAGCATCGAGCCAGTCAGCAGCACCGGTACCGGCAGGCCCAGCAGCAGGAACGACAATGCCGCCGCGCTGTAGGCCATGCTGTCAGTGCCATGCAGCACCAGCACGCCATCATGGCCAGCCACTTCTACCGCTGCGACGATGGCATCGCGCATCGCCAGCCAGTTGTGCTGCTGCATGTTGGCGCTGTCCAGCAGCGGGTCCAGTTCCTGCAAGGTCCAGCGCAGCTGTGGCGCATCGCTCATGTGGGCGAAGTGTTCACGCATGCGCGCTTCGAAACCACCTGCCGGCGCCAGGCCTTCGGGGGTTTCGAGCATGCCGATGGTGCCCCCGGTATAGAGTACGAGGAGATTCTTTACTGCTCGCATGGGAAGTATCCGTAGCGGTGAGCGGAGAAAGGTAAGCCGCCCACGGACGGGGCGGCTGGCAGGGGAGAATATCAGCGCTGCGTCTGGACTTCGCCGACTGCTTTGTGAGTTGCTGTTTCCGCCTGAGGATTGGCAGGCCAGGCATTGCGGTCCAGGTCCAGGTCGGCGAACTTGCTCGAGTCGAACACCGGCTGGTTGACACCGGCCTTGCGCTGCTCGTCGTAGTCGCGCATCACCCGCAGGCCGACCTTGAACAGCAGGGCCAGGGCAATCAGGTTGACGAAGGCCAGGCAGGTCATGGTGATGTCGGCGAAGGCGAACACGGTCGACAGGTCCTGCATCGAACCCCATACCACCAGTGCCAGCACCAGGCCACGGAACACCATCAGTACCACGCGGTTGCGGCTGAGGAACTGCAGGCTGTTCTCGCCCAGGTAGTAGTTGTAGAGGATGCAGGTGAACACGAACAGCGACAATGCCACGCTGACGAACACACGGCCCCAGTCACCCACTACGGCGGCCAGCGAGTTCTGGGTCAGGACGATGCCGTCACCTTCGAAGCCCGGGGTGTAGAAGCCCGACAGCAGGATCAGCAACGCGGTGCAGGTGCAGATCACGAAGGTGTCGAGGAACACGCTGAAGGCCTGGACCACGCCCTGGGCGCCCGGGTGTTTCACCGCGGCCACGGCAGCGACGTTCGGCGCACTGCCCAGGCCCGCTTCGTTGGCGAACACACCACGCTTTACGCCCATGACGATGGCGCTGCCGAGCAGGCCGCCGAATGCCGGGTCGAGGCCAAAGGCGCTCTTGAAGATGGTTTCCAGCATGGCTGGCACGTGCTCGATCTGGGTGCCGATCACGTACAGGGTCACGCCGATGTAGGCCAGGGTCTTGACCGGTACCAGCAGGTCGGACACCGCGGCGATGCGCTTGATGCCGCCGATGAAGGTAATGGCCAGCAGCACGGCGAGTACGATGCCGGTGTGCTTGGGGTCGAAGGCAAAGGCGTTCTGCAGCGAGTGGGTCACGGTGTACGACTGCAGGCCGATGAAGGCGAAGCCGTAGGTGACCAGCAGCAGGATCGAGAACACGATGGCCATGCTTTTCAGCTTCAGGCCGTGCTGGATGTAGTAGGCCGGGCCACCACGGTACAGGCCGTCGCCATCGGCGCGCTTGTAGACCTGGGCCAGGGTGCATTCGAAGAAGCTGCTGGACATGCCCACCAGTGCGGTAACCCACATCCAGAACACCGCACCTGGTCCACCCAGGGTCACGGCAATGCCGACACCAGCGATGTTACCGGCGCCCACGCGGCCGGCCAGGCTCAGCATCAGGGCCTGGAAGGAACTCAGCTGGCCTGCCTGGCCACGCAGCGATTCTTTGAACACACCGAACATGTGGCCAAAATGACGGAACTGGACGAACCGGGAACGGATGGTGAAGTAGCTACCCAGCCCTACGATCAGCACAATGAGAAGTTTCCCCGAGAGGAAATCGTTGAGTACTTCGAGCATTGGAAAATGACCTCGATTCTTATTGTTCGTGTGGAAAGACCAGCGGACGGCAGGCGCACCGCTATTCGTTGGGGCGCATGGTTGGCTATGACAAGAGTGGTTACAATTTCGCGGCTTGCTCTGTTTTGGTGCGACTTGATGCTACACTTGCGCCATTCGCGTCACCTGAGTCCCCTGTCATGAGCGATCATTTCGCTACCAACCTCAAACTGGCCTGCAGCCACTACCGCTCTATCTCCGAAGTTTGCCGCCAGCTTTCGATAAACCGTGCGCAATTCAACAAGTACCTGAGCGGGCAGAGCCGCCCGACGGCTTACAACCTCAAGCGCATTGGTGATTTCTTCGGCGTCGAGGATTACGAACTGAATTTGCCACCCGAACAGTTCAGCCGCCTGATCGGTGCCCGCGTATCAACCCCTGCCGAGCAGCACGGCGATCCGATCAGCGAACTGTTCCGCCCGTTGCACGACCACGCGGGGAACCTGTCGCGCTATTGCGGCTATTACCTGGAGTATTCCAACTGCATGTCGGTGCCGGGCACGATCTTGGTGTCGCTGGTGCACCTGTGGGAAGAGCGCGGGCGCTTTCTGTTCGAGCGCCAGGAGCGCCAGGAACGCTCCAGCGCCACCGACCCCCATGCCGAGGTTCGTTGCCGCTACCTGGGGGCGGCGTTCCAGTTGCAGGACAGGATGTTTCTGGTCGACTACGAGTCGCTGACCTACAACGAGATGAGCCAGACCATCCTCATCCCCAGTTTCAAAAGCCGCATCACCCGCCTGAACGGCCTGAAGGCCGGCGTATCCAGCGGCGACCGGCGCAACCCTGCCTGCACCCGGGTGGTGTGGGAGTACCTGGGCGAGGAGATCAATCGCATCAATGCCTACCGGCAGGTAAAACTGTATCGGCCGGATGATCCACGCATAGATGACGATGTGCGTGAGCGCCTGAGCGTAGGGCCGTTGCGTAACAGTCTGTTCGAGATCGAGTGATGTATCATCAGAGAACGAGTTGACGTAACCACTCGCCAATCGGGTTGCCTGGGTCGAGCAGCAACTTGGTTGCCATGATGCAGCAAACACAGACCAGCAATGGCTTGATCAGCCGGGGGCCAAAGTGCACTGCGCAGCGTGCGCCCAGTTGAGCCCCCACAAAAGCCGCGAACGCCATTGCCAGCGCCAGTGGCCAGATGATCGCCCCGCTGAGTGAAAAGACTGACAATGCGCCCAGGTTGCAGGCTGCGTTCAAAAGCTTGCTGGTACACACGGCTTGTATCAGGTGCTGGCCCAGCAGGATCACGCAGGCCAGCATGAAGAACGAGCCTCATTGAGAGTTTTCCTGTGATCAGCCACGCACCAGCAGCGGGTCTTCAGCGAGCACCAACGGTACTGCGAAGGGGGAGTATCCGAATTGACGGATGAGCAGGCGCCGGTTGTCCTGGAGCATGTCGCGGCCGTGCAAGGCTCGGCTGTTGTTGATCAACAGCGCGCTGACTGCGGTGGCGCGCGAGCTCCAGCAGCAGTTGATTGCGCGAGGCGAGGTATTGGCAACGAGGGCTCTGCGCCAGGGCGGTAATGTCGGGTAGATATTCTGGTACTGGTTCGTTGTTGCAAGGCATTTGCCTGTACATCAAGGCAGATAGTCGGCCTTCATTGAAGCGCTGGAGCAGCGCACGCTGATCCTCACTCAAGGCTTGCTCGAGCTGATCGGCGAATATACGAGCTTGAAGTGCTACGCCTTTGGCCTCCGGTCCCCCCA
Source organism: Pseudomonas sp. 32_A (assembly GCF_017490905.1). NCBI lineage: Bacteria > Pseudomonadati > Pseudomonadota > Gammaproteobacteria > Pseudomonadales > Pseudomonadaceae > Pseudomonas > Pseudomonas sp. 32_A. Next base: position 31,608 of record NZ_JAFGYI010000048.1, on the reverse strand, counting down.
AGTCAGCAATGGTTTGGCTTGCAAAGGTTATGGCCTTGCTTTGCTCCGGGCTGAAATCCAGGTATGCAACTTCCGAGTGAAGCATTGAACGATCCCTGTACTTGTTTTTGTGAAGCCCCCGGCTGGCAAGTGGGGGAATCGACTATTCAATGCGGTTGTGCTGCTGCATGGAAGTCGGCTCGCTCCTGGTATGTCGTAGGAGATTTCTGCCTGTGGTGGTATTGAACTGTGGAACTTTGGAATCACCACCGGCTGTGGCATCGAACGGGTCCGGTGTTGGACTTCCCCGCCCGGAAACCGCAAAATGGCCTCTTTCCTTCAATCAACCTCTCCGGATCTGCTGACTCTATGCGTATGCGCCTAATGCTGTTGGGTGGTGGCAATGCCCTCGGGCAAGCGCTGATTCGTCTTGGGGCCGAGGAGGACATTGCATTTCTGGCGCCGCGCCCGCCCGAGAACGGCTGGACGCCGGCCAGTCTCACCCAGCTGCTCGACGATCATCGTCCCGATGCCCTGGTCAACCTGGCCTATTACTTCGACTGGTTCCAGGCCGAGTCGGTCAGCGAGCAGCGCCTGGCCCAGCAGGAGCGGGCTGTTGAGCGCTTGGCAGAGCTGTGCCAGCACCACCAGATCACCCTGGTGCAGCCTTCCAGCTACCGGGTGTTCGATGGTTCGCGGGCCACGGCCTACAGCGAAAAGGACGAGCCGGTTCCGCTCGGCCTGCGTGGCCAGGCGCTGTGGCGCATCGAGCAGAGCGTGCGCGCGGCTTGCCCGCAACACGTGCTGTTGCGCTTTGGTTGGCTGCTCGACGAAAGCATCGACGGGGCGCTGGGCCGCTTCCTGACCCGCGCCGAGCAACCTCAGGAGCTGCTGCTGGCCGATGACCGGCGTGGCAACCCGACGCCGGTCGACGACGCCGCCCGGGTGATCCTGTCGGTGCTCAAGCAACTCGATTGCAGTGCGCCGCTGTGGGGCACCTACCATTACGCCGGCAATGAAGCGACCACACCGTTGGCGCTGGGCCAGGCGATCCTTGCTGAAGCAGGCCAGTACCGCCAGCTGGCCGTGCAGGCGCCGACGCCGCAGGCCCATGCCGCACGGCCGGATGCCAGCGAAGAGCCGCAGCACGCGGTACTGGCCTGCAAGAAAATCCTTCATACCTTCGGCATCAAGCCGCGTGCCTGGCGCGCCGGCTTGCCGCCTCTACTGGACCGTTTCTACCGCCATGGCTGACGCCCCCATCCTGATCACCGGCGGTGCCGGCTTCATTGGCTCCCACCTGTGCGATGCGTTGTTGGACAAAGGCTACGCCGTACGCATTCTCGACGACTTCTCCACTGGGAAGCGGGGCAACCTGCAGGTCGGCCACCCACGGCTGGAGCTGGTTGAAGGCGATGTCGCCGATGCCGAGTTGGTCACGCAGGTTGCGGCTGGCTGCAGTGCCGTGGTGCACCTTGCAGCGGTGGCCTCGGTGCAGGCCTCGGTGGATGACCCGGTGCGGACCCACCAGAGCAATTTCATCGGTACCCTCAACGTGTGCGAAGCCATGCGCGTGCATGGCCTGCGTCGGGTGCTGTTCGCCTCCAGTGCGGCGGTGTATGGCAACAATGGCGAAGGCGAGTCGATCGCCGAAGACACCCCCAAGGCGCCGCTGACCCCTTATGCGGTGGACAAGCTGGCCAGTGAACAGTACCTGGACTTCTACCGTCGCCAGCATGGCCTGGAGCCGGTGGTGTTCCGCTTCTTCAATATTTTCGGGCCGCGCCAGGACCCGTCCTCGCCGTATTCCGGGGTGATCAGCATCTTCTCCGAGCGCGCCGTGAAGGGCTTGCCGATCACGGTGTTCGGTGATGGCGAACAGACCCGGGACTTTCTCTACGTGGGCGACCTGGTGCAGGTGATGGTGCAGGCGCTGGAGCAACCGCAGGTCGAGGAGGGGGCGGTGAATATCGGCCTCGACCAGGCCACATCGCTGAACCAGTTGCTGGCGGCGCTGGAGAAGGTGGTGGGCAGTTTGCCGGCGGTCAGCTATGTGGCAGCACGTTCGGGTGACATTCGCCATTCGCGGGCGGATAACCAGCGCTTGTTGGCGCGGTTCGAGTTTCCGCAGGCGACGCCGATGGTCGAAGGGCTGGCGCGGCTGTTGGGCAAGGGCTGAAATCCCTGGGGGCGCTTTGCGCCCCAATCGCCGGCAAGCCAGCTCCCACAAGAGCGAGTCCGCGGTCCCTGTGGGAGCTGGCTTGCCGGCGATTGGGCTGCACAGCAGCCCCAGAATCACTCATGCCGCACCACTTTTCGCAGGCAATCCCCTGCCGCCAGCACCCGCCCATCCCGGGCCCGCACCTGCAGTGTTTCCAGCGCCTGCCCCGTATCACCATCCACCAACTCCGAACGCAACTCACCCGCCTCGAACAGAAACCGCTCCCCCCATTGCCTCAAGCCAACCACCACCGGAAACACCGATCGCCCTTTCTCGGTCAGCACATACTCCTTGTAGGCACTGCCATCCGACGCCGGCTGCAGCGTCAGCAGCCCGCTTTCCACCAGCCACTTCAGCCGTGAGGCGAGGATATTCTTCGCCAGCCCCAGGTTCTTCTGGAACTCACTGAAGCGCCGCAAGCCATCGAAAGCGTCGCGCAGGATCATTAGCGCCCAACGGTCTCCCAGTACCTCCAGGGCCCTGGCTACAGGGCATTGCGCATTATTTTCATCGAGCATGTGTGGGAGCCTTCTGTGATCATCTGGTTGCAGATTAAAACCACATTTGCTAAATAGCCAGTATGTGGTTTCAATTCGAAACCAGATTGACGAGGCCAGCCCGATGAACCCTACGCTGACACGCTGGATAACCCTGTTGCTGGCCATCACCAGCGCCATGGCCGTGGCGACAGTGTATTTCGCCCAGCCTCTGCTCGAGTCGATGGCCGCTGACCTGGGCGTGGCACAGCAGCAGATCGGTTGGGTTGTTGGCGCGACCCAGGCGGGCTATGCCCTGGGGTTGTTGCTGATTGTGCCGCTGGGGGACCTGATCGACCGCAAGCGCCTGTTGCTCGGGCAGTTGCTGTTCTCGGCCGTGGCGCTGGTTGGTGTAGGCATGGCACCGAACTGGGCACTATTGCTGCTGGCCCTGGCCATCACCGGGCTGATGGCGGTCATGGTGCAGGTAATGGTGGCGCATGCAGCGAGCCTTGCCGCTCCCGGCCAGCAGGGGCAGGCCGTGGGTACCGTCACCAGCGGCATAGTGCTGGGCATTCTGCTGGCACGGCTGGTCTCGGGTGGCCTTGCCGACCTGGCTGGCTGGCGCAGCGTGTACCTGATCGCCGCAGGGCTGTTGTTGTTGCTGGCCCTGGTGCTGTGGCGCAGCCTGCCCACAGGGCAACCAGTGGCGCTGCGGTCTGGCTACCGGGCGCTGATCGTTGCCCAGTTCAGGCTGTACCGGAACGACCGGTTGCTGCGTCAGCGCGGGCTGTTCGGCGTGTTGATCTTCGCGGCGTTCAGCGTGCTCTGGAGTGCCATGGTCATGCCCCTGAGTGCTGCGCCACTGGCGCTGAGCCATACCGAGATCGGCCTGTTCGGCCTGGCGGGTGTTGCCGGCACATTGGCGGCAGCGCGCGCCGGTCGCCTGGCCGACCAGGGGATGGGGGAACGGACCACCGGGGTGGCGTTGGCTCTGCTGCTGCTGTCATGGCTGCCTACGGCCTTCGTCGGGCATTCACTGGTGGCGTTCGGGTTGGGTGTGCTGATGCTGGACTTTGCCGTGCAGGCGGTGCATGTCACCAACCAGAGCATGCTGCTCGCCGGGCGTGGCGCAATGGCCAGCCGGTTGATCGGCGCCTACATGTGTTGTTATTCGCTTGGAAGTGGAGCGGGGGCGGTGCTGGCGAGCTGGGTGTATGCCCATTGGGGTTGGGCAGCGGTGTGTGGGCTTGGGATGGGCATCAGCGCGGTCGCGCTGGGGTACTGGCTATGGCTGCAACGCGCGAGGGCGGCCGAAGCCGCCCTGCCGTGTTCAGGTCAGAACTTGTAGCCAAGGCCGACCATGTACACCCATGGGTCGACCTCGACGTCGACCTTGGTCTTGCTGTAGCCCAGTGCGGACGGGCCGTTGACGCTGGCCTTGGTGTCGATGTCGACGTACCAGACCGAGGCGTTGACCAGCAGGTTGTCGGTGATCATGTAGTCCATGCCCAGCTGACCGGCGATGCCGACCGAGTCCTGCAGCTTCAGGTTGCTGAAACCCTGCTGCTTGCGTGCACTGCTGAGGTCTTCATCGAAGAACAGGGTGTAGTTGATGCCGACGCCGGCATACGGCTGGAACTTGGAAGTCGGCTCCATCGGGTAGTACTGCAGCGACAGGGTCGGTGGCAGTTGCTTGATGTCGGCCAGCTTGCCGTCCAGGCCGCCGCCCAGGCCTTTGACGCCGACGGTGTGCTTGAACGGGGTGGCTGCCAGCAGCTCCAGGCCGATGTGGTCGGTGAGCATGTAGGCGAAGGTCAGGCCCAGCTGGGTGTCGCTGTCCAGGGTCGCCTTGGTGCCCGAGACTTTGTTGCCGTCGAATTTCAGGTCGCCGCTACTTTCGTTGGGAGCGGTGGTGATGGCACCGGCGCGGACGATGACATCGCCTGCCTGGTGGGCGTGGGCGACGGGGGCAGCGAGCGCCAGGGCCGCGAGGGCGGCGCTGAGCAAGGACTTGTTCATGGAAGCTCCCAAAGGACGTGAGTAATCGAGTAGTCCAATGGTACGGATGCGGTTAAACAGAAAGTTTGACCCAGCTCAAAGAAGCGTCGTCACGAATTCGAAACAGTTCTCATCTCAGCTCATAAGCGTATATTTTTTCGGCTTCCATCTGGTAGCCGGCGTCTGCCAGTTCGCTGCTGGAGGCTCTGACCTGCAGCTTTCCCTCGATCCAGTAGGGTTGGTAGAGGTCTTCTACGCGCACGCCCATTTCACTGAAAATATGCACGATCTGGTTCGAAGGTGGTGGTGGCACGTGGATGCACGCGCCGTAGTAGGGGACCAGCAGGAACTCGGTGGTGCGGCCTTCTTCGCTCACTTCCAGAGGCACGATGTAGCCGGGCAGTTTGATCTGCTGGCCGTCGAGGCTTTTTACTACCGGGGCATCGGGGGCCTGCTGGCGCGCCGGTGGGGCGGACTCGGCGGACAGCGCGTTGCTGAGTTGCGACATATCGTGCAGCGGGGCGAGTTGGGGCTGGATGAGCGGGGCGCCTTCGGGGATGAGGGCGGGCCAGTCCAGTTCGCGGGGCTCCGAGGCCCAGGCAGGCGATGCCATTGAAAGCAGCACAACCAGTAGAAGTTGTACTGCCTGTGCTGGCCTCTTCGCGGGTAAACCCGCTCCCACAGGTCTTGCGCAGGCCTTGAAGCTTTTGGTGGACCCTGTGGGAGCGGGTTCACCCGCGAAGAGGCCAATGAGATATTGGATCATTGCACGCCCTCAGAGGTGAATGGACAAGCCATCGGCCAGCGACTGCCGATAGGCCCGCCACGCCGGCACGCTGCCCATCAGCAGCGCGGCTCCCAGGATGATAGCCAGCAACGTCCACTCATGAGCGCTCGGCATGGCCAGCGGCAAATACAAACCATAGTTGGCCTGCACATACCCCTGTGCCAGGGCGATACCCGCATACAGCAAACCAAGCCCGGCAGCGATCCCGACCGCCGCCAGCGACAGCGCCTCCAGCACCAGCAGCCCCGCGATATGCCACGGCCTGGCGCCAACCGAGCGTAATATCGCCATCTCCCTGCGGCGTTCATTGAGGCTGGTGAGAATTGCCGTAAGCATGCCGATCAGGCCGGTCAGTACCACGAACAGCGACACCACGAACAATGCCTGCTCCGCAGTGCCCATCAGGCTCCACAGCTCCTGCAGGGCTACCCCTGGCAGGATCGCCAGCAACGGCTCGTTGCGGTATTCATTGATTTCCCGCTGCAGGCTGAAGGTCGCGATCTTGCTGTTCAGGCCGAGCATGAATGCAGTGATGGCGGCAGGTTGCAGGTCCATGGTCCTCGCCTGCTCGGCGCTGATACGCCCGGCGCCACGGGCCGGCACGCCGTTGTGCCAGTCGATGTGGATGGCTTCCATGCCGCCCAGGCTGATATGCAGCGTACGGTCTACCGGCGTGCCGGTGCGCTTGAGCACACCGACCACGGTGAACGGCTTGTCGTCGTGCTTGACCAGGCTGATAGCTGCGACACCATGCGCCAGCACCAGCTTGTCGCCCAACTTGTAGTGCAATGCCTCGGCCACTTCGGCACCGAGCACCACCTCGAACGGATCATCGGCAAACGCGCGACCCTGGCTCAATTCCAGGTGCTGGCGGCGGCCGTACTGGTAATGGCTGAAGTAGTCGCCGGTAGTGCCCATTACCCGATAACCGCGGTGCGAGTCGCCCAGCGAGATGGGGATAGCCCATTTCACCCGCGGGTCTTTGGCGTAGTGCTCATAGCTGTCCCAGCGGATGTTGTTGGTGGCGTTACCGATGCGGAACACCGAGTACAGCAGCAGGTTCACCGAGCCGGAGCGGGCGCCGACGATCAGATCGGTACCGCTGATGGTGCTGGCGAAGCTGGCCCGGGCTTCGGTACGGACCCGCTCCACGGCCAGCAGCAGGCACACCGACAGGGCGATGGCGAAGGCGGTGAGGAATGCGGTGAAGCGGCGGTTGGCCAGGCTGGCCAGGGCAAGGCGGAGCAGGTACATCAGGCCTCCCGGGGCTTGGCGGCACGGTTGAGTTCGGCCAGCGACAGGTGGCGGTCGAACAATGGCGCCAGGCTCTGGTCGTGGCTGACGAACAGCAGGCTGGCACCGGCGGCGCGGCATTCATCGAACAGCAGGCGGATGAACGCTTCGCGGGTGTCGGCATCCAGCGCCGAGGTCGGTTCGTCGGCGATCACCAGTTCGGGTTGGCCGATCAGTGCGCGGGCGGCGGCAACCCGTTGCTGCTGGCCGATCGACAGGCTGTCGGCGCGCCGGGCCAGCATGGCGGGGTCGTCCAGACCCAGGTGGGCCAGCAGCGTGCTGGCTGCCTGGTCGACACTGCCATGGCGCTGCTCGGCGCGGGCCTTGCGACTGCGCGAGAAGCGGCAGGGCAGCTCGACATTTTCGCGTACCGAGAGGAACGGCAGCAGGTTGAACTGCTGGAAGATATAACCGGTGTGGTCGACCCGGAAGCGGTCACGGGAGCCTTGGCCCAGGCTCCCGAGGTCCTCGCCGAGCAGCTGGATGCGGCCCTGGCCCGGCACGTTCACCCCACCCAGCAGGCCCAGCAATGTGGTTTTGCCACTGCCGCTGGGGCCCTTGAGAAACAGGGCCTCGCCAGCCTCAAGGCGGAATGCCGGAATATCCAGCAGCGCCGGCTGGCCGGGCCAGGCGAACACCAGGTCATGCAGTTCGATCAACGGCTGGCGCATTCAGAACGCGACCGCGGCCTTGGCCGGCGTGGTTTCCACGCCTTTCTGGCCATTGGGGCCAATCAGTTGAACGTTTATCTTCTGCGTGGCCGGGAAGGCCTTGAACAGCGGAGCGAGGTCCAGCTGCGCCAGTTTGTCGGGGTTGGCGCAAGTCAGCTGGTAATGGGCGCCAATGTCGCTGTGCTGGTGGCCATGCTCGTGCTCGTCACCCTCGTCGTCGGCTTTCGGGGCATCACCGAACAGCGGGCTTTCCAGTTCCTGCTGGTCTTCCTTGCAGCCGGCGGCAGCGGGCAGGCCGAACAGCTTCAGTGGCTGCTCCAGTTGCTGGCGCACCGCCGCGACCTTGGCCTTGTCGGCGTCGCTGCTCGCAGCATGTTCGAAGCCGACCAGGTTCATTGCCGGGCTGTCCAGCTCCAGCTCAAGGGTATTGCCATCGAGCACGGCATTGAGCTTGGCCACGCCATGCTCGTGGGCGCCAAGGGTGCCGTGGGCGTGGTCGTGATCATGGTCATCATCGTGGGCATGGGCCACGGCCAGGGGCAGCAAGGCGAAGGGTAGGGCGAGCAACAGGCGACGCATGGACTACTCCGGAGCGGGCGGGAAGGTTGAGTTATGTTATAACAACTTTTCTGCGCGCCGCCAGCCTGCATCACGCAGGTTTCATGTTGCGGTAGGATGGCGGCATTGACTTGGCTTCAGGGAATGCAGCATGAGAATTCGTGGACAGATTGGTGACTGGCCTGTGGATCTGACCATCGAGTTGGCGCCTGAAGAGTGGGCGCAGCTGGGGCGGCAGGTCGAATTGCCCGCGGTGGCGCAGACCGCAGCAACGGAAACCGTGGCGACAACACGCCAGGATGACGGGCAATGGATTGCGGCACGTGAGGTGTTGCGCCTGGCAGGGCAGATGAGCGGGCCGGAATTGCTGGATCGGTTGGAAGGGCTGGCCGGGAGTACGGCGGCGGGTAAACGGCTGCTGGTGCGCTTGCGGCATAGCAGTGAAGTTAAGGTGGAAAGTGGCGTGGACGCGCCGGTTTATCACTGGGTGGGATAAATCTGTATTGCCTGTGCTGGCCTATTCGCGGGTAAACCCGCTCCCACAGGATTTCACAGCACTTGGGGCCTGCGCAGTACCTGTGGGAGCGGGTTTACCCGCGAACGAGGGCAAAGCCCTCGCAATGAGCCTCAGGTCAGAACATCGCCGCCGACAGCTTGCGACGATAAACGCCAACCAGCGGGTGATCACCGCCCAGCAGCTCGAACACTTGCAGCATCGCCTTCTGCGGCAACCCGTTCTCATAGCCACGGTTACGCTGGAACAGTTTCAACAACCCTTCCAGCGCCGCTTCATACTGCTGGCGCGCGAGTTGCTGGATGCTCAGCTGATAAGCCGCCTCGTCATCCTGCGGGTTCTGTGCCAGGCGGCTTTTCAGGTCGGCCACTTCCGGCAGGCTGGCGGCCTGGCGCAGGAAGGTCAGCTGGGCCTTGGCGCCGGCCAGCGCAGCCTTGTGCTCGTCGGTCTTGACCGCATCCAGCACCACCTGGGCTTCCCCCAGCTCCCCACGCTCGGCCAGGCAACGGGCATACAGGATCAGTGCCTCGGCATTGCTGTTGTCCTCACCCAGCAAGGCCTGCAACAGTGCTTCGGCCTCGGCAAAACGGCTTTCGGCAAACAGCCCCTTGGCCTGCTCCAGCGGCGATGCGCTCGGGGCGGCGGGCAGTTGCACGTGCGGCTCGAGCATGGCGCGGATAGCCGATTCCGGCTGGGCACCGGCAAAACCGTCCACCGGCTGGCCGTCCTTGAACAGCACCACGGTCGGCAGGCTGCGGATGCCGAACTGGGCAACCACCTGTTGCTCCACATCACAGTTGATCTTGGCCAGCAGCAGTTCGCCCTGGTACCCCTCGGCGATCTTCGCCAGCAGCGGCATCAATGCCTTGCACGGCGCGCACCACTCGGCCCAGAAGTCCACCAGCACCGGTTTGTGGAAGGAGTTCTCGATAACCAGTTGCTGGAAGGTGGCATCGGTAGCGTCGAAAATGTAGGACGTGTCTTGGGTCATCGCGACTCTCGCAAACTCGTTAATGCCACCACTATAAGGTGTCGCGGCTGGCGTGGTACAGGCTGACCCGGCGGAATTCGTGCGGCTCGGCCAGGTCCGGCAGGGTCAGCGCTTCCAGCACGCCCAGCTGCTGGTACAGCGGGTGGCTGAAGTCGCGCACTCGCGAGTCGGCCACCAGCGCCTGCCGCCCGCGGCCGAGGAAGGCATCCAGCAGCGGCAGGTTGGCGCGGTCGTACAGCACATCGGCCACCAGGATCAGGTCGAAGCGGTCGTCCTCGGTAAAGAAATCGCTGCTGTAACCCAGTTCCACTCCGTTCAGCGCGGCATTTGCGCGGCAGGCATCGAGTGCCAGCGGGTCGAGGTCGCAGGCCACCACTTCCAGCGCACCGGCGCGGGCGGCGGCAATACCGGCAATACCGGAGCCGGCGCCAAAATCCAGCACGCGCTTGCCGGCTACCCATTCCGGGTGCTCGGCCAGGTAACGGGCCATGGCCAGGCCGCTTGCCCAGCAGAAGCTCCAGTAGGGCGGTTCTTCAAGAATGCGCCGGGTCTCTTCGCTGCTGAAGGCACGGTCCATGTTCTGGTCGTCGATCAGCCAAAGCTTGAGGTCGCAGCCGGGCAGCTCGCTGACGACAAGACGCGCTTCGCCGATCAGGCCGCTGAGGGCCTGTTGCAGAGACTGTTGCAGGGACACTGGCGCCACTTACGGCGCCTTCTCGAAACGCAGCGGGCCGACGGCCTGGGTCTGGGCCTGGGTAATGCGCACCGGCGGCAGGTGCATGATCAGTTGGCCAGAGCTGCTGGCGCGGCCGCGCAACTCTACCCGGGCACCGGCGGGGAAGGCCTCGGGGTTGAAGCGCAGCTGGTAGGGCAGGGCCTGACCGGTGCCTGTGAGGTTGCTGCTGGCCAGCAGGCGCTGCGGGCGGTCGCGTTCGTCGATGACCAGCAAGGCCAGCTCCACGTCGGCACCGGCCGGGATTTCCAGCAAGGTGCCGCTCAGCTCGCGCTGGTAGGCCGGCAGCGGGCCCAGTACTGCGGCCGGCTTGGCCGTGCGGGCTGGCGTGGGTGCCGGAGGGGTGTCGGGCTTCGGCCTGTCGCTGCCGCAGGCGGCGAGCAGGGCGGCGCAGCACAGCACGACGAGCGCTCGGTAGTGCATGGGGTAGTCCTTCACGGGCAGATTTCCCATGGATGTTAACCCCTTTGGCTTGTCTTGCCAGTGGGATGCGCTACCATGGCCCTCCCTTTTTTTGTTGCCTGCCACCATGCACTGTCCCTTTTGCGGTGCCAACGACACCAAGGTCATCGACTCTCGCCTCGTCGCCGAGGGCGAGCAGGTGCGCCGCCGCCGCGAATGCGTCGCCTGCGGCGAGCGCTTCACCACCTTCGAAACCGCCGAGCTGGTGCTGCCCCGGCTGATCAAGCAGGACGGCACGCGCCAACCCTTCGACGAAGAAAAACTGCGTGCCGGGATGCAGCGGGCACTGGAAAAGCGCCCGGTCAGCGTCGAGCGCCTGGAAGCTGCGTTGGCGCATATCAAGAGCCGCCTGCGTGCCACCGGTGAGCGTGAAGTCAAATCGCTGGTGGTGGGCGAGATGGTCATGGCCGAGCTGCGCAAGCTGGACGAAGTGGCCTATATCCGTTTTGCCTCGGTTTACCGTCGCTTCCAGGACCTCGACGAGTTCCGCGAAGAAATCGACCGCCTGGCTCGCGAGCCAGCTAAAGAGTGACCATGCCCAGCCAAGCTGCCATCCTCGACGCCCACTACATGGCCCGCGCGCTGGAGCTGGCGCGCAAGGGCCTGTACACCACCCACCCTAACCCGCGCGTTGGCTGCGTGATCGTGCGCGATGGCGAGGTGGTCGGCGAAGGCTGGCATGTGCGCGCCGGCGAGCCGCATGCCGAAGTGCATGCCCTGCGCCAGGCCGGTGAGCGTGCCCGTGGCGCCTGTGCCTATGTCACTCTCGAGCCGTGCAGCCACCATGGCCGCACGCCGCCGTGCGCCGAAGCGCTGGTCAAGGCCGGCGTGGCACGGGTGGTGGCCGCCATGCAGGACCCCAACCCGCAAGTGGCGGGGCAGGGCCTGCGGCGCCTGGCCGAGGCTGGTATCGAAGTGGCCAGCGGCGTGCTCGAGGCCGAGGCCCGTGCACTCAACCCCGGTTTCCTCAAGCGCATGGAGCACGGCCTGCCGTTCGTTCGCGCCAAACTGGCCATGAGCCTGGATGGCCGCACCGCCATGGCCAGTGGCGAAAGCCAGTGGATCACTGGGTCGGCCGCCCGCTCGGCGGTGCAGCGCCTGCGTGCCCGCTCCAGCGTGGTACTGACCAGCGCCGCCAGCGTGTTGGCCGATAACGCGCGGATGACCGTGCGCGGCACAGAGCTGGGCCTGGATGCCGAAACCACCGCCCTGGCACTCAGCCGCACACCGCTGCGCGTGCTGGTCGATGGCCGCCTGCGCCTGCCGCTGGATGCCCCGTTCTTCCAGGCTGGCCCGGCGCTGGTGGTGACTGCTGTCGCAGATGACCCGCGCTATGCCGCTGCCGGCCACGAACTGCTCAGCCTGCCGGGTGACAATGGCCAGGTAGACCTGCCGGCGCTGCTGCAGGCCCTGGCGACCCGTGGCATCAACGAAATCCTGCTGGAAGCCGGTGCCGGCCTGGTCGGCGCCTTCGCCCGGCAAGGTCTGATCGACGAGTATCTGTTGTTCGTCGCCGGCACTTTCCTCGGTTCCCAGGCCCGCCCGCTGCTGGACTGGCCACTGGACAAGATGAGCGAAGCGCCGCGGCTGAAAATTACCGAAATGCGTGCAGTGGGCGATGACTGGCGGGTCACGGCCATCCCCCTGCCGGCGCCCGGCGTATAATGCCGGGCTTGCCCCGCGCAAACCGTTTTTGAGGAAGACCCCATGTTCACCGGCATCATCGAATCCATCGGCACCATCCGCAGCCTGACCCCCAAGGGTGGCGACGTGCGCGTCTACGTCGAAACCGGCAAGCTCGACCTGGGTGACGTCAAGCTCGGCGACAGCATCGCCGTCAACGGCGTGTGCCTGACCGCCGTCGAACTGCCGGGCGACGGCTTCTGGGCCGACGTCAGCGTCGAAACCCTCAAGCGCACCGCCTTCATTGACCTCAAGAGCGGCAGCAAGGTCAACCTGGAAAAGGCCCTGACTCCCACCACCCGGCTGGGCGGGCACCTGGTCAGCGGCCACGTCGACGGGGTCGGCGAAATCATCTCGCGCAGCGATAACGCCCGCGCCATCCAGTTCCGCGTGCGTGCACCGAAGGAACTGGCCAAGTACATCGCCCACAAGGGTTCGATCACCGTCGACGGCACCAGCCTGACGGTCAACGAGGTCAATGGCGCCGAGTTCGAGCTGACCATTGTCCCGCACACCTTGTCCGAAACCATCATGGCCGACTACCGTGCAGGGCGTCGGGTAAACCTTGAGGTCGACCTGCTGGCCCGTTACCTGGAGCGTCTGCTGCTGGGTGACAAGGCTGCCGAACCGAACAAGGGCAGTGGCATTACCGAAAGCTTCCTGGCCGCCAACGGCTTCTTGAAATCCTGATTGAGAAGGGGGTGCCGCGTGGCGCTCAACAGCATCGAAGAACTGGTCGAAGACATCCGCCAGGGCAAAATGGTCATCCTCATGGATGACGAAGACCGCGAAAACGAAGGCGACATCATCATGGCAGCCGAGTGCTGCCTGCCTGAGCACATCAACTTCATGGCCAAGCACGCCCGTGGCCTGATCTGCATGCCCATGACCCGCGAGCGTTGCGAAACGCTGAAGCTGCCGCTGATGGCGCCGCGCAACGGCTCGGGCTTCGGCACCAAGTTCACCGTGTCGATCGAAGCCGCCGAAGGTGTCACCACCGGCATCTCCGCCGCTGACCGCGCCCGCACCGTGCAGGCGGCCGCCGCCAAGGACGCCAAGGCCGAAGACATCGTCAGCCCTGGCCACATCTTCCCGCTGATGGCCCAGCCTGGCGGTACCCTGGCCCGTGCCGGCCACACCGAGGCCGCATGCGACCTGGCGCGCATGGCCGGTTTCGAGCCGAGCGGCGTGATCTGCGAAGTGATGAACGACGACGGCACCATGTCGCGCCGCGCCGAGCTGGAAGTGTTCGCCGCCGAGCACGGCCTGAAGATCGGCACCATCGCCGACCTGATCCACTACCGCATGATCCACGAGCGCACCGTGCAGCGCGTCTCCGAGCAATCGGTCGAGAGCGAGCTGGGCGAGTTCAACCTGGTCACCTACCGCGACGCGGTGGAAGGCGACGTGCACATGGCCCTGACCCTGGGCAAGATCTGCGCCGAAGAGCCGACCCTGGTGCGCGTGCACAACATGGACCCGCTGCGCGATCTGCTGCTGGTCAAGCAGCCGGGCCGCTGGAGCCTGCGCGCCGCCATGGCCGCCGTGGCCGAGGCCGGCAGCGGCGTGGTATTGCTGCTGGGCCACCCGCTGGACGGTGACGTGCTGCTGGCGCACATCCGCGAAAGCGCGGGCGATGCACCCACCAAGGCACCGACCACCTACAGCACCGTGGGTGCCGGTTCGCAGATCCTGCGTGACCTTGGTGTGCGCAAGATGCGCCTGATGAGTTCGCCGATGAAGTTCAACGCGATATCCGGATTCGATCTGGAAGTTGTAGAATACGTGCCCTCCGAGTGACTTGAGGCGGCAATGACGCCCTCTGCTCGAGTCCAGACCCCTGTCGAGGCCGCTTGTATGCGGCCTCGCTCTTGAAGATGAGAATATCGGAATGACCCTGAAGACCATCGAAGGTACCTTCATCGCCCCCAAAGGTCGCTATGCTTTGGTGGTTGGCCGCTTCAACAGCTTCGTCGTCGAAAGCCTGGTAAGCGGTGCAGTTGATGCCCTGGTACGCCACGGTGTCAGCGAAAGCGACATCACCATCATCCGTGCCCCGGGTGCATTCGAAATCCCGCTGGTGGCACAGAAGGTCGCCCAGCAAGGCGCCTACGACGCGATCATCGCCCTGGGCGCCGTGATCCGTGGTGGTACCCCGCATTTCGAATACGTGGCGGGCGAATGCACCAAGGGCCTGGCCCAGGTGTCCATGGAGTTCGGTGTTCCGGTGGCCTTCGGCGTACTGACCGTCGACTCCATCGAACAAGCCATCGAGCGTTCCGGCACCAAGGCCGGCAACAAAGGTGCTGAAGCTGCCCTGTCCGCTCTGGAAATGGTCAGCCTGCTGGCGCAGTTGGAGGCCAAGTGATTAGCGACGAAAGCGATCGTTTCAACCCGCGCGATCCAAAACCTGCGGATGCCGGCAAGCCCTCGAAGAGCGCCAAGCGCCGCGAAGCCCGCAAGCTCGCGACCCAGGCGCTGTACCAGTGGCACATGGCGCAGCATTCGCTGAACGAGATCGAAGCGCAGTTCCGGGTCGATAACGATTTCTCCGATGTCGATGGCGCTTATTTCCGCGAGATCCTGCACGGGGTCCCGGCGATCAAGAGCGAAATCGACAGCGCCCTGAAGCCATGCCTGGACCTGGCACTGGAAGAACTCGACCCGGTCGAGCTGGCCGTGCTGCGTCTGTCCACCTGGGAGTTCATCAAGCGCGTCGACGTACCGTACCGCGTGGTGATCAACGAAGGTGTCGAGCTGGCCAAGGTCTTCGGTGCCACCGACGGTCACAAGTTCGTCAACGGCGTACTGGACAAGCTGGCGCCGAACCTGCGCGAAGCAGAAGTCAAGGCGAACAAGCGCTGATCCTGGCGCTTGCGAACCATGGGTGAGTTCGAGCTGATCAACCATTACTTCGCCGCCGCGCCCTGTGCGCAGGGCGGCGAAGGCGTGGCCCTGGGTATCGGCGATGACTGCGCCCTGCTGGCGCTTCCCCCCGGTGAACACCTGGCAGTGTCGACCGACACGCTGGTCGCCGGGGTGCATTTCCCTGCTGTCTGCGACCCGCTACTGCTGGGCCAGCGTTCCCTGGCCGTGGCGGCCAGTGACCTGGCAGCCATGGGCGCAACTGCCATCGGCTTTACCCTCGCCCTGACCCTGCCTGATGTAGGCCCGGACTGGCTGGCGGCCTACGCCAATGGCCTCAGCCGCATGGCCCACCGCTGCCGTATGAGCCTGATTGGCGGGGATACCACCCGTGGTCCGCTGAGCATCACCGTCACCGTGTTCGGCCGCGTGCCGGCTGGCCAGGCATTGCGCCGCAGCGGCGCTCGGCCAGGCGACCTGCTGTGTGTTGGCGGCACGCTGGGCAAGGCCGCCGGTGCCTTGCCGCTGGTGCTGGGTGAGCGCGAGGCGCCTGCTGCCCAGGCCGAGCCGCTGCTGGCCCATTACTGGTCGCCGATGCCGCAGCTTACCCTGGGCGAGTGGCTACGTGGGCGGGCAACGGCGGCGCTGGACATCTCCGACGGCCTGCTGGCCGATTGCGGGCATATCGCCAAGGCGTCCGGTGTGGCGCTTGAGGTGAACCTGGCCCAGGTACCAGTGTCTCCTGCTCTAGTGGCGTTCCTCGGTCGCGAAGCGGCATTGCAGGCAGCGCTCAGCGGTGGCGACGATTATGTACTGGCCTTCACCTTGCCGCCCGAAGCGCTGGCGCCTCTGGCGAACCTCGGTTTCATCGAGGTGCATACCATTGGTCGTGTGCTCGAAGGGCAGGGTGTGACCCTGCGTGATGCACAAGGCCGGGACATCACCCCCGAGCAGCGGGGCTATCAACATTTTAGGGAGACACCGTGACCGATCACCCCAACCAGGTGCCTGCGGAGTTCGTTCCGCCTTCGGTCTGGCGCAACCCGTGGCACTTCATCGCCTTCGGCTTCGGTTCCGGCACCTTGCCCAAGGCGCCGGGCACCTGGGGCTCGCTGGTGGCCATACCGTTCATTCCGCTGTGGCAGATGCTGCCCGACTGGGGCTACTGGCTGCTGCTTGGCGTAAGCATGCTGTTCGGCTTCTGGCTCTGTGGCAAGGTCGCCAATGACCTGCGCGTGCACGACCATGAAGGCATTGTCTGGGACGAGATCGTCGGCATGTGGATAACCCTCTGGCTGGTGCCGGAAGGCTGGCAGTGGCTGCTGGCGGGGTTCCTGATGTTCCGCTTCTTCGACATCCTCAAGCCGTGGCCGATCCGCTGGGTCGACCGCCATGTGCATGGGGGCGTCGGAATCATGCTCGACGATATCCTGGCCGGCGTGTTTGCCTGGCTGGGGATGCAGGTTCTGGTGTGGGCGGTTGCCTGATACAGGGAGCGTGTGGATGGCCATGAGGACGGTGCTGCTGGCAATGCTGCTGAGCCTTGCCCCGTGGGCGGCGGCTGCCGAAGGTGTGCCGAAGCAGATCCACCTGGTCAGCGAAGAGTGGCTCGACTACACCAACGCCGACGGTACCGGGGTGGCCTGGGATGTGCTGCGCAAGGTATTCGAGCCGGCCGGGGTCAAGGTGGTGACCCAGAGCGCGCCCTACAGCCGTGCGATCGGGCTGGTGAAGCGTGGCGAGGCTGACGCCTGGGTAGGCTCGTACAAGGAAGAGAACGACGACAACCTGTACCCGCGCTGGCATTTCGACATGGACCACATCTACGCCTTGGGGCTGGTCAACAAGCCTGTGCCTACCCAGCAGACCATAGGCCAGTATCGCCTGGCCTGGGTGCGTGGCTACGACTTCGGCAGCTACCTGCCCAATGTGCATGAGTTTCGCGAAGTCCAGCGCCGCGAAGGCATTTTACCGATGCTCGAGCATGACCGCGTGGACTACTACATCGATGCACTGACCGAGGTCGACTACGTGCTTGGCCAGGCCTCTCACCCCGAGCGCTTCCGCCGCAGCCATTTGGCCGAACTGCCGCTGTACCTGGCCTTTGCCCGCAACGACCAGGCCAAGGCCCTGCGCGACCTGTTCGACAAGCGCATGGCCGAGCTGGTGCGCAGTGGCGAGCTGAAGCCGATCTTCGAGCACTGGCAGCAGCCGTATCCGTTCAGCCCGGATAGCAAACCGCATTGAGACGCAGAGCGCCAAGGCATGTGCGGTCCCTGTGGGAGCGGGTTTACCCGCGAACACCGGCGAAGCCGGTGCCAGGCACCGCGCTGGCTTCTTCGCGGGTAAACCCGCTCCCACAGAAACCGCGTGGGGCACGGTTGATTGGTGGCCTAATAAGCATCGAACTTTTCGATCTTAAGCCACGGTATTCAGCCAGCCCACATCCCCCAACCTGCTGATACAATCGGCTCACGAGAAATTTCCTACTTATCCAGGAGCACAACGTGCCCGTCGTCTTTGTTGCCGCCTCTAAACTCCCGACTCCTTTCGCGACCTTCACCATGCATGGCTTCCTCGACGAAGCCACCGGCCGCGAGCACGTGGTGCTCAGCCTGGGTGACATCGCGGACGGCCAGCCGGTGCTGGGGCGCCTGCACTCCGAGTGCCTGACCGGCGATGCCCTGTTCAGCCAGCGTTGCGACTGCGGCTCGCAGCTGGAAGCCGCGCTACAAGCCATCGCCCGTGAAGGCCGTGGCGTGCTCCTGTACCTGCGTCAGGAAGGCCGCGGCATCGGCCTGCTGAACAAGATTCGCGCCTACGAGCTGCAGGATGGTGGCGCCGATACCGTCGAGGCCAACGAGCGCCTGGGCTTTGCCGCCGACCAGCGCGACTACGCCATGTGCCTGCCGATGCTGGAACACCTGGGCGTGAAGTCGCTGCGCCTGATGACCAACAACCCGCGCAAGGTCAAAGCCCTGACCGACATGAACATCGTCGTCGCCGAGCGCGTGCCGCTGCATACCGGGCACAACCCGCACAACCGCTACTACCTGGCGACGAAGGCCGGCAAGCTGGGCCACATGCTGGGTAACGAGCATCAGGGCGAGGTGCCCCAGGCGTGACCCGCGCCGAGGTCAAGCGGCGCCTGGCGCTGGCCTGGTGGCAGTACCTGGCGGTGGGCCTGGTGCCGCTGCCAGTGATGGCCTGGGCCTTCGGTGGTGATGATGCGCTGGCCTCGGTGCTGGCCATGCCACTGTTCATTGCCGGCGCGGCGACCATGTTCCTCAGCCTGCCGCGCTTCGGTGCCTACAAGCGCGCCCTCATCGCAACTTCAAAGGTGCTCGGCACTGGCGAAGAGCCCGCCGCCTGGATCGAGCTGGCGCGGGTGCGGCGCCTGGCCATGCTGTATGCCTGCTTCCCGGCCTGGGTCGCCGCTTTGTCGGTACTGGTCGGCCTCGAGGCGGTGCCACAGATCCTGTTGGCGTTGTCCACCGCAGTGGTGCTTTACCTCTATCGCATTCCACGCCAGCTCGGCTGATGCGCCTGCTGCCCGGTCTGTTGGCGCTGTTCGCCTGCGCCGCACTGGCCGGCGAACCCCTGCGGGTGGTCAGCCTGGCCCCGTCGATGAGCGAGATCATGCTCGAACTGCAGGCCGATGACCTGCTGGTAGGTGTGCTCGACGGTGGCGAACGGCCGGCGGCGCTGCGCGAGTTGCCCTCGGTGGGGCGCCTGGGCCAACTGAACCTCGAACGCCTGCTCAGCCTTCGCCCCGACCTGTTGCTGCTGTGGCCGGGCAGCGTGCCGCCGGCCCAAAGTGACCAGCTCAAGCGCCTGGGCATCGCCACCTTCAGCGCAGAACCCCATGATATCGACCAGCTGATCGAGCAGATCGAAGCCATCGCCGAACGTATCGGCCGTGCCGAACAGGGCCATCGGTATGCACAAGCCTTGCGTGAGCGGTTGCGTCAGCTACGCCAGCAGTACCGACGGGACGAGCCGTTGCAGGTGTTCTACCAGGTCTGGGACCGGCCGCTGTATACGCTCGGTGGCCAGCAGGTGGTCAGCGATGCTCTGGCCGTTTGCGGGGCGCGTAATGTTTTCGCCGATCTTACCCAGCCGGCGCCGCAGGTAAATGTGGAATCTGTGCTGCTGCGCAACCCGCAGGTCATTCTGGCGGGTAATGAAGCGCAGCTGGCGAGTTGGAAGGCGTGGCCGCAATTGCGTGCGGTGGCTGATGATCGTTTACTGGTAGTGCCAGACAAAGGCCTGGAGCGGCCCAGTGGGCAGATGGTCGAAGCTACGGCGCGGTTGTGTGCGCTGCTCAAGGCTAAAGCGCCGGCGGCCAAGTGAGCTTCTGCGAGGGCTGCGCCCTCGATCGCTGGCAAGCCAGGCTCCCACAGGGATAGCGCATGTCTTGAGGCTGGCGCGGTCGAGGTGGGAGCTGGCTTGCCGGCGAATGGGCCGCAAAGCGGCCCCAGGGTTTACAGGCCTAGCCTGGCCATCCGAGCCTTCACCGAAGCCCCGATCCCGGCCGCATCCAGCCCACACTCAGCCAGCATCTGCGCAGGCTTGGCATGCTCGACATAAATGTCCGGCAACCCCAGGTGCAGCAGCGGTTTCACGATCGCCTCATTGGCCAGGAACTCACCAACAGCCGCACCGGCACCGCCCATGATGGCGTTTTCTTCGATGGTCACCAGCAGCTCATGGCTTGCAGCCAGTTCCAGCACCAGCGCCTCATCCAGCGGTTTGACGAAGCGCATGTCGACCACGGTGGCGTTGATCTGCTCAGCCACCTGCATGGCCTCGGCCAGTTGTACGCCGAACACCAGCAAGGCGACTTTCTCGCCCTGGCGACGGACCACGCCCTTGCCGATTTCCAGCGGCTCCAGGTCACCACTGATCGGCGCGTTCGGGCCGGTGCCACGTGGGTAGCGCACAGCCGCCGGGCCGTTGTACAAGTGGCCGGTGCTGAGCATCTTGCGCAATTCGTTCTCGTCGCTTGGGGTCATCACCAGCATGCCCGGGATGCAGCGCAGGTACGACAGGTCGTAGCTGCCCGCATGGGTCGGGCCGTCTTCGCCGACCAGGCCGGCGCGGTCGATGGCGAACAGCACGTCGAGGTTCTGTACCGCCACGTCGTGGATCAGCTGGTCGTAGGCGCGCTGCAGGAAGGTGGAGTAGATCGCCACCACCGGCTTGCTGCCCTCGCAGGCCATGCCGGCCGCAAGGGTCACGGCATGCTGCTCGGCGATCGCCACATCGAAATAACGCTCCGGGTAGCGCTCGCTGAAGTCGACCAGGTCGGAGCCTTCCTTCATCGCCGGGGTAATGCCCACCAGGCGGTTGTCGGCGGCAGCCATGTCGCACAGCCACTGGCCGAACACTGCGGAGTACTTCGGGCCGCTGGCTTTCTTTGGTGCGGCGGGTTTGTCGGCCGGCTCCAGCTTGGTGATGGCGTGGTAGCCGATCGGGTCGATCTCGGCCGGGGCGAAGCCCTTGCCCTTCTTGGTCACCACGTGCAGGAACTGCGGGCCCTTGAGGTCACGCATGTTGCGCAGGGTAGCGATCATGGTCGGCAGGTCGTGGCCATCGATCGGGCCGATGTAGTTCCAGCCCAGTTCTTCGAACAGCGTGCCCGGCACCAGCATGCCTTTGGCGTACTCCTCGGTGCGGCGGGCGATTTCCCAGGCGCCCGGCAGGCGCGACAGCACTTTCTTGCTGCCTTCGCGCATGCTCGCGTAGGTGCGGCTGGAGAGGATCTTGGCCAGGTAGTTGGACAGGCCGCCGACGTTGCGCGAAATCGACATGTCGTTATCGTTGAGGATAACCAGCATGTCGGCGTTGACTTCCTGGGCGTGGTTCAACGCCTCGAAGGCCATGCCGGCGGTCAGCGCGCCGTCACCGATCACCGCGATCGACTTGCGTTCGCTGTGCTGCAGGCGGGCGGCAATGGCCATGCCCAGTGCAGCGCTGATCGATGTGCTGGAGTGGCCGACGCCGAAGGTGTCGTACTCGCTCTCGCTGCGGCGCGGGAAGGCGGCAATGCCGTCCTTCTGGCGCAGGCTGAGCATGCGGTTACGGCGCCCGGTGAGGATCTTGTGCGGGTACGCCTGGTGGCCCACGTCCCACACCAGCCGGTCGTCGGGGGTGTCGAAGACGTAGTGCAGGGCGATGGTCAGCTCGATGACGCCCAGGCCGGCACCAAAATGCCCACCGGTCTGACCCACGGTGTAGAGCAACTCCTGGCGCAGTTCGTCGGCCAGGGTCTCCAGGTCGGCTTCAGCCAGCCGGCGCAGGCCGGCAGGCGTGTCAGCGCGGTCGAGCAACGGCGTGACCGGGCGTTCGCGGGGGATCTCTTGAAACGTCGTGGGCATCAGGCGAGTCGTTATAGGTGTGTGAAGACGCGGCAGTTTACCCCATTGTAGGAAATACTGCCCATTCAGACGGGTGTCGCATGGGGGCTGCTTTGCAGCCCATCGCCGGCAAGCCAGCTCCCACAGGTTGTTCACAATGCTCAAGGCCTGTGGGGGCTCTGTGGGAGCTGGCTTGCCGGCGATGGGCCGCCCAGCGGCCCCAATCAAATCAGTTGCGGCGTTCGACGATGTAGCGTGCCAGCGCTCGCAGCGGCTCGGCCTTGTCGCCGAACCCACTCAGTGCGACCAGCGCCTGGTCGCGCAGTTCGACCGCATAGGCCTTGGCCGCTTCCAGGCCCAGCAGCGCCGGGTAGGTCGGTTTGTCTCGGGCGATATCAGCCCCTTGGCGTTTGCCCAGGGTCGCGGTGTCGCTTTCCACATCGAGGATGTCGTCCTGCACCTGGAATGCCAGGCCGATGGCCTGTGCATAGGTCTGCAGGGCAGCCAGTTGCGCCTGTTCGGCGCGGGCGCTGGCCAGGGCGCCGAGGCGCACGCTGGCTTCGATCAGCGCACCGGTCTTGTGCCGGTGCATGAACTCCAGCGCCTGCTGGTCCAGCTTCAGGCCAACCGAGCCCAGGTCGATGGCCTGGCCACCAACCATACCTGCCGGGCCGGCCGCCTTGGCCAAAGCCTGGACCATGGCCAGGCGAATGCTGTCAGCCTGCGGGCTCAGGCGCGGGTCGAGCAGGGCGCTGAAGGCCAGGCTCTGCAAGCCGTCGCCGGCGAGGATCGCGCAGGCCTCATCGAAGGCTTTGTGGGTGGTCGGCTGGCCGCGGCGCAGGTCGTCGTCATCCATGGCCGGCAGGTCGTCATGCACCAGCGAGTAGGCGTGGATCAGTTCCACGGCGCAGGCTGCGCCGTTGGCCTGTTCGGCCGGGGCGCCCAAGGCTTCGCAGGCCGCGTAGGCCAGCAGCGGACGAACACGTTTGCCACCGTTCATCACGCTGTAGCGCATGGCGGCGTAAAGGCGTTCGAGTTCCTTGGTCGGGGCGACGAACAACGGCTCGAGGGCGGCGTCGACCCGGGCCTGGCAGCTGGCCTGGTAGGTGCCGATCATGCTTCCGGCTCCGCGTCGAAGGGCTGGGCAGCCAGCTCGCCATCGCGTTCCAGCAGGATCTGCACCTTCTGTTCGGCCTGGGCCAGGGCGCCCTGGCAATCGCGGGTCAGGGCGATGCCTTGCTCGAAGGCGGCCAGCGACTCTTCCAGCGACAACTCGCCGTTCTCCAGGCGCTCGACCAGTGCTTGCAGGTCTGCGAGGGATTGCTCGAAATCGAGGGAGGCTTTTTTGCGGGCCATGGCGACTGTCTCGGTGGCATTCAGAACGGCGCGACACTAGCAGAGCGGGGCGGGGGGAGCAAACTTCCGGCAGCCTGAGGTTGCACTTGCCGGCCTCTTCGCGGGTAAACCCGCTCCCACAGGTACTGCACCGGTTCCGAGTCTGCGCGGTCCCTGTGGGAGCGGGTTTACCCGCGAATGGGCCGCAAAGCGGCCCCGTGCGGTGGATCAGGCTGGCTCTGCTTCCAGCTCCAGCATGGCCTCACGGTACCGCGCCAGTTCTTCGATGGTCAGCACCGGCAGATTGTACTGCCGCGCATACACCGCCACCTGCTCGCCACGGGCCATCGTGCCATCGGGGTTCATCAGCTCGCACAGCACCGCCGCCGGGCGCAACCCGGCCAGGCGTGCCAGGTCTACCGAGCCTTCGGTGTGGCCACGGCGGGTCAGCACCCCGCCATTGCGGGCGCGCAGCGGGAACACATGCCCCGGGCTGACGATATGGCGTTGGTCGGCAGTGGAGCGCAGTGCCGCGCCAATGGTGGTGATGCGGTCCTGGGCCGACACTCCGGTGGTAATGCCTTCCGCCGCCTCGATGGTGACGGTGAAGCCGGTGCCGTGGCGGGCCTGGTTGTTCTGCACCATGGGTTCCAGTTGCAGTTCGTCGACGGTGGCCTCGTCCAGGCACAGGCAGACGATGCCGCTGCAATCGCGAATCATCATGGCCATGGTCTGCAGCGAGATGTTCTCGGCGGCGGCGATGATGTCCGCTTCGTCCTCGCGGTCGTCGTCGTCGAGCAGCAGCACAGGGCGCCCGGCCTGGAAGGCGGCGATGGCGGCGCTGACATTGGGGAATTGCGGGTGGTGCATGGTGGACATGAAACGCTCCTCGTGAATGATCGATGAACGTCTCGGGGCGAACAAAATGCGTGCGCAGGGGCGCCCGTATGGCCCCTGCCTGACGCCTTCTTTCATCCGGACTATGACCGTCGGCTCTGGAGTCTCACCAGATCTGCTGACCCCCGGCATGGCCGGGGCGCTCGCGGGCTCATCTTTCGATTTACCGCCGGTGGGGACTTTCACCCCGCCCTGAAGACCGGCCAAGCATACAGCACATTGCCACCCCGCAGGCAATCCACGGCTCTACGACCTTTGGCGGTATCATGCGGTTATGCATTCGAGGAACAGCCCCATGGATATTCTCCAGGTCGCCGACGGCAAGCCGGTAAAGTTGTGGACCGACGGCGTACCGGTGGAAGACGACGCCCGCAAGCAACTGCTCAACACGGCCAGGATGCCGTTCATCTTCAAGCACCTGGCGGTGATGCCGGATGTGCACCTGGGCAAGGGCTCGACCATTGGCAGTGTGATCCCCACAGTTGGCGCGATCATCCCCGCCGCAGTGGGGGTGGATATCGGCTACGGCATGAGGATTACGCCAGGCAGAACCGCGAGCTGATGATGCTGGCGGTGGTCGGTGCGGCTCGCAAGGCGCTGGGCAAGTCGTTCGAGGCCAGCCTGGAAGCGGTGAACTGCCACCACAACTATGTGCAGCGCGAGCAGCATTTTGGCCGGGAAGTGCTGGTGACGCGCAAGGGGGCGGTGTCGGCGCAGAAAGGGCAGTTGGGGATCATTCCCGGCTCAATGGGGGCCAGGAGCTTTATCGTTCGAGGGCTGGGCAACGAGGAGTCGTTCTGTTCCTGCAGCCATGGTGCCGGTCGCCTGATGAGCCGGACCAAGGCCAAGAGCCGCTTCACCGGGGAAGATCAGCGGCGGGCCACGGCGCATGTGGAATGCCGCAAGGACAAGGAGGTGATCGACGAGATCCCCATGGCCTACAAGGACATCGATGCGGTGATGCGCGCGCAGCAGGAGCTGGTGGAGGTGGTGCACACCTTGCGGCAGGTGGTATGTGTGAAGGGCTGAAGAGGCATTGTGGGAGCGGGTTTACCCGCGAAGAGACCAGTGCAGGATTATCGAGACATCCCTTCAATCACCCGCTTCAGCGAGGCCGGTAACATCGGCCCATGCCCCAGCCCGTCAAATCGTTCGAACCGTACCTGCAACCCCGGCACCTTGGCCAGGTCTGCCGCCAGCTCTCGCGCCGCCCGTTCTCCATCGCCTTGCACCGGCATGCGGGGGTTAGCCGGCTCCTCACTCCCGCGCATCAGTAACAATCGAGGCCGGCTGCTACCCAAGCGCTGTCCAAGCCCCTGCGCCTCACGCACGATCGCACCATCATGCCACCACAGCGAAGGGCTGGCCGCCACATAGTCACTGAAAGCCCCAGGCCGGGTGAACAGCGCATGCAGCACGGCCAACCCACCGTAGGAATGTCCCCACAACGTCTGCCGCTGCAGGTCGATCGGTGCCACACCCGCCACCAGCGGCCGCATGCGCTCGCTCAGCAGATCGAGGAACTCGTCCACGCCACCGCTCGGTTGCCCGGTCAACGGGTCCAGCTGCTCAGCCTGCCCAGGCAGCGCCGGGGTGTAGTCATAGGTACGCCCGACCCGCTCGATCCGCTGATCGGTCTGGTACCCCACGGCCACCAGCAATGGCGCCTGGCCGGCGGCAAGCTTGCCCAGCAGCAGGCTGTCCAACGCCCCCAGCGCGGCGTTGCCATCGAGCATCCAAAGCACCGGGTAACCTGCCGCTGGCGCCGGGCGGTCTGGTTGGCCGACCCACAAGCGGTAATGACGCTGGCCATCGGCCGAGTCCAGGTCGAGCTGGCTGAAGCGGTAGGCCAGGTCCTGGCGCTGCAGCAGCGAGGTATCCATCTTCTGTTGATGCTCGGGCTGCGCCAGGGCAGCAGGGGCCGCAAGGGCCAGCACCAAAGCCAGCGTCAGGGTCATCTTGCTCATCAGGTGTCTCATCAGGGCTTTGCAAGGAGCGCAAGGCAGGAACGTCCAGATGATAATCAGTCCTGATTGAGCGTAAAGCGCATTAACTTTCTAAACAGTCCTGGGCCATCGGCAAAGTCATGTGCAGGCACAGGCCCGGGTGACCATTGCTGGCCCACAAGCGCCCGCCTTGCAGTTCGATGGCGCGGCGGGCGATGGCCAGGCCCAGGCCGAAGCCCGCGCCGCTGTCGGCCAGCCGCTGGTAGGGCTTGAAGATGCGTTCGAGCTCGGCGTGCGGCACCCCGGGGCCCTGGTCACTCAGGCGCAGGTGCCAGCAATCGCCCTCCAGCCAGCCATCCAGATTGACCCGGCCCTCGGCCGGCGAGTGGCGGATGGCATTGCGCATCAGGTTTTCCAAGGCTTGGGCCAGGCTGTCCAAGTGGGCTTGCACCACGCAGTCGGGGCCGAGCGAGCAGGGCAGGCGGGCGCGGTCCCAGCCGCTTTCGAAGCAGATGTCCTGGCACAAGGCTTCCCACACCGAAACCATCAACACCGGTTCGGTCGGCAAGCTGGGCTGTTCGGTATCCATCCAGGCCAGGTCCAGCGTGTCCTCCAGCAGCTTCTGCATGTCGGCGACCTCGCGGTCCAGGCGCTCGCGCAACTGGGCTGGCGGCAAGCTGCTGTCATGGGCGATGCGCAGCCGCGCCAGCGGCGTGCGCAGTTCGTGGGACAGCGTGCGCAGCAACAGGCGTTGCTGCTCCAGGCTCTGGCGCAGGCGCCCGGCCATGTGCTCGAAGGCCTGCGCCAGTTCACCAAGCTCATCGCGCCGCTCCTGCAGGGGCAGGGCCGGGCTGTCGAGGTCATCGGCACGCAGGGCGTCGGCACGGTCGCGCAGACGGTTCAGTGGCACCACAAGGTGGCGGTACAGCGCCAGAACCAGCAGCAGGGCGAGCAGCGTGGGGGCAACGCCATGGGTGATCACATGGGTCCATGGGGTCAGGCCGGTAGGCAACAGGTGTTCGGGCAGTTGCATTACCAGGCGACCATGTTCGGGGTGCTGCGGGAACTCGATGCTGACGTAGGGCAGTTCATCCTGCAGGCGCCGGCTCATCGGCCAGTCGAGCTTGCGCATGAAGGTCAGGTGGCTGGCTTCCTCAGCGCTCAGTGGGGTGCTGCCAAGGCTCTGCAGATGCGGCCCGACCAGCGCCACCCAAGTGCCCTCGGCCTGTTCCAGTTGCCTGCGCCAGGCCTCGGCACCCGCCGCGCCGCCTTGCTCCCAGGCCTGTTCGGCTTGCTGTGCAAAGCGCGCCAGGTAGTCCTGGTCGGCTTGGGACAGGAAGTAGGTACTGCGCTCCACCGACAGGCCCCAGGTCCAGATCAGCCAGGTCAGCAACAGGCAGAAGCCGACCTGCAGTACGGCCAGCTTCCATAGCAAGGGATGACGGCGCATCAGACTTGTTCCGTGTCGACCAGGATGTACCCTTGGCCGCGTACGGCCTGGATCTGCAGGTGCTGGGCAGCGATGTCGGCCAGCTTGCGGCGAAGGTTGCATACATGCACATCCAGGCCGCGGTCCAGGCGGGTGTAGGCCCGGTGCAGCACGGTCTGGTAGAGAAACGGTTTGCTCAAGGCTTCGCCGGGGTGGGCCCGCAGGGTGGCCAGCAAGCGGAATTCGGAGGCGGTGAGGCCGGCAGCCTTGCCTTTGTGGATAACGTCCTGGCGGTCATGGTCGAGCATCACCTCGCCGACGTCGGCACGCAGCGCCGTACCACGATCGAACGCCACACGCCGCAGCAACGCATCGACCCGGGCATCCAGCTCGGCCAGGCTGAAGGGCTTGGGCAAGTAATCGTCCGCGCCCCGGGTAAAGCCACTGATGCGATCCTGCTCGGCCCCCAGCGCCGACATCAGCATGACCGGCACCGCCTGCTGCCGGCGCAACTCGTCGAGCAGGCTGAGGCCATCGATGCCCGGCAGCATGATATCCAGCAGCACCAGCTCGAACTGTGATTGCTGTATGGCATTCAGGGCCTGGGCGCCGGTGGCGCATGCGTGCACCCGGAAACCCCGGTTGAGGAAATGACGTTCCAGGTCCTGACGCAGGCGTGCGTCGTCTTCGGCGAGGAGGAGTGAGGTGGGCACGGCGAGCCTTGAATGAGAATTCGTATCAATTACGAATCATCCCATTGCCGGCAGGGCGAGGGCAACGCCTTGATGTGTTAAGAAGGTTAATCCTGCTGCACCCCCGATTTCCCTTCGGTATCGTTCGCAAAAAGCAACTTGTTTCGTTTGCGAATTACTACCATTTGGGGAAGGGTGTCATGAGCAGTTTCAAAAGTTTGGGGGACTCGCGAAGGGTTCGGGGCTGGCTGGTGCTGGGGGTGCTGGCGCCGTTTTCGTTGTCGGCACTTGCCGAAACGGTAGCGACCCAGGCGTCTGTCGAGGACAACGCGCTTGACTTGCCAGCATTGACCATCGAAGGCAACCGCCTGTACGACATGCTGCCGTCGGAAGACACCGGCGGCTACAGCGTGGACGCCGCCACCGTGGGTACCAAGACCCCCGCAGCGCTCAAGGACATTCCGCAATCGATCACCGTCTACACCCAGGACTACGTCAAGGACCGCCGGTTCGTGCACCTCGATGACCTGGCCAAGTACACCGCCGGCCTGCGAACCCTGACCAACGACAGTGGCCGTTCGTCGATCTACGCCCGTGGCTACGAGTACAGTGAGTTCAATATCGACGGCCTGCCGGCGCCCATGGCCAGCATCTTCGGTACAGTACCATCGCTGGCGGCATTCGACCGTGTCGAGATCATGCGTGGCCCGGCCGGGTTGTTCAGCAGTACCAGCGAACTGGGCGGCATCGTCAACATGGTGCGCAAGCGCCCGACCGCCGAGTTTCAGGGGCACGTCGAAGGCAGCTATGGCACCTGGGACACCAACCACGAAGAAATCGACCTGAGCGGGCCGCTGGATGATGCTGGCCGTGTGCGCGGACGCTTCATCGCCTCGCGTGATGACACCAATGGCGAGGTCGACTACAACGCCAACACCAGCAACAGCTACTACGGTGCGCTGGACGTCGACCTGGACGACGCCACCACTCTCTCGTTCGGCCTGATTCATGAAGTGAAGAACATCACCCCGCACAATGGCTATCCGGCAACGCTGTCCGGCGAAGTGCCCGACTTCAGCCATTCGAAGTTCCTGGGGGCTGACTGGAATTACTTCGACGGCAAGACCACCGACCTGGTCGCTGAGCTGACCCACCGCTTCGACAACGGGGGCTATGGCCGTGTCGCAGCACGTGGTTCGCATCGCGACACCAATTACCTGTACGCCTTCACCGCGACCAACGCCACCACTGGCGCGAACTCCGAGCGCGCCAGCGCCCGCGATTTCACCCAGGACACCTACTCGCTGGACGCCAGCTACAGCCAGCCGTTCGAAACCTTCGGCCAGGTCAGCGAATTCGTGGTCGGCAGCGACTACAAGAACTACGACACCGAGTACCTCAACGGCACAACCAACCTTGGCGCCATCAACGTCAATACATACTCGCCGAAGCAGTTCGCCAAGCCATCGCCCAATTACAGCACCGAGACTGGTATGCAGGAAGAGGAATACGGCCTGTACTCCAAGGTCACCTTCCGCCCGGTCGAGCGTCTGGCGCTTATCGCCGGGGGCCGCTTCAGCTGGTATCGCGGTGATTTCTACACCACTACTCTCAGCAGCGGCGCCACCACCAACGACAGCAAGCGCGTGGATGGCCACTTCACCCCGTATGGCGGCCTGGTCTACGACCTGACCGAGAACCATGCGCTGTACGCCAGCTATTCGCAGGTGTTCAAGCCGCAGTCCGACACCGACAGCAATGGCCGGGTACTCAAGCCGCGTGAGGGCGAGCAGTACGAGTTTGGCCTCAAGAGCAGCTACTTCGGTGGCGACCTGAATACCCGCTTCTCGGTGTTCCGCCTGACCGACAAGAACCGCGCGACCACCGTGTATGACGCCGACGGTGTGGCTACCACTGACTCTGTTGCATCCGGCAAGACCCGTGTGAAAGGCGCCGAAGTGGAAGTGAGCGGCAAGCTGGCGCCGAACTGGGAAGTGCTGGCCGGCTACACCTGGATGGAAACCGAAACCCTCAAGGGCGATGCCGAAACCACCTTCTTCATCATGCCGCGCAACCAGGCATCGCTGTGGAGCAAGTACACCATCAGCCAAGGGCCGCTGAACGGCCTGGCGATTGGTGGCGGTATCTCGGCGATGAGCAACTTCTATTCCGAGAACGGCGGTGTGCGCATCGACGCGCCAGGCTATGCGACCGTGGATGCAATGCTGTCGTATCCGGTTACCTCGAAGCTGACGGCCACCTTCAACGTCAACAACCTGTTCGACCGGGACTACCTGTCGCGGGTGGGGTCGACCTCGACGTTCAACTTCTACGGGCCGTCGCGGAGCATGATGGTTGGGGCGCGGTATGACTTCTGATAATCAGATTTTTCCCGTTGCGCGTAGGCCATTTCTGAAATAGCTTCCTAGCGCCCTTGAGCCATTGCGGTGTTGTTCCTGGCGGCCTAGTGTGGCCCTGTCGTTGCCAAATCAGCGACCGGGCCTGCAAGCCCGCTCAGAGAACGATTACCGATCACCGATAGCCAATGGCATGCCATTGCGCGCGCTTTATGGTGGCTGCGTACGGGAGGTTTTCGAACCTGCCGGTTTCGTTCTCTGTCCGGTCTTGCAGACCCGTACGTGGCCGCCACCCATCACACTGCAAGTCATGAGTGCCGGTCTCTGATTAACCTACAGAGAATGTCACTATGCTAAAGATTGTCCCCGATCCGCCCCACGCTACCCATTCCCTTGAAGACACCCTGATCCAGGCCACGGACTACGCGCTGTGCGCTGCGACCGTTGTGCATCAGGCCATGCTGCTGCAGCCCAAATCGCCGGCGTCGGTTTTGATGATGACGTCGATGCATGAACTGGAGACGTTGCGGGCTTTGCTGGAGTCGGCACTGATTCAGGTGCAGATGCCCACTGGGCCTCGGACTTTGCACTGAGGTTTTAGTGTTGCTTTGTCTGGGCTGGCCTCTTCGCGGGTAAACCCGCTCCCACAGGATCTCCACAAGCCATGAGGTAGATGCAGTACCTGTGGGGAGCTGGTAAACCCGCTCCCGCAGGATCTCCACAAGCCATGAGGTAGATGCAATACCTGTGGGAGCGGGTTCACCCGCGAAAGGGCCCGTCCAGGCAGTCGAGAATTTTCAGGGGATTCAAAAATGACCACAGAAGACACTCAATTCACCGTCGGCAAAACCACCTTCTACCAAGGCGAAAACGGCACCCACCCACTGTTCCGCATCGAACCCGGTATCCCGTGCAAGGACGCCCGCGAGCAGTCCTCGGAACTGATGGGCTATGTCCGCGAGCTGACCATCACCGGCCTTATGGACGAGAAACCGATGATGATCTGGGCTGCCCACTACCTGAGTGCAATGGCCAAGGCGCTGATGGATGATGCTGAGCTGGGCATGAAGCAGTGAGTGCTTGCCTTCAGTTCGCATGAGGGCCGCAAGGTGTTCGCCTTAGCAATTTCAGCGCCTATGAGACCGAGCGCCGCCCGCGCGGCGCTTCGCGGGGCAAGCCCGCTCCCACATTTGTTGCAACGTACCAAACCTGTCAGGCCATGGTTGCCCGCTTTGTTGGACTGGCGATATCTCCCCGTTGGCGCTGCTGCCGCCCCACCGATCTTGAATCTTGCGCCAAGGCTGACAACCATGGCCTCCCAGGCATGGCCACGTTGCAACAAATGTGGGAGCGGGCTTG
>NZ_JAFGYI010000346.1:0-444 GCF_017490905.1 Pseudomonas sp. 32_A | reverse complement strand
CTTCAATCCCGAATCGGCGATCCGCTTTCTCAGCGATCACCACACGGTCGTCGCGTCGCCGTCGCTGCTGAGCCGCACGCCGCTCGAGCGCCCCGAGGATCTCGTTCGCCATACGATCCTCGAAACCGAAACGCGCCCGCGCCATTGGGACGACTGGTTCGCCGAAGCGAAGCTGAGCGCGAGCCGCTTCACGAGGCGGCAGCGCTTCGATCATTTTCATGTGACGTTCCAGGGCATCGTCGACGATCTCGGCGTCGGCATCGGGCCCGTCGTCACGCTGAGCCGGGATCTCGCGAACGGCAAGATCGTCGCGCCGTTCAGCGACATCCGGATCGCGCCGCACAACTACTACGCGGTCACGCCGATCGGCATCCAGAAGACCGCGCTGCATCGCGAGTTCGAGGACTGGCTCGTCGCGACGGCCGCGGCGGCCGAGACGCGCGC
>NZ_JAFGYI010000345.1:0-445 GCF_017490905.1 Pseudomonas sp. 32_A | reverse complement strand
AAACGAACGAAAGGAAACCGATATGAGCGAAGCAACGAGCGAAGTCGCGACGCTGGGCGGCGGATGCTTCTGGTGCCAGGAAGCGGTGTTTCTCGATGTCGACGGCGTGACGGCCGTCGAATCCGGCTACGCGGGCGGCCCTACGCGCAACCCCGGCTACCGCGACGTGTGCGACGGCGACACGGGCCATGCGGAGGTCGTCAGCGTGAGCTTCGATCCGGGCCGGATCGGCTACCGCGAGATCCTCGAGATCTTTTTCGCCACGCACGATCCGACGCAGTTGAACCGGCAGGGCAACGACGTCGGCACGCAGTACCGGTCGGTGATCTTCACGCATTCGGATGCGCAGCGCGACGCGGCACTCGAGCTGATCCGCACGCTGGAGCGCGACAAGCTGTACGACGATCCGATCGTCACGCAGGTCGAGCCGCTGAACGGCAATTAC
>NZ_JAFGYI010000344.1:0-445 GCF_017490905.1 Pseudomonas sp. 32_A | reverse complement strand
ATACTCGTTTTTTTCGATAGATGCGCACCGCCGGCGAATGCAGGCGGGCCTGCCGGCGGCCATCGGAAAGGCGGACGCAAGCGCGGCGTCAGCCACCGGCGAACGGAACGGGCATTTTCGTTCGCGCCGTCTTTTCCGATTCGCGCATCGAAGCGGACATTCGATTCGACACGTTCAATAACGCGCGCGATTAAGACGATTTTCAGCATAGTTTGTGCAAACGCCGGCGCACGCCATATATTGAAGAATCCGAAACCCGCTCGTGGCCGCGTATTCGCCGGATGACCGGGGCGCGGGCCGCCAGGAACGGCCGTTGCTCGCCCGTTCGATTCGAGGCCGCCCGCCCGGGACGGCCGAACGCCACCGCGGCGCGCGTGAGCCTCGCGCATTCCCGCCGCCCGTCAAGGAGCCCCCGATGCGGATATTCGATGCGATCGTCCTGCTG
>NZ_JAFGYI010000343.1:0-445 GCF_017490905.1 Pseudomonas sp. 32_A | reverse complement strand
GTAGACAGCAACCATGATTATTACTCCTACGATCATCGACAGAATCGAAGTCACCAACCCCACCACCGACATCACGGTGCGCCGGTTTTCCGGGTGCCGTTTTCGACCGACAACCAGGGCTCCAATCGCAAGAATCGTGCCGATAATGCCAAGCAACGAGCCGAATACAACAATTGATCCGAGCAATGACAACATGCCAACCCCTAGAGCCCACGGCGCAACTGGGTTTTTCGACTCTTGCTGTGTTTCGAATCCGCCGTATTGTGGAGCCGAATATCCTCCAGCGTAGTACGCATCATGTGCAGTGTGATTCTCCACGGACTGATCCTGATTTACAGAAAAATCATAACCTCCGGATCCATATCCTTCATTGCCAGATTCGAAGCCGGAATTTTTGCCTTCCGCATACTCGCCGTATTGGCCGTCAGAATTGTTTGGATTATTG
>NZ_JAFGYI010000342.1:0-445 GCF_017490905.1 Pseudomonas sp. 32_A | reverse complement strand
GTACCGAGGGAAATCACAATGATTTCAGCCGATAAAATAAAGTCCGTCCGCACTGCCCCTTTGATTTTCTCTTTTTCATGCGCCACCAAATCTATGCTTTCATTGGCATTGGCTGCTACCCGTTCGGCTTGCTCGGGGTCATTGCTGCCAGCGTGGGGCCAAAATTTGTGCACCACTTTTTCTGCCCCTTCATAACACAGATATAAACCACCAATCATCAATAACCCGGTCACTAAGGCTTGCGAAATCGCACTAATAATCAAAGCCAGTGGCACCAAAATCGCTTTATTGACTAAGGAGCCTTTGGCGACACTCCACACCACAGGTAACTCGCGATCGGCTTTTACCCCTGACACTTGATTGGCGTTAAGTGCCAAATCATCGCCCAACACGCCCGCCGTTTTTTTGGCAGCGACTTTTGTCATCACCGATACATCATCTAGGA
>NZ_JAFGYI010000341.1:0-446 GCF_017490905.1 Pseudomonas sp. 32_A | reverse complement strand
CACCATGACGGCATCACAGTGAACATCATAACCACGGTTTGAAAGTTCTTCTTCTAGAGCACTTTTAATTTGGTGACTTGAGTTAACACCTGCACCGCAGGCAGCAAGAATTTTAATCATTTGGATTTCCTCCGATTTTATATTTTAATAGACAAGATTAAGCTGTTGCTTCAGCAATATAAGCATAAAGTTTTTCTGGTTCGGAAATTTTTGATAGATCTTCCAGATGTCCATTTCCTGTTAAAAAGTCCATCAACTGAGCCAGAATATTTGTTTGACTTGAACTTGAGTTGTTAATGATAAAGAAGAGTAGGGATACTTCTACTTCCTTATCAGGAGCTATCATATTGTGAAAAGTTACTGGTTTTTCTAATCGAACAACCACTACTTTCTCAGCTAGATTATGAACAATATCTGTATGAGGAATCGCTACATTTGGCAAGTCC
>NZ_JAFGYI010000340.1:0-446 GCF_017490905.1 Pseudomonas sp. 32_A | reverse complement strand
AGCCGGAAGCGTACGTGCCGCAGCGCGATCTCTTCATCGAGAAGGATTCGTCGATCAACGAGCACATCGAGCAGATGCGGCTGTCGGCGACGAAGAGCCTGATGGAGCGGCGCGATGTCGTGATCGTCGCGACGGTGTCGGCGATCTACGGTATCGGCAATCCGTCCGAATACCACCAGATGATCCTCACGCTGCGCACGGGCGACAAGATCGGCCAGCGCGAGGTGATCGCGCGGCTGATCGCGATGCAGTACACGCGCAACGAGCAGGACTTCCAGCGCGGCACGTTTCGCGTGCGCGGCGACACGATCGACATCTTCCCGGCCGAGCACGCGGAGATGGCGGTGCGCGTCGAGTTGTTCGACGACGAAGTCGATACGCTGCACCTGTTCGATCCGCTGACGGGGCGCGTGCGGCAGAAGATTCCGCGCTTCACCGTCTATCCG
>NZ_JAFGYI010000047.1:0-40828 GCF_017490905.1 Pseudomonas sp. 32_A | reverse complement strand
CAAGCAGATAGTCTGCGCTGCTATGCGTAAGCTTTTGCACCTGGTGTATGGCGTAGTGAAATCCGGCAAACCGTTTGACCCTCAAATCGCTCTTGCGGGGTGAGGGTCAAGACGGTATCTACAGGAAATCGCGGCCCCCTGTAGGAGCGGCCTTGTGTCGCGATGGGCTACGCAGTAGCCCCATGGCCCTAACGGGTGACAGCCATCCGTCCGACCAGCGGTAACCGGGCCAGCAGGTTGAACAACGGCGCCGTCCAGCGCAGCAGCACCGCACTTCCCTTGGCCGCCAGCGGCGTGTAGCAGCTCCAGCCCAGCGCCAGCACCGCCATCAGCAGCCCGCCGATGTAGTCATCTTGCCCCCAGTGGGCACCGGCCACCAGGCGCGGCAACATGAACAATACCGCCAACCCCCAGACCACCAGGTACTGCACCAGGCGGCGGCTGAACACGCTCATGAACAGCGCCCAGACCAGCAGCACCGAGGCATGATCCCCCGGGAAACTCTTGCTGGAACGGTCCTTGAGCTCCCAGGCCGCCTCCAGGTCCGGATAGTAGTCGCTGAGGTGCACCACCTCGTCGAACATCATCGACGGGCTCTTGTGCTGCCAGCCGGCTGCATCCACCCACTTGGAAAACAGCGCGCGAATCACCACTAAGAGGATTAGCGTGACCAGGAAGCCGAAAAAGGCCTGGCGCACCTGGGTTGCCTTGAACACCCAGTCGCCTCGGATAAGCACTGCCAGAAGGATCAGGCCGACGACGATGTCGAACGGGCGCAGGCTGCCGACAGTCCAGATGTAGCGCCAGGTAGTGTTGTCGGCCAGCGGCGCATTCAGGCTGTGGAACAGCCACTCGTCGAAAGTCAGGCACAAGATCTGGCCAATGGGCCATAACCAGAAACACAGTAGAGCGATGGGAAGCAGCGTACAGGCTGCCAATGGCCCCCAGGACCACCTTGCTTGGAACAGTGGTCGATTGTCCATAAAATACCTCTATTGCAAACAGGAATCGGAGCGCCTTGTGAGCGCTCTGTCATGGGGTTCTCGCTTGTTTTCGACAACCCTTGTAACCATTTTGTCATCATTTTCAGATAGCCAAAACCTATGAGCGATTTGCCTGATACCGATTTCACCCAACGTTTCATCTTCGACGAGCGCGATGTGCGCGGCGAGTGGGTGTCTCTCGATGACAGCTACGCCGCGGTGCTGGCGCGTCATGAGTACCCGCAGCCGGTGCAGGCACTGCTGGGCGAGCTGATGGCCGCCACCGCCTTGCTGGTCGGGGCGCTGAAGTTCGACGGCCTGCTGATTCTGCAGGCGCGCTCTGCCGGGCCGATCCCGCTGCTGATGGTCGAATGCTCCGGCGACCGCGATATCCGCGGCATGGCCCGTTACGAAGCGGACCAGATTCCGGCGGATGCGACCCTGTCGCAGCTGATGCCCGACGGCCACCTGACCCTGACCATCGATCCGCTCAAGGGCCAGCGCTACCAGGGCACCGTCGACCTCGATGGCGCCACCCTGTCGGAGTGCTTCACCAACTACTTCGTCCAGTCGCAACAGCTCAACACGCGCTTCTGGCTCAACGCCGAAGGCGGCAAGGCACGTGGCCTGCTGCTGCAGCAGTTGCCGCGCGATCGCCAGCCGGACGATGAAGAGCGTGAAGAAAGCTGGCAGCACGTTGTGGCATTGGCCACCACGCTCAAGGCGGATGAGTGGGCGCTGGACAACGAAACACTGCTGCACCGCCTGTACCACGAAGACGCCGTGCGCCTGTTCGATATCCAGCCGCTGCGCTTCAATTGCAGCTGCTCGCGCGAACGTTCCGGCAATGCGCTGGTCAGTTTGGGCGAGCACGATGCCAAGGCGCTGGTGGAAGAGTGCGGCGGGCAGGTGGAGATCGATTGCCAGTTCTGCAACGAGCGCTATTTCTTCGACGCCAGTGATGTGGCGCAATTGTTTGCCGGTGGCGGTACGGACGTAGCCTCAGAAACTCGTCACTGAAACGTTTAACTACAGGACAATCTCCTGTCGAATTGCGCAAAAGCGCAGTTCTGACAGGAGGGGCCTACTTTTTTTGGGCGTTTCTGGCATAATCCGGCCACTTTTTTCGCTGTAGTAGTTTTTTTGAGACAACTACAAAACGTTTGGAGCACTCGGCCTCGGGCCGGATGGGGTATCTCATGACGCAAGCCAACAACACCGTGTACACCGACCTGAGCGTCGATGAGCTGGTAAAAGAAGCGCTGCAACGCGGTGAAGGCGTACTAGCCGATACTGGCGCACTGGTCGTGGAGACTGGTCACCGTACTGGCCGTTCGCCGGCTGACCGTTTCATCGTCGAAGAGCCTTCCACCCAGGACGCCATCGCCTGGGGCCCGATCAACCGCAAGTTCCCGGCCGACAAGTTCGATGCCCTGTGGGCTCGCGTCGAGGCGTTCAACAACGCCCAGGATCACTTCGTTTCCTACGTTCACGTAGGGGCGGCCGCCGAGCACTACCTGCCGGTGAAGATGACCACCCAGACTGCCTGGCAGAACCTGTTCGGTCGTTGCCTGTTCATCAATCCGGAGCAGTACAACCCGGCTGGCCGTGGCGAGTGGCAGGTCCTCAACGTCGCCAACTTCGTGTGCGAGCCTGAGCGTGACGGCACCAACTCCGATGGTTGCGTGATCATCAACTTCGCCCAGAAGAAGGTGCTGATCGCTGGCATGCGCTACGCCGGCGAAATGAAGAAAGCCATGTTCTCGGTGCAGAACTTCCTGCTGCCGGCTGCCGACGTACTGCCGATGCACTGCGCCGCCAACATCGGCGAAGCAGGCGATGTGACCCTGTTCTTCGGCCTTTCCGGTACCGGCAAGACCACCCTGTCGGCCGACGAAAGCCGTTACCTGATCGGTGACGACGAGCACGGCTGGGGCGAGGGCGTGGTCTTCAACATCGAAGGCGGCTGCTACGCCAAGTGCATCGACTTGTCCGAAAAGAACGAGCCGGTCATCTGGAAAGCCATCAAGCATGGCGCCGTGCTGGAAAACGTCGTTCTCGACGCCAACAAGCACGCCGACTACAGCGACGTCAGCCTGACCCAGAACAGCCGTGCGGCCTACCCGCTGGAGCACGTTGCCAAGCGTTCCGAAGCGAACCTGGGCGGCGAGCCTAACGCAGTCATCTTCCTGACCTGCGACCTGACTGGCGTTCTGCCTCCGGTTTCGATCCTGAACAACGAACAGGCGGCCTATCACTTCCTGTCCGGCTACACCGCGCTGGTCGGTTCCACCGAAATGGGTTCGGGCAGCGGCATCAAGTCGACCTTCTCCACCTGCTTCGGCGCCCCGTTCTTCCCGCGCCCGGCTGGCGAGTACGCCGAACTGCTGATCAAGCGTATCAAGGGCTTCGACTCCAAGGTCTACCTGGTCAACACCGGTTGGACCGGCGGTGGCTACGGCGTTGGCAAGCG
Source organism: Pseudomonas sp. 32_A (assembly GCF_017490905.1). Lineage (NCBI taxonomy): Bacteria > Pseudomonadati > Pseudomonadota > Gammaproteobacteria > Pseudomonadales > Pseudomonadaceae > Pseudomonas > Pseudomonas sp. 32_A. The sequence goes on along the minus strand of NZ_JAFGYI010000047.1, from coordinate 37,372 downwards.
CTTCAGCATCCCGACCACCCGTGCCGTGATCGCTGCGATCCAGAGCGGCGCGCTGATCGGCGCTGAAACCGAACACCTGGACATCATCAACCTGGATGTGCCCAAGGCCGTTCCGGGCGTTGATACCGAGCTGCTCAACCCGCGCACCAACTGGGCTGACAAGGCTGCCTACGACGAGGCCGCCAAAGGCCTGGCCAAGCTGTTCATCGAAAACTTCAAGAAGTTCGAAGTTTCCGACGCCATCAAGGCCGCTGGCCCGCAGCTGTAAGCTGACCCGCCCGCAACGAGAAAGCCGCCCCCTTCGGGCGGCTTTTTTGTTTTTTCTACAAGCCTGTGCGGGCCTCTTCGCGGGTAAACCCGCTCCCACAGGTTCTCCGCCGCCCTCAAGACTCACGCCACACCTGTGGGAGCGGGTTTACCCGCGAAGAGGCCCGCACAGGCAGCGAAAATCCGGTTTTTCTGTTTCACTGTCAGCATCCATTGCGAAGACAAGAGCCAGCCAGATGACCGAATCCCCTCAGCGCACTGCCTTCTCCCACTTCCACCCCATCCTCACCCGTCCCCAGGACAACGACCTGAACGGCCATATTGCCGGTGCCACCGTGCACGGCTTCTTCGAAACCGCCATCCAGGCGTTTCTTGTCGAACAGGCCGACCTGGACCTGCGTGACGGCGAGCTCGCGGCCTTCGTGGTCAGTTCGGCGGCGGATTTCTACGCGCTGCCAGGCTTCCCGGATGTGCTGGAAGTGGGGCTGGGGGTGGCGCGCCTGGCGGGCAGCACGGTGGAGTACCGCCTGGCCCTGTTCCGCCCAGGGGAGCCGGAGGCGTGTGCAGCAGGCACGGTGGTGCAGGTGTTCATCGAACGGGCCAGCGGCCGGCCAGTGGCCTTGCCACAGACGCTGCAGGTGATCCTGTCTGGTGTACTGCAGGAACAGCAGGCATGAAAAAGCCCCGCTGGCAGGGGCGGGGCTTTTGTTGCCGGGGCAAGGCCCTCAGGCGTTAGTCGCGCCAGTGGCGCTTGTGCTTGCGATGGCCGTAGTGGTGGCCACGGTCCCAGTGGCGACGGTCGTCGTCATAACCACGACGGTAGCGGCGGCCTTCGTGGTAATCGTCTCTGTCGGCCTCTTTACCCATGTAGTTACCCAGTGCGCCACCGGCGCCACCGCCGGCTGCCGCGCCAATGTAGCTACCGGTAGTACCGCCCACGGAGCGGCCGACCACGTTGCCGCCTGCGGCGCCCAATGCGCCACCGATGGCTGCCTCACCACGCTGGTGCTTGTCGGCACCGACCGCACTGCCAGCTGCGCCGCCCAGGCCAGCACCGATCGCGCCGCCTGTGCTACCACCAATGGACTGGCCCACGACAGAGCCCAGTACCCCACCCAATGCGCCGCCAATGCCGGCCTCGGTGGTGCCGCCTGCCATGGCAACGCCGCTGAGCAAGCTGAAAGACAACAACAGTATCGAGGAGTACTTCTTCATCAAGAAAGCCTCATAAGGATGACGAGGCGATTTTTGAGCCTTACGGGCGCGCCTGGCAACGGAAATCCGACGAGTAACACGAGTTGTACACAATTCTCTAACTTACTGTATTTACTGTGAAACTTTATCGTTTTTTCGCTGTCTTAAACCTTTATGACGAAGCCCTGAACCACATTGGAACAGGGCTTTTTTCGTTTTTGGCGGCACGGCTTCTGGCCTCTTCGCGGCTAAAGCCGCTCCCACAGGGATACCACTGCTCTCAGGCCTTGTGATTTCCCTGTGGGAGCGGCTTTAGCCGCGAAGAGGCCGGCGCATTTCTAGAGGATACGCCCGTCGTCCCGCGCCCGCTCCAGCTTGATGGCAATGAACTTCGACGTCGGCGTATGGCTGCCATCGCCAATGCTTTCCAGCGGCACCAGCGGGTTCACTTCCGGGTAGTACGCCGCCGCCTGCCCGGCCGGGATGTCGAACGCCAGCAGGGTGAAACCGTGCACACGGCGTACATGCCCATCCCCCCACAACGACACGATGTCGACCTGCTGCCCCGGTTGGAAACCCAGGCGGATGATGTCGGCTTCGTTGACGAACAGCACCTCGCGCTGGCCACGCACGCCACGGTAGCGGTCGTCCAGGCCGTAGATGGTGGTGTTGTACTGATCGTGCGAGCGCATCGACTGCATGATCAGGTCCGGCACCTGGCCGCTGGCGCGTACACGTTCGTCGAGCAGCGTGTCGGGCAGCAGGTTGGCCTTGAAGTTGGCGCGGCCGGTGCTGGTCTTCCATTCGCGGCTGGCGGCGCTGTTGCCCAGGTAGAAACCGCCCGGCTCGCGCAGGCGCTGGTTGAAGCCGCTGAAGCCGGCGATGGTGTCGCCGATCAGCTCGCGAATACGGTCGTAGTCAGCCACCAGCCAGTGCCAGTCCACAGGCTTCTTGCCCAGGGTGGCGGCGGCGATACCGGCGATGACCGCCGGCTCCGAGCGCATCTGCGTCGACAGCGGCTTCAGCTGGCCATTGGAGGCGTGAACCATGCTGAACGAGTCTTCTACCGTTACCGCCTGTGGCCCTTCGGCCTGCAGGTCGATGTCGGTGCGCCCCAGGCACGGCAGGATCAGTGCCTGCTTGCCATGCACCAGGTGGCTGCGGTTGAGCTTGGTGCTGATGTGCACGGTCAGCTCGCAGTTGCGCAGTGCCTGGGCGGTGCGCTCGGTGTCTGGCGTAGCCTGGGCGAAGTTGCCGCCCAGGCCGATGAATACCTTGGCCCGGCCATCGAGCATGGCGTGGATCGCCTCGACGGTGTTGTGGCCGTTATGCCGAGGCACGGGGAAGCCGAAGCGCTGCTCGATGGCATCCAGCAGGGCCACCGGCGGGCGCTCGTTGATGCCCATGGTGCGGTCACCCTGCACGTTGCTGTGGCCACGCACCGGGCACAGGCCGGCACCTGGTGCGCCAATATTGCCGCGCAGCATCTGCAGGTTGACGATTTCCTGAATGGTCGGCACCGAGTGGCGGTGCTGGGTAATGCCCATCGCCCAGCACATGATCACCCGCTTGCCACGGCAGTACATGCGCGCGGCCAGTTCGATGTCTGCCAGCGCCAGGCCGGACTGGGCCTGGATGTGCTCCCATGGCGTGGCGTCCACTACCGCCAGGTAGTCGTCGATGCCGTGGCCATGTTCAGCGATGAAGGCGTGGTCGAAGACTGCCGGTTCGCCGTTGGCCTGGGCTTCGCGTTCCCATTGCAGGACGAACTTGGCCATGCCGCGCAGCATCGCCATGTCGCCGCCCAAGGCCGGGCGGAAGAATGCGGTGTTGGTCGGCCGGTCGCTGTTGGTCAGCATTTCCAGCGGGTTTTGCGGGTGCTGGAAGCGCTCCAGGCCACGCTCCTTGAGCGGGTTGATGCACACCACCTGGGCACCGCGTTTTACCGCATCGCGCAGCGGGTCGAGCATGCGCGGGTGGTTGGTACCGGGGTTCTGGCCCCAGACGAAAATCGCGTCGGCGTGCTCGAAGTCGTCGAAGGTGACGGTGCCTTTGCCAACCCCGACGCTTTGCCCCAGGGCCACGCCACTCGCCTCGTGGCACATGTTCGAGCAGTCGGGGAAATTGTTGGTGCCGTAGGCACGCACGAACAACTGGTACAGGTATGCCGCTTCGTTGCTGGCGCGCCCGGAAGTGTAGAACTCGGCCTGGTCAGGGCTGGCCAGCTTGTTCAGCTCGCGAGCGATCAGGGTGAAGGCGGCGTCCCAACTGATCGGCTGGTACCGGTCGCTAGGTGCGTCATAGACCATCGGCTCGGTCAGGCGCCCCTGGTACTCCAGCCAGTAGTCGCTCTGCTGCAGTAGCGAAGTGACGCTGTAGCGGGCGAAAAAGGCGGCATCGACGCGGCGCTTGGTCGCCTCCCAGTTCACTGCCTTTGCACCGTTCTCGCAGAACTTGACCATGCCGCTTTCCGGCGAGTCGCCCCAGGCACAGCCGGGGCAATCGAAACCGCCGTTCTGGTTGGTCTTGAGCAGCGCGCGAATGTTCTTCAGCGCGTTATCGCTACCGACCCAGGCCTTGGCCACGCTGCGCAACGCACCCCAGCCACCGGCGGGGCCGTGGTAGGGCTTGTAGCGAGGGGAGGAGGCTGGGGCGTTTTCCGGGAGGTGTTGGTACGAGGTCACGACAGTTACGACTCCGCCGCTGGGCTGTATACCCGCGGTGCGCTGTGCTTGGGCAGATGGATAAGGTTGAGGTTGTGCTTGCGCGCCCATTGCAGGGCAAGGCCGGTGGGCGCCGAAAGGCTGACAAGGGTCTGGATACCGGCCCGCAGCACCTTCTGGATCAGCTCCAGGCTGCAGCGGCTGGTGACGATGGCCAGGCCGCCCTGGCTGTCGATGCCCTGGCGCAGCAAGGCGCCGATCAGCTTGTCGAGGGCGTTGTGCCGGCCGATGTCTTCGCGGCCGAGCAGCAGTTCGCCATGGCGGTCCATGAACAGCGCCGCATGCACCGCGCCGCAGTGCTGGCCGAGGGGCTGGAAGGCATCGATGCGCTCACGCAGGCCGACCAGCCACTGCGCCGGTGGCAAGGGTGCGCCAGGCAGTTTGGCCAGCTCTGGCAGTGCCTGCTCCAGCGCTTCGACCCCGCACAGGCCGCAACCACTGGTGCCGGCCAGTTGACGGCGCTGGTTTTTCAGGTTCCAGAACGCACGGCTGGAAATCTCCAGGTCGGCATACATTGCCGAGCCGCTGCCGGAGAGTTTCAGGTCGTAGATTTCCGTGGTGCCTTCCACTATGCCGCTGCCGACACTGAAACCAACGGCGAAGTCTTCCAGGTCGGTGGGGCTGACCAGCATCACCGCCTGGTTCAGGCCGTTGTAGACAATGGCCAGGGCCACTTCTTCGGCCAAGGGCGTGCTGTCGCGCCTGGCGTCGCTGAGCTGGACGTAATCGTAGGTGTTGCTGGCGGCGGGCATGGACAAGGGCGATGAGGCCGCGCAGACCGGAGGCTTGCTTTTCATCGGGGCGATATCGGGCTATCGGCAGCTCTTTGATAGCACAAGCCTAGGCGTGTGGGCCGGCGGCGTCTAATCGCTAGGGTCTATGCCTTGATAGACCGCGTCGATTGGTCGCACGGGGGCGCAAGGGGAAAAGCTGGCCTAGACTGCTGTGTCCAAGGTTTCGTCAACAAGGAGAGCGCTATGAGCTTGTTCAGTTTCGTCAAGGAAGCGGGCGAGAAGTTGATCGACCTGCTGACCCCCGGCAATGCCAATGCCGAAGAGCAGCTGAAGAAACACGTGGAAAGTGTCGGCCTGGGCAACCCGAACATCACGGCCACTGTAGAGGGTGACACGATCATCCTCAAGGGTGAGGTGACCAGCCAGGAGGAGAAGGAGAAGATCATCCTGGCGGCGGGTAACGTCGCAGGCGTTGCCAGTGTCGACGACCAGATCACCGTGACCGGGCCAGTTGCCCAGGCCGCGCGGTTCGTGACGGTGGAGAAGGGTGATACGTTGAGCGCCATTTCGAAGAAGGTGTATGGCGACCCCAACAAGTACCAGAAGATCTTCGAGGCCAACAAACCGATGCTCAAGCACCCGGACAAGATCTATCCGGGACAGGTGTTGCGTATTCCTGACTGATCTCTGCAGCCTGTACCGGCCTCTTCGCGGGCTCGCCCGCTCCCACAGGGATCACACACAGTTCAAACCTGTGGTGAGCCTGTGGGAGCGGGTTTACCCGCGAAGAGGCCCGTGCAGGCCTACCAACAATTCCCGGTAATCCTCGACCGCCTCAAACTCTTCGGTATCCCGCGGCCCGGCCTGGCTATCCGGCTGGCGCACCGCCAGCAGGTGCCCCACGCCAAACCGCCGCGCACTGCGCAGAATCGCCAGGGTGTCATCGATGAACAGGCTGCGCTCCGGTTCAAAGCCGATGTCCGCCTGCAATGCGTCCCAGAATTGCGGGCTTTCCTTCGGGTAGCCATAGTCATGCGAGCTGATCAGCCGTTCGAAATACGGCGCCAACTCCACCCGCTCCAGCTTCAGCGACAGCGAATCCCGATGCGCATTGGTGATCATCACCACGCGCTTGCCCGCGTTGCGGATAGCTGCCAGGAAGGTATCGGCATCCGGTCGCAGGGCGATCAGGTCGGCGATTTCCTGTTTCAGCTCGCGGATGGGCAGCCGCAGTTCGCGGCTCCAGAAGTCCAGGCAATACCAGTTCAGCGTGCCGGCATTGCGTTCGAACAGCGGCTGCAGCTCCATTTCCGCCATGGCCCGGCTTACCCCGTGCAGCTCGGCATAGCGCTGGGGCAGGTGGTCCAGCCAGAAGCGGTTGTCGTAATGCAGGTCAAGCAAGGTGCCATCCATGTCCAGCAGGACGGTATCGATGGCAGACCAGGGAAGAACAGGCATGGGAAACTCTCGATCAGTCGGCAAGCCACGGTATAGTAACCCGTTCACGCCAAGGAGCCGCCCCATGCGCCAGAAACCCACCGTCCTCAGCCGCGAAATCGTCGCCAGCAGCCGCCTGTTTCGCGTCGAAGCCGTGCAATTGCGCTTCAGCAATGGCAACGAGCGTACCTACGAGCGCCTGGTGGGCCGGGGTAATGGCTACGGCGCGGTCATGATCGTGGCCATGCTCGATGCCGAGCACGCGGTGCTGGTGGAGGAATACTGCGGCGGCACCGACGAATACGAGCTGTCGTTGCCCAAGGGCCTGATCGAGCCGGGCGAGGATGTGCTGGCGGCAGCCGACCGGGAGCTCAAGGAAGAAGCCGGTTTTGGCGCGCGCCAGTTGGAGCACCTGACCGAGCTGTCGCTGTCGCCGGGCTACATGAGCCAGAAGATTCAGGTGGTGCTGGCCAGCGATCTTTACGAGGAGCGCCTGGAGGGCGACGAGCCGGAGCCGATGCGGGTCGACAAGGTCAACCTGCGCGAACTCTCGGCCTTGGCCATGCACCCGCAGTTCACCGAAGGTCGGGCGCTGGCAGCGCTGTACCTGGCCCGTGACCTGCTGATTCAGCGGGGGCTGCTGGAAGCATGAACGACCTGCAACTGATGCACGAAGTGGTCAGGCTGGCCCTTGCGGCTGGCGAGGCGATCCTGCCGTTCTGGCGCGCCGATGTGGCCGTGACCAACAAGGCCGACGATTCGCCGGTTACCGCCGCTGACCTGGCGGCGCACCGGGTGATAGCCGATGGCCTGCTGGCGCTGGCGCCGCAGATCCCGGTGCTGTCCGAAGAGGACAGCAACATTCCGCTGGCCGAGCGCCAGGGCTGGAGCCGCTGGTGGCTGGTCGATCCGCTGGATGGCACCAAGGAATTCATTGCCGGCAGCGAGGAGTTCACGGTCAACATCGCCCTGGTCGAAAACGGTGAGGTGGTGTTTGGCGTGGTGTCCATGCCGACCAAGGGGCGCTGCTACTTCGGCGGTCGCGGGTTGGGTGCCTGGCGTGCGGAAGCGGGTGAGAGTGCCCAGCCGATCCAGGTACGCAATGCGCCGCCGGCGGGTGGGCGTTTCACCGTGGTTGCCAGCCGTCGCCATTCCAGCCCGGAACAGGAAGCGCTGTTGGCCGGGTTGGGGGCTGCGGTGGGTGACCTTGAGCTGGCCAATATCGGCAGTTCGTTGAAGTTCTGCCTGTTGGCCGAAGGTAGCGCCGATTGCTATCCGCGTCTGGCGCCGACTTCGCAGTGGGATACTGCGGCGGCACAGGGGGTGGTGGAAGGGGCTGGTGGTGAAGTGATCGGGCTGGATGGCCTGCCGTTCCGGTACCCGGCGCGGGATTCGTTGCTCAATCCGCATTTCCTGGCGTTGCCGGCAAAAGCTGCGTGGCGCCAAGCTTTCCTGAACCTGATCTGATCGCCGCTTCGGCACGATCTTGTGGGAGCGGCCTTGTGTCGCGAAAGGGCCGCAGCGCGGCCCCAGTGTTCATAGTTCGCCGCCTATTTTTCTGGGGCCGCTTTGCGGCCCTTTCGCGACACAAGGCCGCTCCCACAGGGATCGTGCCAGCCTGTTACCAAGTGGTCCGTGTCAGCGGTGCAGCACGTACTGGCCGCTGAATTTCACCGCAGGCTCGTCACTACCGGCATTGCTCACCGTGGTCTCCAGCGTCAGCCGCGCCCGCCCACGGCGCTGGTACAGGGCCAAGAACCGCTCCCAGGTCTTCTCATCCGGCGCCGCACAGCGCGCCACCGCTGCCCCGGTAACTGGCAACGGATAACTGATCTGCCCTTCCTGGATGACAATATGCCCGTCATCGATACCCGACTCGCGCAGGCGCAGGTGCAGCCAGCCCCAACCCACCAGCACCGCGGCGCAGTACAGGCTGCCGCCGAACATGGTGCTCTTGTGGTTGACGTTGGCCGCCAGCGGCAATTGCAGGCGCAGGGTGTGCTGCTGCCAATCGAGCACTTCCAGGCCCATCTCGCGGGTCAGGGGGATGTCGCCGTGCAGTACGGACTGCAGGTACTGGCTATCGGTGTTCATTAACGATTGTCCTCTTGATCATCATGCCCGCCGCTACCGCCGTCGAAGCTCAAGCCATGCTTGCGCAGCTTGTCGTGCAGGGTCTTGCGGGGGATGCCCAGCGCCTCGGCAAGGCTGCGCATGGAGCTGTGTGGCTGGGCCAGTTCGGCAGCGATCAGCGAGCGTTCGAACTGCTCGACCTGTTCGCTGAGGTTGCCGCTCGGCATCGGTACCGCAGGCATTGCCGCAGGTGGCGCCTGGCCGTCCAGTGCCAGCTCCAGGCCAAGGGCGAAACGCTCGGCGGCGTTCTGCAACTCGCGTACGTTACCGGGCCAGTCATGGCGCAGCAGCATGGCGCGCTGGACCGGCTGCAGGGCGTGCGGCGGCAGGCCATGGCGCTGGCTGGCGGCGTCGGCGAAGTGCTGGAAAAGCACCAGGATGTCATCGCCGCGTTCGCGCAACGGCGGAATACGCAGCGGTGCCACGTTCAGGCGGTAATACAGGTCGGCGCGGAAACGCCCCTGGTCGGCCGACTGGCGCAGGTCCTCCTTGGTCGCGGCGATGATGCGGATGTCCAGCGGGATCAGCTGGTTGCCGCCCAGGCGCTCGACTACCCGTTCCTGCAGCATGCGCAGCAGTTTCACCTGCACGTCCAGGCTCATGCTTTCGATTTCGTCGAGGAACAGCGTGCCGCCGTTGGCGAACTCGAACTTGCCGATGCGGCGTTTTTGCGCGCCGGTGAACGCCCCGGGCTCGTGGCCGAACAGCTCGCTTTCGACCACCGACTCGGCCAGTGCGCCGGCGTTGATCGCCACGAACGGCCCGTCGCGGCGGCTGGACAGGTCGTGCAGGGCACGAGCCACCACCTCTTTGCCGGCACCGGTCTCACCCAGGATCAGCACGTCGGCGCGGGTGCCGGCCAGGGCGCCGATCTGCTCGCGCAGGCGCTGCATGGACGGCGACTGGCCCACCAGGCGGGTGGCCAGTTGCTGGCGGTCGCTCAGGGCCAGGCGCAAGCTGCGGTTGTCCAGCACCAGGCGGCGCAGGGCCAGGGCGCGGCGCACGCTGTCCAGCAGGGCGTCGCTGGCAAAGGGTTTTTCCAGGAAGTCATAGGCGCCGGCGCGCATTGCCTGCACCGCCAGCGGCACATCGCCGTGGCCGGTAATCAGCAGTACCGGCAGCTCGTTGTCACGGCCGTGCAGTTGTTCCAGCAGTTGCAGGCCATCGATGCCTGGCATGCGGATGTCGCTGACCACCACCCCCGGCCAGTCAGCCTCGATGCGTTCGGCCAGGCCCTGGGCATCGGCCAGGGCGACCACCTTGAGCCCGGCCAGGTCCAGGGTCTGGCTCAGGGCCTGGCGCAGGTGCGGGTCATCATCGACCAGGATGACCTGGGCTCGGCTGTCGATCAGTGTCTCGGTGGTCATGCCGAGGGGTCCTCCGAATTGGGCAAAGTAGCGCCAGGTGCGGCCACACGCAGCTGCAGGGTCAGCAGTGCGCCACCTTCCGGGTGGTTGGCCAGCAGCAGTTCACCACCCAGGGCGCGCATCAGGCTCTCGCAGATGGCCAGGCCCAGGCCCAGGCCCTGGGTGCGGGTCTTGGTGGTGAAGAACGGCTCCTTGGCGTGCTCCAGGGCCTGGCGGCTGAAGCCGGGGCCGTTGTCGCGAATGTACAGGTAGACGCAGTCATCGCGCTGCTCGGCACTTAGCCACAGGCGGCGCGGGTTGGCCTTTTCGGTCAGGGCGTCGAGGGCATTGGCCAGCAGGTTGCCGAGCACCTGGCGCAGGCGGGTTTCGCCGGCCTGTACCCACAAGGTGGCTTCCGGCAGATCGCGGATCAGCTCGACGGCCATTGCCCGACGGCGCTTGGCCAGCAGCGCCAGGGCATCGTCCAGGGCCGGCTGCAGGGCCACGCTCTCCGGGGCATGGCGGTCACGGCGGGCGAAGGCGCGCAGGTGAGCGATGATCGAGGCCATGCGTCCGGTCAGCTCGCCGATCAGCTTGAGGTTGCCGCGGGCGTCTTCGATACGCTGGTGGTCGAGCAGGATCTCGGCGTTTTCCGCGTAGCTGCGGATGGCGGCCAGCGGCTGATTGAGCTCGTGGCTGATGCTGGCCGACATGGTGCCAAGCACTGACAGCTTGCCGGCCTGCACCAGTTCGTCCTGGGCGCGCACGGCCTCCTGTTGGGCGTTCTCGCGCTCCAGCACGGCGCTCTTGAGCCGGGTGTTCAGGCCTTCGAGGTCGGCGGTGCGCTCGGCCACGCGCTTTTCCAGTTCCTGGCGGCCGCGCGCCTCGAAGTCGATGCGGTCGATGTAGTGGCGGCGCCGCTGCATCACCAGGCCGGCCAGCAGCATCAGCACCAGCAGGGTGCCAGCGCCGATGGCCATCACGGTTTGCACCGAACGGTCGACCAGCGTGCGGGGTGCGAGGATGCTGACCTGCCAGCCGGTTTCCTTGATGTCGCGGGTTTGGGTGATCCAGGCGTCCTGGTTGAGCACCAGCGGCTGCGGGGCTTGGGTCGGGTAGGGCTGGATGGCGATGATGGCTTGGCGCTCGGCCTCGGTCAGCGCGCGGGTCGCGCGGAAGCGCCAGTCCGGCTGCGAGGTCAGGATGACCACGCCATTGTGGTCGGTCAGCAACAGCTGCTCGGGGGTGCGGCCCCACAGGGTTTCGGTGTGGTCGAGATCGACCTTGACCACCAGTACGCCAACGATGCGCTCGCGGTCATGCACGGCGGCGGCAAAGAAGTAGCCGCGCTTGGCCGATGTGGTGCCCTGGCCGAAGAAGCGCCCCAGGCGGCCGGCCATGGCTTCGTTGAAGTAGGGGCGGAACGCGAAGTTGCGGCCGACGAAGCTGTCGCGCTTGTCCCAGTTGGAGGCCGCCAGGGTGTTGCCGCTGACGTCCATCAGGTACATCACCTCGGCGCCAGTCTGCTGGACGATGTCCTTGAGCAGGCGGTTGGCGTTGGTCACTGCTTCCAGGCGCAACGGGTCGGCCAGTACCCCGCGCAGCGCCGGCAGGTCACCAAGTATCTGCGGCAAGGTTTCGTAGCGGTGCAGGGTACCGAGCAGGTTGGCGACGTACAGGTCGAGAGTCTGGCGGTTCTGCGAGGCCAGTTCTTCCTGGTAGTAGCGTTCGGCCAGGTGATGCAGGGGCCACAGTAACGGGGCCAGGCACAGGGCCAACAGGGCCAGGCTGCGCCAGCGGGGACGGCGTGGGGGCGTGGGTTTTGCAATCATCACGTAAAGGCGCCAGAAAAGTCTGCCGCAATTATGCGCTAGTTAAGGCAGCAGTTCCGCCTCTGCCAGCGGCAGGCCGAGCTTGTCCTTGTCCGACAGCACCGGTGGCTGCTGCAGCCCCCAGTCGATGGTCAGTGTCGGGTCATCCCAGCGGATGCAGCGGTCGGCGCTCGGGTTGTAGTAGTCGGTAGTCTTGTAGAGGAACTCGGCCGACTCGCTCATCACCGCAAAGCCATGGGCGAAGCCGGGTGGGATCCACAACTGGCGATGGTTGTCGGCCGACAGCTGTACCGCGACCCATTGGCCGAAGGTTGGCGAGCTCTTGCGCACATCCACGGCAATATCACGGATTTCCCCGTGCACCACGCGCACCAGCTTGCCTTGGGTGTTTGCCACCTGATAGTGCAGACCACGCAGCACACCCTTGATCGAGCGCGAGTGGTTGTCCTGGACGAACTCGACATTCACGCCGGTTTGCCGGGCGAACTCACGGGCGTTGAACGCCTCGAAGAAAAAACCACGGCTGTCACAGAACACCTTCGGCTCGATGATCAGTACATCAGGAATTGCGGTGGGGATGATGTTCATGGTGGTGCGCTTGCCCGTTTTGCTCATGTATTGACCCTAGCCGGTCTGGCCCGTTTTTTCCGCCTAGGGCTTCAACGGCATGCACCAGGGCTGGCTATGGTTGATGTCGTGCCGCAGTGGTTCGCGGCCAGCGATGCGTCTGTATCGATTGTTATCGATTTATTTGCCTCAGGCTTTACTGTTTTCCCGATTTGCGGGCTTCTAATATCGATATATATCGGTTATAAATTGACAAACGCCCCAGCACAGTCCGGCTCAGGGCCATCACAGAGGTCAACCATGAAAACCCTCAACTCCACTCCCCGTGCCGATGGTTTCCACATGCCCGCCGAGTGGGCCCCGCAAACCCAGGTGTGGATGGTCTGGCCGGAGCGCCCGGACAACTGGCGCCTGGGTGGCAAGCCAGCGCAGGCTGCCCATGTGACCCTGGCCAAGGCCATTGCCCGCTTCGAGCCGGTAACCGTCGCGGTCTCCGCTGGCCAGTACGAAAACGCCCGCCGCCAGCTCGACCAGCCGAATATCCGCGTGGTCGAGATCAGCAATGACGACGCCTGGGTGCGTGACACCGGCCCGACCTTCGTCATCAACGACCAGGGTGAAGTGCGTGGCGTGGACTGGGGCTTCAATGCCTGGGGCGGCTTTGACGGTGGCCTGTACGCACCGTGGAACCGTGACGAGGAGCTGGCGGCCAAGGTCCTGGAAATGGAGCGCTGCCAGCGCTACCACACTGAAGGCTTCGTACTCGAGGGCGGCTCGATCCACGTGGACGGCGAAGGCACCGTGATCACCACCGAAGAGTGCCTGCTCAATCGCAACCGCAACCCGCACCTGAATCGCGAGCAGATCGAAGCGGTGCTGCGCGATCATCTGGCGGTGGACACCGTGGTCTGGCTGCCGGATGGCCTGTACAACGACGAGACCGACGGCCACGTCGACAACTTCTGCTGTTACGTGCGCCCGGGCGAAGTGTTACTGGCCTGGACCGATGATTCCAACGACCCCAACTATGCACGCTGCCATGCTGCCATGGAGGTGCTGAAGAACACCCGCGATGCCAAGGGGCGTGAGTTCATCGTGCACAAGATGCCGATCCCGGGCCCGCTGTTCGCCACCGCCGAAGAGTGTGCCGGTGTCGACCAGGTGGCCGGCAGCCAGGAGCGTGACCCATCGGTGCGCCTGGCCGGCTCGTACGTGAACTTCCTGATCGTCAACGGCGGCATCATCGCGCCAAGCTTCGACGACCCGGCAGATGCCGAGGCCAGAGCGATCCTGTCGAAGATCTTCCCGGACCACGAAGTGGTGATGATCCCTGGTCGCGAGCTGTTGTTGGGCGGTGGCAACATCCACTGCCTGACCCAGCAGCAGCCGGCGCCGGTCAAGCGTTGAGCGCTCGGTGAATGAAGGGGCCCGTCACATGACGGGCCTTTTTGTTTCCGGGGCTGTCCGCAGGCCTGTGCTGGCATATGTTTTGTATTGTTTTCAGTCAGATAGCTCGGCCATGCCGCGCTCTCGGATCTGTAACAATCCTTACGTAGATTAGCCGCTCACGGGCCAGGGAGTACGTGTAGAAATGAACGCAGCAAGTGAGTCGGCTTTGCGCCCATCGGCAGTGAATCACCAATCGCTCAGGCTTGTGGCGAAGTGGTTGAAACACCATGGAAGCATCAGGGTCAGGACGACCGACCCACGACGTCTGCTTGCCGGACGATACCCTCAAGGGCTGATCAGCGAAGCAGAAATGCAGGCGCTGATGGCGGTTTGGCACTGATCGAATCGGTATTACCTGTACCGGCCTCTTCGCGGCTAAAGCCGCTCCCACAGGTACCCCACATGTCTCGAGCCCAGTGGGGTACCTGTGGGAGCGGCTTTAGCCGCGAAGAGGCCGGCACAGGCGCTAGAGATCAGAAGCTGTAGCTGCCAGTCACCACCAGGCTACGCGGGTCTCCCACCTGGATCTGTGCCGCACTGGTCGCCGAGCTGTAATAGGTCTTGTCGGCAATGTTGCTCAGTGCCGCCCGCACATCCCAGTCATGCGTGCGGTACCCCGCCAATGCATCCCAGCGGCCATACCCCGGCAGTACCGTGGTGTTCTGGTTGTCCGCATAACGCTCGCCCACCAGCGTCAGGCCGGTTTCGGCGTACCAGCCCAGTTCCGGTTTCCAGGTCACGAACAGGCTACCGTTACGCTTTGCCACGTCATTGATGCGGTTGCCTTCCTGGCCGTTGTTGTCCTTGACGATGGTCGCATCCTGCAGGCCGATGCCACCGCGTACATACCAGTTGCCGACGATGTTGCCGGTGGCGGTCAGCTCGATACCGCGCGAGCGCTGCAAACCGCTGAGCAAGATGTTTTCCGGGACCAGCGGGTCGCGGGTGCGGCGGTTGTACAGCTCCAGCTCGTAGATGGCCAGGGTGGTGGTCAGGCGCTGGTCGAGCCAGTCGCTTTTCACGCCGATTTCCTTCTGGCGGGTCTCTTCCGGCTTGGCGTCGTTACCGTTGCCCTTTGCGCCTGGGGTGACGCCGATCAGACCGCCGCCAACCGGCGAGAAGGTCTTGCTCCACGAGGCGTAGAACGAATGGTCCTGCCAAGGGGTATAGACCACACCCAGGCGTGGGCTGGTGCTGTTGCTGTCCTGTTGTTCGCTGCGGCCATCCTTGTCGGTGGTCTGCACTTCGAACTGGTCGAAGCGGACGCCGGCAAGCACCTGCCATTCATCGTTCAGACGGATCTGGTCTTGCAGATAAAGGCCGCGGCTATCAACCACGGTGTGGTTGTCGCTCCACAGCGCCAGGTTGCCATTGAGTTGCTGGTCGCGGCCGGGCTTGCCCAGGCCCTGCAGCTTCTGGTCGACCGCTTTATACAGCACCGGGTCACGCTTCTGGTTGCCGAACTCCAGGCCCAGCAACAGCTTGTGCTCCAGGCCCAGGGTGTTGAAGTCGCCCTCGGCCTCCAGGTTGTTGAACAGGTTGCGGGTGTTCAGGTCCTGCTGCCAGCGCTGGCGGGTCAAGGTGTCGGTGTTGGCGTCGTAGCCCGTGACGTAGGTGTTGTCGAACTCGCTGTCGAGCTTGAACAGGCCTAAGGTATGGCGCAGCTGCCAGGTTTCGTTCAGCTGGTAGTTCAGGCGCGAGCGCAGCGACTGGGCGCGGTCGTCGATGTAGTCGCGCTGGTCGCCATAGGTGGTGCTGCGGCTGACATCGGCCGGGCGGCCGTTGACCCCGGGGATGCCACGGTCCGGGGTGCGGTTGTAGCGGCTGTATTCGTATTGCACCAGCCAGTTCAGGTCGGGGGTGACCTGCCACATGATCGAAGGGGCGAACAGTTGGCGGCTGCCATCGATACCGTCGCGGAAGCTGTTGTTGTCCTGGTTGCCCATGTTCAGGCGCAGGCTGACGGTGTCGCTGGGGTCGGCACTGAGGTCGGCATACAGGCTGCGCAGGTCTTCGCTGCCGGCCTGCGCCTCGATGCTCGAACGGCGGCCGGGCTCCGGCGCCTTGCTCACCCGGTTGACGATACCGCCCTGGCTGCCACGGCCATACAGCACCGCTGCCGGCCCCTTGAGCACTTCGACCCGCTCGATGTTATGCAGGTCGCGAATGTACTGGCTGTCGTCGCGAATGCCGTCCAGGTAGAAGTCGTTGCTGGCTTCGAAGCCGCGGATGCGCACGCTGTCGAAGCGGGTGTCGGCACCGCTGCTGACGTTGGGAATGCCTTCCAGCGCCTTGCCCAGGGTATTGCTGCCGTAATCCAGCACGTTCACGGTCTTCACCGTGTCGATGGCCTGCGGCACGTAGCGCACCGGCGTCGAGGTGCGGGTCGCGGTGCTTACCTCCTTGACCCGCGGGTTGTCCTTTTCGCGATCGCTGTCGGCGGTAACCGACAGTTCCGGCAGGGTGGTGGTGGCGGCACTGGCCAGGCTGGCGCTGAACAGCAGCGACAGGCCAAGCGCCAGGGGTGAAAGACGGCAGGGTACAAGCATGGGGACATCCGGATCGAGCAGGTGAAAAAGAGATGCGGATGGTAATGCTTGCTATTTGCTATTGCCCGAGTATTTGTAAAGGGTTGTCATTACATCTGTGTCAGGTTGTTACAGCTCCTGCCCTGTCGCCTTTCCCTGTAGGAGCAGCCTTGCGCTGCGAAGGCGCCCTGACAGGAAAATTGTCCGTTCGATCAAAAGGCTATTTCCTACACAAGATAAATTCTCCGCTGATAGCGCGAACCTGCATGGAAATGCACCAGAGCCGCCGGCGATTTTGGTTATATCAACCTGCATTTCACGAGTTTTTGACATTTGTAATCGCACACGGCTAGGATTCGGCCAACGCCTGCTGGCCATGATTTTGGCCATGCTGCTGCCAGAGGCCGCCGTGTTGTTATCGGCAGGCCTTCCAGTCTGGATCCGCATAGCGTCGAACCTACGAAGGGGCGTTGGTTCCTGGCGTCATATTGCAGAGCGTTTTTGATTAGGAAATAAGGAAAACAACATGTTGAAAACCAGGATCAGCCTGGTCGCCCTGGCGATGATCGCCGCGACCCAGGCACAGGCCAATGATCAGGCCGACAGCAAAGGCTTCATCGAGGACAGCCACGCCAACGTCCTGCTGCGTAACGCCTACATCAACCGCGACAAGAAACACGGCACCGACGACCAGATCGAATGGGGCCAGGGTGTCATCGCCAACTTCTCCTCCGGCTTCACCCAAGGCACCGTCGGTGTCGGCGTCGATGCATTCGGCCTGTACGCCGTGCGTCTTGACGGCGGCAAGGGCCACAACGGTGGCGCCGGTGTCGACTTCTTCAAGCCTTCGGACTTCAAGGACGAGAACGGCAACGCCAACTCGCCGCACAACCTGGCCCGTGGTGGCGCTGCAGTGAAGTTCCGCATCTCCAACACCGTGCTCAAGTACGGTGACCAGATGCCGGCACTGCCAGTACTGCAGTACGACGACGCCCGTCTGCTGCCAGAAAGCTTCACCGGTACCCTGATCACCTCCAAAGAGATCCAGGGCCTGGAACTGAACGCCGGTCGCTTCACCCAGGAAGCGCGCAAGAGCGCCGAGCGCCGTGACGGCGGCGGCCTGAAGTCGATCAACGTCTTCGGCGGTAGCTACAAGTTCACCGACAACTTCACCGCTTCGTTGTACACCGCCGACAACGAAGATGTGATGAAAAAGCACTACCTGGGCTTGAACTACGTCTTCCCGATCGCCAACGACCAGTCCCTGACCTTGGACTTCAACGGCTACAAGTCGGACATCGACAACAAGTTCGTCAAGAGCGCCGAACTCAACGGCGACTCCAACACCATCTGGAGCCTGGCAGCCACCTACGCGTATGGTGCGCACTCGTTCACCATCGCCCACCAGCGCAGCACCGGCAGCACCGGCTACAACTACGGCTGGTACCAGAACGCGGGTGGCGTGGGTGACGGTGGTTCGACCATCTACCTGGCCAACTCGTACTGGTCCGACTTCAACGCTGAAGACGAGCGCTCCTGGCAGCTGGGCTACGGCCTGGACTTCGGTGCCTACGGCATCCCTGGCCTGACCTACAAGCTGGCCTACGTGGTGGGTGACAACATCAACACCCGCAAAGTGAGCAACCCGCAGGGCTTCGGTGAAGGTAAAGAGCGCGAGATCTTCAACCAGATCCGTTACGTGGTGCAGGACGGCCCGGCCAAGGACCTGTCGATCAAGCTGCGTAGCTCGTTCGTGCGTACCAACAACGCCGTGCAGCAGAACGGTTACAACGACGACGGCAACGAAGTTCGCGTATTCGTCGAGTACCCGATCAGCATCTTCTGATCCTGATCTGATGGCCTAGGGGCTGCTTTGCAGCCCATCGCGACACAAGGCCGCTCCCACATTGACCGGCATGCGCAGGACCATTGTGGGAGCGGCCTTGTGTCGCGAAAGGGCCGCAACGCGGCCCCAGGCTTTCATGCCGTCTCCACCACTTCCTTGCGCCGCACCCCGGCAACCTTCACCTCTCCCTCCCCAGTCTCCGGCGCAAAGCTGTCACTACGCGCCATCCGCCACATCCGCGCATAAAACTCGCTTTCAATCGAGCCACTGAGCAATTCGCCAGGCTTGAGGAACGTGTGCAGGTCCGAGAACAGCCCGATTTCGCTGGAGCTGATACGCCGTGCCAGATGCTTGGGCTTGAGCTCCGCAGGATGTTCCAGGCCCGCAGCAGCCAACATTTCGGCCAGCGCATGCAGCGTGTTGCGGTGGAAACTGGCTACCCGTTCGGCCTTGTCTGGCACCACCAGGGCGCGCTGGCGCAACGGGTCTTGCGTAGCCACGCCGGTCGGGCATTTGTTGGTATGGCAGCTCTGCGACTGGATGCAGCCAATGGCGAACATGAAGCCACGCGCGGAGTTGACCCAGTCCGCCCCGATGGCCAGCACGCTGGCGATGTCGAAGGCGCTGACGATCTTGCCCGCTGCGCCAATGCGGATGCCGGCGCGCAGGTTCAGGCCGACCAGAGTGTTGTGCACGAACATCAGGCCCTCGCGCATCGGCACGCCCATGTTGTCGCTGAACTCGCGTGGCGCCGCCCCAGTGCCGCCTTCCTTGCCATCGACGACGATGAAGTCCGGAGTGATGCCAGTGGCCAGCATAGCCTTGGCAATGCCCATGAATTCCCAAGGGTGGCCCAGGCAGAATTTGAACCCCACCGGCTTGCCGCCCGACAGCTCGCGCAGGCTGGCAACGAACTGCAGCAACTCGACCGGGGTGCGGAAGGCACTGTGCGCCGCCGGCGAGATGCAATCCTCGCCCTCGCGCACGCCACGGGTTGCGGCAATCTCGGGGCTGACCTTGTGCCCTGGCAGGATGCCGCCGTGGCCCGGCTTGGCGCCCTGGCTGAGCTTGATCTCGATCATCTTCACCTGTGGCGAGCGTGCCTGCTCGGCGAAGCGCTGCGGGTCGAAGCGCCCGTCCTCGGTGCGGCAGCCGAAGTAACCACTGCCGATTTCCCAGATCAGGTCACCGCCATGTTCGCGGTGGTACGGGCTGATGCTGCCTTCGCCGGTGTCATGGGCAAAGCGGCCCATGCGTGCACCGCGGTTCAGGGCAGCGATAGCGTTGGCACTGAGGGCACCGAAGCTCATGGCCGAGATGTTGAAGATCGACGCCGAATAGGGCAGGCGGCATTGCGGCCCGCCAATGGCGATGCGGAACGACGCCGGGTCTGGCGTGGCCACTGGCAGCATGGAATGGCTGATGAACTCGAAGCCGGGCTTGTAGGCATCGTTGAGGGTGCCAAAGGCTTTCTCGGCGCTTTCGTTCTTGGCCCGGGCATAAACCAGCGAACGCTGCGAACGGGAGAACGGTAGCTTGTCGTCGTCGCCCTCGATCAGGTACTGGCGGATTTCCGGGCGGATGGTTTCGATCAGGTAGCGGATGTTGCCCAGGATCGGATAGTTGCGGCGCACGGCGTGGTGGCTTTGCCGCAGGTCGTTCAGGCCGACCAGGCTGAGCAGCGCGGTGATCAGCGTCAACGGCCACAGCCAGGCATGCTGGGGTAGCAGCGGCAGGCTGGCGAAGGTGAACAGCAGGCAGAGGGCGAGGCAGGCGTAGCGGCTGGGTAGAGAGTGTTTCATGGGTCCATCGCAGGCAGGATGACCGGGCCTAGGATAGGCAAAGGTGGGGAGGGGAAAACCTGGGTAATCGGTAAAAGACTGTTACTTGAATGTAGGGCTCTGTACATGGCTCAAGGCCGCTCCCACAAAAAGGTGTTAGCGAGGCAATAACACGCTAACCCGCAACCCACCCCCCTCGCGGTTCGCCAGCAGCAACTCGCCCCCATGGCTGGTGGCAATCCGCTGAGCAATACTCAACCCCAGCCCATACCCCCCGGAAGCCTGGTTGCGTGACCCCTCACCGCGCACGAACGGGTCGATGATGGTCGCCAGCAGGCTCGGCGCAATCCCCGGCCCGCGGTCATCGACATGGATGAACACCCCCGTGGTCGCCTGTTCCAGCGTGACCGAAACCTCTTTGGCATAACGCAACGCATTGACCAGCAGGTTCTGCAGGCAGCGCTGCAGCAGCAGGGCATCGACCCGCAGGCTGCCCGCCCGGCCATGCACCGGCAGCGGCTCTTCGGCAGTGGCCAGCTCCGCGCACTGGCGCACCACCAGCCGGTTCAGGTCTACCTGCTGCAAGTTCTGCTGCTCCCCCGCGCGCAGGTAATCGAGTACCTGGCCGATCATGTCGTCCATCTGCGTGATGTTCTGCCGCAGGCGCTGCCGGTGTTCGTCGTCCGGCAGGCGCTCCAGGCGCAGGCGCATGCGCGTCAGCGGGGTGCGCAGGTCGTGGGACACGGCGGCCAGGAAGTAGGCCTTGTCATTGACCATCGCGATCAGCCGCTGCTGCATGGCATTGAAGGCCTGGGCCGCCTGGCGTACTTCCTCCGGGCCATCCAGCGCCAAAGGCGGCTGCTCGAGGTTGCTACCAAGACCGCGCGCGGCATCGGCCAGGCGTCGCAACGGGCGCAGGCACAGGCGCACGGCGATCAGGCACACCAGCAATACCGCGACGATGCGCAGCGCGTACACCCGCAACAGATAATCGCTGATCAGCACCCAGGCCGACTCGCCGCTCCAGCCTTGCAGTTCCTGGCCCTCGATGGTCAGCCAGTGCCCATCGGCCAACGGCACCGCGAACTGCAGATGCGCCTGGGCGGTGCGCAGGCCGAACAGGCTGCGCCAGACGATCGCCTGGCCCTGTTCATCGGTCAATTGCACCTTGATCAGGCGCACGTCCTGGGCATGCCCCAACTCGTACTCGAGGGCCTGGTGCAGCAACAGCTCGACGCGCCTGCGCCCGCGGCGCTCGTCCTGCACCGGCGTGGGTAGGGTTTCGCTGCAACGCAGTTGGTAATGCGCTGGCGCCTGCAGTGCACCGGCGCGGCAGTCAGCCTGGGCGATCAACGGCGCGCTGCGTGCGGCGATGAGCCGGACAGGGGCCTCGAGTACCTGGGCAAAACGCACATCGAACCAGATGCTGCTGGACATCAACTGGACCAGCACGGTGCCGCTGACCATTATCAGCAGCAGCTGGCCGAACAATGTGCGTGGCCATAGCCGGCGCAGCCAGCGCATGTCAGGCATCGGCCCCGTTGGCGGCGATGCTCAGCAAATAGCCTTCGTTGCGGATGGTGAGAATTTGCGCGGCACCCGCCGGAGCGTGGCGCAGGTGCTGGCGCAGGCGGCTGACGCACATGTCCACCGAACGGTCGTCGGGCAGGTGGTCGCGGCCGAACGCACTGCGCGTCAACTGGTCGCGCGACACCACGCGGTTGTTGGCTTCCAGCAGTTCGCGCAGTACGCGGTGGTCGGAGCGGGGCAAGGTCAGGGTCTGGCCATCAGGGCGGGTGAGCAGGCGCTTCATGTGTTCCAGGCGGAAGCCGGCGAACAGCTGGGCATCTTCTACCGGCTCTGCGGCGGGTGCATCCAGGCGTTGCGGACGGCGCAGCACGGCCTTGATCCGGGCGATCAGCTCGCGTGGCTCGAACGGCTTGGCCAGGTAGTCATCGGCACCCACTTCCAGGCCGATGATGCGGTCCAGCGTGCTGCCCTTGGCCGACAGCATGATTACCGCCAGCCCGGGCGTGGCTTGCAGCTGGCGGCACAGGCTGAGGCCGTCCTCGCCCGGCAGCATCAGGTCGAGCACCACCAGCTCCACCTTGTGCCGGGCCAGTTGCTCGCGCATCTGCTCGCCGTCAGCTGCTGCCAGCACGTTATAGCCGGCATCTGTCAGGTAATCACAAAGAAGTTCGCGGATCTCGTCGTCATCATCGACAACAAGCAAAGTTGTGCTCATGCAGAAAAACACCTGTTCGGTGAGGGCCGGTGGCGCTCGTTACGTTCGATTACATCCCCGTACAAGCCGGGTCTGGAGCCCGGGGGGCCGATCCCTAGAATCCTAACAAAAAATCATCTGCAAATACGAAGCCTTCCCAAATGAACTCCGAGAGCACCCCGAACGCCTTCTCCTCCATCAGCCGAGGCGGCACGCGCCTCAAACCGCTGGCCCTGTTCATTGCCGTGGCCGTCAGCGGTGGCGCGATGGCTGCCGACAGCAAGCCCCTGGAGCTGGACGCCACGCAGATCGAAGACAGCGCCCTGCTGCCTGCCGACGAAGCCGGCCAGCTGGGTTACACGGTCGAAAGCACCCGCAGCTCCACCGGCCTGGCGCTGACGCCGCGCCAGACGCCGCAGTCGGTCACCACCATTACCCGCCAGCAGATGGATGACCGCGACATCCACACCATCGAGCAAGCGCTGGAAACCACCCCAGGTGTGACCGCGAGCAAGTCCGAAGTGGGCGGGCGTACCGACTACCGTGCCCGTGGTTACTCGATCAGCAACTGGAAGGTCGATGGCCTGCAGTTCCAGGGTGGCTCCGACTTCAGTGGTGGCGGCAACGCGCTGAACATGGACCTTTACGAGCGCATCGACATCGTGCGCGGCGCCAATGGCCTGCTGGGCGGTACCGGCGACCCGTCGGCCACCGTCAACCTGATCCGCAAGGCGCCGACCAGGACGTTCGGCGGCAGCGCCTATGCCACCTACGGCAGCTGGGACAAACGCCGCCTGGGCGCCGACCTCAACCTGCCGCTGTCCGAAGACGGCCGCCTGCGTTCGCGCTTCGTGATGACCCAGCAGGACGCCAACTCATTCCGCGACAACCAGTCCGAGCGCTCCCGCGCCGCGTTGGCCAACTTCGAGTTCGACCTGGACGACGCCACCACCCTCGGTGCCGGCTACCAGTACGAGTACAACAAGATTGTCGGCGGTGGCTGGGGCGCGAACATCCCGATCTGGTACCGCGATGGCAGCAAGACCGACCTGCCGCGCAGCACCAACGTGGTACCCAGCTGGAGCTTTGGCGAGTACACCACCCGCACCGCGTTCGGCTCGCTGGAGCACCGCTTCGACAACGATTGGACGCTGGACCTGAAAGCCGCCCAGAGCACCGCCGAAACCCTCAACCACCGCGGCTTGGCCAAGGTCAACTCGGCGGGCCGAGGCAGTTACGGCGGCTACTGGGACCAGGATGGCAGCGGTGCCGTGCTCAACGGCCTGCACAGCTCCACCGACACCACCCAGCAATCGGCGCAGATCGACCTGTCCGGCCCGTTCCAGCTGTTCGGCCGTAGCCACCAGGCGATGGTCGGCTACAACGACAGCCGCACCGTGGCCTGGTCGCCGGAATACACCTGCACCATGGTTGGCGACGGCATGGCCAGTGCGCCTGCGCTGGGGTGCCAGTTCCGCGCCAACAACGGCTTCCCGCTGACCGACTGGCACAATGGCGTGGATGACGACTACAACATCATCGCCTCGCGCACCGGCCGCCACAGCAAGACCACCACCCGCCTGCAGGGCATGTACGCGGCAACCCGCCTGAGCATCACCGACCCATTGTCGGTCATCCTCGGCGTGCGCACCAGCAACTACTCGGCCACCACCCGCAGCGTGGCTGGCGCACGTACCAGCCAGGAAGAAAACGGCATCGTCACCCCGTACCTGGGCGCGGTGTACGACCTCAACGACAACTACTCGCTGTACGCCAGCTACACCGACATCTTCACCCCGCAAACCGCTGAAACCAGCAGCGGCAGCAAGGTCGAGCCGATTCGCGGGCAAAGCTACGAGACGGGTATCAAGGGAGAGTGGTTCGATGGCCGCTTGAACGCCTCGGCGGCGTACTTCCGCACCAAGCAGGAAAACAAGGCAGTGCTCGACGGCGACCTGACCACGCCCACCGGTGGCGACGCCTACAAAGCCGGTTCCGGCCAGGAAACCGACGGTATCGACCTGGAAATCGCCGGCGCCCTGACCCCCAGCTGGAACGTGTACGCCGGCTACACCTACCTGCACTTCCGCCGCGTCGACAGCGACGGCCGCAGCGACCCATCGCACCTGTTCAAGGCCTCGACCACCTACCGCCTTTCCGGCCCGCTCGACCGCCTGACCCTGGGCGCCGGGGTGACTGCGCAGAGCAACATCCGCGCAATCTCCAGCCCGGCGGGCCAGCCGAGCAATGGTGTGAGCACCGGTGCCACTGATGTGAACTGGTCCGGTTATGCCATCTGGAATGCCATGGCCAAATACCAGCTGACCGACGACACCAGCGTCAGCCTCAACGCCAACAACCTCTTCGACAAGCATTACTACACCCGCTATGGGTTCTATGCCGGGGCGATTTATGGTGACCCACGCAACCTGTCGCTGACGGTCAGCACCGCGTTCTGATCAAACGCACCTGGGGCTGCTGCGCAGCCCATCGCCGGCAAGCCGGGCTCCCACCGCTACTTTGGGAGCAACTGCCTTGCTCAATTTCTAACAGGTGGCGCGATCCCTGTGGGAGCGGGCGCGCCCGCGAACACGGGCGAAGCCCGTGCCATCCACCACAGCACCTGATTCGCTGGGGCGGCGCCAGGCTCAAACCATGCGCTGTACCTGTGGTAGATGGCCCAGCCCTTTGGGCTGCGCTGTCGCGTAGATAACTGAAATTGCAAGCAATCCGCGTACCCTGTGGGAGCGGCTTTAGCCGCGAAGAATCCAACGCGGTGCATGCCACCGGCTGCGCCGCTGTTCGCGGCTAAAGCCGCTCCCACAAGGCCCCTGCTAATTCAATGAGTTATGTCCAGCTCTATGAGAGCCTGGCTTGCCGGCTATGGGCCGTAAAGCTGCCCTATTTCACCTAGGGCCAGTCCCTTGCTCGCGATCAACCGGCTTCTCCAGCCGATCCTCGAAACTGTCCCAGTCCTCACCAAACAGTTCCACCGGGTGCATGGTGCGACTCGCCCCATTGCCACAGGCCAATGCCTTGGCCGGGCAATACAGGTCGCAGCCCCAGCAGATGCGCTCCGGGTGGCTGGGGTTTGTGGGGAACTTCTTGGCCATGGTCAGCTTCCCTCAGGACTATGTCCCAAACCTATACCTCGGCCCGCTATTCAGCTTGATCGACATCAATATCCAGGTGACCCTCAGCGGAGCGCATATTCCGGATCCAGATATCTGCTTGACAGATATCTGGATCCGGAATAATTTGTAGGCACCTTGGTACGCCGAGACAACACGATGCGAGTGATTACGAAAGCGGCGGTTACCAAAGCCATCGAAGCTCACGCCCAGTGGAAAGCCCCCCTGAGCCTGTGGCTCACGACCTTTGATAGGGCGACGCTGCGCTTCGAGTCTTTTGAGCAGCTAAGGGATACGTGGTCTACCGCCTCTGGCTGGAACGTTGACCGCATTCCTTGTTCAAAACTCAGGCCCTCCAGCCGAAAAGGGCCGCTTGATGTCTATGTGTTCGATATCAAGAAAAACGAATGCCGTCTGATCGCATGGCTCAACACACGAACGGGCACCCTCTATATCAAGGCCATTCTGTCGCACGCGGAGTACGACAAGTGGTGCAAGAGCGATGTCAGGTAGCCGCCTGGCACTTGCCCAAAACCTACCGATTCGACAGGTGACAACCATGAAGCGGGATAAAATCGAAGCCAATGGACTAGATGCCTTCATCGCTAATATTTCACCCATGCTGGATGGCCTGAACGCCCAAATGGCAACCATGGCCCAGCTTCTTGCTGCCTGCCATGACCCCATCAAGGACGATGCTGAGCTCCAGGCGCGGATGGCATTGATCGATGAGCTCTACTCGCATGCCGACAGCGAAGGTCACGCAGCAGCGCGCTTTGCGGAGATGGTGGCGGATCGTGTCTACGAGTATGAGAGTGAGTCGGTACTCGTGCCGTTTGCGAGCCAGGCCGAAGCGTTGGCCTTCCTGCTGTCGGACAGGGGCGTGAAGCAGAAGGACCTTGCCTCGATAGCAACTCAGAGCGCGGTTTCAGAGATTTTGAACAACAAGCGGAAGATGACGGTTGCCCAGATAAAGGGCTTTGCTGAGTTTTTCAACGTACCGGTTGAATTTTTCATGCATGGGGTGGTTTGAAATCGGTAGGGGTCGCAGGGATCGCGGGGCACAGAAGGCAAAAAAGGCTCACCTTTCGGTGAGCCTTTTTTTGATACGGCACCAGGAGTCGAATCGAAAGCCAACTATATGTTTTGTATGGTTTTTTTCTGTGGTTACTCAGCGCGCTATCTCTAATTCTACCCCTTTGGCGCTTAGAAATTAGAACGGCGTCCTGCTTCTAATACTTGATGAATAGGGTTTGTTTCCCTGCCCGGCTGGCACTTACTCTGAAACTGGTCCTGTGAGGCATGCCCCATCGCTATCCTTGCAATGAGTGTTGCAGCCCTATTCGGAAGTCTGGCAGACCCTTTTTTTGACCCTACAGGTATGTTAGATTCGGCGATGTCATAGTGATATCGCTCAAGGGAATGCAGAGAAATGACAATCAAGGAAGTTTTCATGACGCCGCTGGGCGCGCGCAACAAAAAGTTAAACACCGGATACAGAAATTAAGATCATATTTTACTAAGTTAGAAGGTTAATTCTGGCTCTGTCTCTAAATTTGCCTAGGACATATTGCATGTCAAAATCGGCTGCGTCCCATCCTCATACAGCTGCGCCTACATGGAGTGGGTTTATTTATCAAGGGCATTTAGCGCTTTATCATTCCATAGAATGTGTGCTCAATAAAATGTCGTTTGAGTTGCAAATCGACAGCATTGATGATTTTGCGATAATTGAAAATGGAATTGCAGTTTCTACGCATCAGGTAAAAGCGTTAGCAGATGATAAAAGAGCTGCCTATGAGGAGGCTCTCGAAAAAGCCGCATCCACATATAAGTTATGTGATAAGAATACCAAAAGATATTTTCATACATCTACGCGCCTTGATGATGCTTCTGATTTTGTTGGCGGCAATGGGAATGTCGTTAAATTTTATACTTACGATGGGCTGCCTTACTGCTATCTCCAGGATGTTGAAGAAAAAACGAAGTCAAGAATTAAGAAGTACTTGGTTTCCGAAGGGTTGCCTTGTAGTGATTTTTTAGTGAATTTGAAGTTTGAAGCTTTGCAGAGTCATATTGCCGCTCAAGTAATATATATACACGCGTGCAATCAGGATGGGTTAATGAGCGCCGCAGAAGCCGCGTTCACTCAAACTTTAAAAAGTAAGAAAATTGTAGAGTTATTAAGCCTCACCGCTACCCATGAAGACGATATTGTATACAAGATGTTCCAAGCCAGGATGGCCGTTTGTAAATCATTGTATGGGTATACCAATACAATGGAAAAAACAGTAGATAGAACTGTTATTCAAAAAGTCGCAAATGTTTACGATCAGATTAAAAAGCTGGGTGATACTCCATTTACATGGCTGTGGAAGTCGTTATGTTTCGGATCTTCCTCAATGGTCGTGAGTGAGAACAGTGTTTATGATTATGTGGATGTTATCTACGATATAGATAAAGCACCACTGAGTGAGCAAAAGCCTCCTTATTATAAGTGCTCCGCCGGAGATTTTTATTTGCCGACAGCAATTTCGGCAGACAATGCTCGACGGGAGCATAGGTTTGCTGAAGATCTCATGGAGCAGCTGAAAAGCGATCCAGAGCTAATAGATATCTTAGTTGAATATCAATGGCTAATCGCAGCTAGAGCAAATATTTTTTCACCCGCTGAGCGATTTTGTGCAGCTACCGGCGCTTCGCGGGATGCTGTAGAAGATGAGTTTTCATTGATGGGTAAGGATCGTAACAAAATAACTAAAGCCTTTGATGCAACAATAATTTCAAGGGAAGAGGCGAGGGTGAAGTTGAATGATTAAAGAGATTGTTCTACAGGCTGCCTTGAAGCATGAGTTTACTTTGTTTGATGCCGGCGACAATTCTAAAGTAGATGGCGTCACCATAGAATCTTCGGCAGAAGAATTTTTAGCAGGTCTTGAGGATATTGACTATAAGTCTTTGACTTATTTTAGTCAGGATAGTGGAGATAGGAAGCGATTCCTCGCTGTGGTTGAGTGTGGAAATATACCATCACCGCAGGTGCTGAATAAATTAGTGCTACTGCATGCTCCTGAATCATTCAAATCTGATCCTGCGTTCGATAAAAATACCGACCTGATTATTCTGCATAAATTAAGGCGTCGAGCTGACTTTGATGGAATTGAGAGCAAGGTATTTGGTATTGAAGAAAATCCATATTATTTCAAAAAATATTTTCTTTATTACAGCGAAGAAGAGCTTAGGCTGTTAGAAGGGCACAGCTTCGAAAGCGTTTCAGCGATGGTTGTCGATGATAGGATGTTTGCAGAATATCGAGATCAACCGCTATCGCCTACGTTATATAGTGTTGCGGCGAGAATTTTTATAAAGCTCCCATTTGTAAAGGTTCCAGTTAAGGAAAGCTCACTGAAGCCGCTTGATATTTATGTAGAGGAAGCACTTGCCGAGAAAAAATTGACCGATCTTCATCTCAGAATCTTTAATGCTTCTGCATCTGGGATTGAAGCAGACAAACTAATCGAGACTCTGGTTCATGAAGAAATGGAAAATATCTAGCCTTAAGATTGAAAATTTCAAGCCGTTTGAAAATACATCTATTGATTTTCGAGCTGCCTCCATGATCACTTTGGATGGCCCCAATGGATTTGGAAAAACGAGCATATTTGATGCGTTGGAGCTTTTGTTTACTGGCGTTATACAAAGAATTATCAATACAAATGATGCAACAGTTGCAAAGCGTTCGCGCAAAAAACAATTCGAAGAAAACATATATTGGAATAGAAATAAAGAAGGCGACATCGCTATTAGAGCGGAGCTAATAAATCAAGATTCAGGGGAGTCAATTTTCCTAGCTCGTGTTGCTACCATGGCGGACTTATCGAACCCGGATAATAATGCACCTGACAATTTCTCTATTTTTAAGCTTTACGAAATAAGCAGTATCGACTCCACTGAGTTTGGAGTGAGTCTTGATTCTAAAGAACTAGAGAGTATTCTAGGAGAAAACTTCTTAAAAAATTTCTCTTTATTGAACTATCTTGAGCAAGGGCAGAATAGGTACCTGTACTCGACGGACGCCACTGAAAGAAAAAAAGGTATTGAACATCTGATTAATACCGATAAATTAACGAGTCAGATATCATATTGCTCCGCGTTAGAAAGTATTATTACGGAGTCTTACACTGGGAAAGAGCATACTGACCTCCAAGCTGAGTTGAATGAAAAAATTAGACAGCTTAGTGGTCAGTTCCAAGATTCCGAGAATGCCGTTGACTTCAAGCGGTTGAGTACCGCGCTGCCGTCGCCTGGTTGGGATGTTGAACAGCCTCTATCGGCTGTAAATGATAATGATATTGAAACCCTGATACGTGAATTGCGGGATATATTTAAAATACATCAGAACTTTGATGAGGTTCTGACGAGAAAGGCCAATAGTAATATTGATGAGTTTTTAAAAAGAGAGGACGATATAAAGTTGGCTCTTCAGTTGGGTGCTGAGGTAGCTGGATAT
Organism: Pseudomonas sp. 32_A; assembly: GCF_017490905.1. Lineage (NCBI taxonomy): Bacteria > Pseudomonadati > Pseudomonadota > Gammaproteobacteria > Pseudomonadales > Pseudomonadaceae > Pseudomonas > Pseudomonas sp. 32_A. The sequence goes on along the minus strand of NZ_JAFGYI010000047.1, from coordinate 7,670 downwards.
GAAGGTCTGAAAGTAAAAAACTCGACGCTAGTTGGGCTGGATCATGATCTTTTGATATTCAGAAAGCCAGCTTCAGAGATAAAGGAAGTAGATTTAAAAAGTCTTAAGAATGCTGCTGATTTGGTCGGTGTGAATAGTCTCATTGAGGCGCGGGATCTAATTAAGTCTGATAGTGCAGCTAAGAACGCAAAGCTTGTAAATTTACTAAGTGCTCATGCAGAGTTGCTACGACAACACAAAGAATGTGAAGACTTGGAAATTTCCGGTTGTCCATTCTGTGGGTTCTCATGGGCGACTTACGCTGCGTTAGAGGAAGCTGCTTTAAATAATGCGGAAAGAATTCGATCTGAAATAGATGCTTCTGCTCAGAAGTTAGAAGAGACAATAAAGTCAATACAGGACTTACTGAATTTACAGATAGCAGACTTCACGCAGCAGCGTGGCCTAGTCGCAAAAGATTTCGATAGTATTCTTTTTAAGGCTCTCACAGTAGCAGAATCTAAGTTCTCAATTATAAGTGAAGTGGTTTTGCAGTTGGTGCAGTATGGCGTATCGAAAGATCTAAGTTTTACGGCTGATGATGCAGCTCTGCTGTTACGGTTTAATGAGGCAAAAGGGATTATTGCTACAGCTAAAAAACCAGAAAGTGATGTGCTTCCTTTAGGCTGGTCATCTAGCTTAGAGATGGCTTTCTTGAACGCATCAGATATAACCTTACTTAGCATTTCAGATTTTGAAAATAAAGAATCCTATCTCAGAGCCGCTCATTCTAAATTCAAAAGCGAAGAGTATAAGTCTAAAGTAGCGGAGCTTGGTAAGCTCAGATCTAGGATTGAAGCTGGAAAGAAAATAAAAGCAAAAATTGTTAAGCTTAGAAAGCAATTGGACGAAACTGCGAAGCAGTATGCGAAAAAGACTATTGGTGACATAGAGCTGTTGTTCCATATTTATAGTGGACGACTCATACAGAATTATCAGCGTGGGTTAGGTTTGTTTATAGTGAGCGGTAAAGGAGATATACTGAAATTCAATACTGCGCTGAAGTCTGATCATGATGCAATCCTGTCTATGAGTAGTGGGCAAATCGCATCATTAGGTTTGGCGTTTTTCCTAACATTGAATAGGGTATATGCTCTTAATCCATTCATACTGATTGATGACCCAGTACAGTCAATGGATGAGATTAACATTGCTTCATTGAGTGATTTGTTACGGGTAGAGCTTTCAGATCGTCAGATTTTGTTGTCAAACCATGAGATGGAAGTGTCAACGTATATGCGGTATAAATTCAAGCGTGCAGGATTGTCTCAAGCCTCTGTCTCTATGTTGCCAAAAAATATAACAGTATAAATGTATTTTAGGGGCGCCTCATAATTAGGTTTTTGAGGCGCATTTCTTAGTTGTTTGTTGCGCTTTGCCTAACCGAGCTAATATCAGGTTCATGGTTAGCCAGTAATAATATTTGGTCGAGGGTGAGCGAGTTTTCATATGCGTAATCATAATCCACCTAAAGTGCTTTCGCTGCCAAGCCCATGGATTGTCTATTTGCCAGCGTTTGGCAATTGCTGCTCGAATGGCTATTGCCTGGCGGAGATGACGCAGGCGCGTGGAGTGTGACCCCGTCAGGACGCCTACAAGGAATAGCTCCATGTCGAATGCCTTGCTCATGCTCGATCACCGATGTAAGCGGAAGCCACATCTGTACGACCGTGTCCCAGCTCATAGCAAATTTGTCTACGGGCCTGACGATCAAGGTGCCTATCTACCCGGCAACATTGGCCGCCGTTGATAGGCGCGGGATGCTGGGTGATTTGCTCATAGCGTTCACATGCGTAGGCCGCTCGTAATTCATGGAAGCCCTTGAGGCTGTGTGTATGCAGGATGTTCCGCGCAGGGCGGACGATTTTCTGCAAAACATTCAGGTAGCTTTCGCTTGGTGCAACCAGGTTGCGGCTACCGGCAGGAGAGACCTGCTGTGTAAATCCAAGCGCACCACGAATATGATCATCCACCGTAACCCAGCGGGGTGCGGAGGCGCCGGCGCGGCCGCCTTTGGTGCCATCTTGAATGTTGATCCTGCCCAGCTCGTTAGCCTCTAGGCTAAGCCGTGGCAGGTCAGCCAAGATGGCCTCTCGCAAGCGCATACCGGTGGCTCGCGCCAACAGAACGATCGCAGCGGCCCGGAGCTGATGATGACGGCAAAGCGCCTCGACGATCTGCTTAACCTGTTCGCGGTCTTGGCCCTGTGGCACCGACTGTCGAACCCCGGTGCGCTGCATACCCAACGCCTTGCTCGGGCTGGGCAATTTCACGTACTGATCACCGCGAAGCGCCGCCATGGTCCTGTTAACGCTAGATAGCCGGTTTTGTGCGGTGTTGACGGCGAGGTCCCCACGCCTAACCACGTCACGCAGATACGCCGCATAGTCGGCCAACACTTTCCGATCAATCTGCCGCGCATCATTGATACCGGGCCCCTGTTCGGAGCGGCACCACTTCACGAATGCCTGCCACCGATGACAGTGTGCCTTCACAGTGCCGTAATGGCCGCCGCTGAACATGTCTTTCAACGCCTGCGGCCCTGCATAGCTCAGTTGCCTGCCATAGCCGAAATTGCGGCCATCCCGCCTACCTACCAATGCCATGTCGATCACCTCATCGCCTGTTCTCCGATCCTCGCCCCACGTCATCCCGCCAAGAATGTTGAGTGTTATCAGGGATCAAGGCCCCTGCGACCTGTGGGGATGTCCTCTAACGCGGGACTGGCGGCTCCTTACGTCCGGGAGCAAGGGCATCTCATGATCTGGCCTCCTGAGCACCGTTAACGGTGGGCGGGTGGAGGCTGCATTGGCTGACGAGACCAGTGCCGCGAGATCCTGAGTCGGGTGAACGCAGCGGTGCGATGACCGGGGCATGCCTGACTGTCAGTCAGGTGCAGTCCATTCCCTGGTCTGCGGCACCATCATCTGCATGGCTGTTGCTGGTGACATCGGCGTTTGTCACGCCGATTGTCACGATGGGAATTGCCGCTGAGCCTTGTGCGATCTGGGCTGCAGCAGTGTCAGGAGCGCCCGTCTCTTTCCAGTGAAAGAGACGGGCGCAGGTTGGCGCACGTGAAATGGCCAAGCGGATAGGTTGCTGCTGAGCAGATGGGTAGGGTGGTTGCCGCAGGGGCAACGATATTGAGTTGGCATCCATCACATGGGTAGTGACCGTACGAGCTGCCGGACGCGAATCGTACTTGCGGGTGAACCACCGCGGGAGCGGCGTGACCTTAAAGGTTCGGGTCACCTGGGGTGCTGTCATCGACAGCTCTTGCGACTCCCGGTCTACGCTTGTGGACAATATTCGTCAAGCAGCGCGATATCAGGGATTTAGCGCCTGTGGATAAAACTATCCTCCGGTGGACATCAGTGGTTTTCCACAGACGTAAGCTGTGCCAGCAGTTTTTTCTTAGGGATGGTCCTTTCAAACGGGGCGGCTTTTCAGCCCCGTTTGAAAGGACCCGCGCGGAGGAGCTTCATGCGGTGCTGTGGGTAACTTCACAGCGAGTTGAGGTGGTGGTGCGGCGGACTACTCGGTCCTCTTGGCACTGCGAAGGCGCGTGACGTTCTCGCCCGTCTGCTTGGCAAACTCATGTGGCGTCACATGGTCCTCGCGGTTCGCCTCCAGAAACCGGCTCCACCAAGTCATGATCATCCGACGCTCTTCGAGGAACTCGGCCTTGTGGGTATAAGCGGCTCGAACGTTGTTGCGTTCCTTGTGGCTCATCTGCCGTTCGATAGCCGTCTCCGACCACAGCCCGGACTCGACCAGCGCACTGCACGCCATGGCTCGGAATCCGTGGCCGCAGATATCCACCTTGGTGTCGTAGCCCATCGTCCTGAGTGCGGCATTCACCGTGTTCTCGGACATCGGTTTCCACGGTTTGGCATCTCCCGCGAACACCAGGTCGAACTTGCCGGTGATCGCGTAGATCTGCTCAAGCAAGGTCACTGCCTGCTGCGATAAGGGTACAACGTGAATGTCCCCAGCCATCTTCGTACCTCTTGTGGAAAACGGTACGCCGTCCAGCGCCGGGCGGGTGTCGGGGATTTCCCAGATTCCACGCTTGAGGTCGAACTCGTTCCAACGGGCGAAGCGCAGTTCGCTGGAACGTACGAATACATGCAACGACAGCATCACCGTGAGGCGCGTGAGCGGGCGACCTCTGTAGTCCTCAATGCATGCCAGTAGCTCTGGCAGCCGCGATAAGGGTAGTGCGGGTCGGTGAGTTACCCGTGGTGTCTTGATCGAGCCATCGAGGTCGTGAGCCGGGTTCGCCGTGATCAGCCGCAGCCGTTTAGCCTCGCGCATGATGCTTTGCAGGTAGTTCTTGATCCTGAGCGCCACGTCGATGGTGCCGCGCTTCGTCACGGCTTCCAGTGGCTGCATGAGGTCGTGGGTGTCCAACTCAACGATTGCCTTGGCACCAAGCAAAGGGAATACATGTGTCTTCAACCGGCTGAGCACAGTCTTGGCGTGGCCGGGCGCCCACTTCGGCACCATGCTCGCATACCAGTCGAGCGCAACGCTTTCGAAGGTGCGGCCGTTGATCACGGCCTGGGTCTTGGTTTGTTGCTTGTACTGGATGGGATCTATGCCGTTGGCGAGCTGCTGCTTGATCTCGAAGCGCTTGCGGCGTGCGTCGCCCAGCCCGACCACCGGATAGCTGCCAAGAGCGGTCAGGCCTTCGCGGCCATCCGGTTTCACGTACCTGAGTCGCCAGCCTTTGCGGCCGTTGGGTTGCACAAGCAGGTAAAGACCGTCGCCGTCGAAGAGCTTGTACTCGCGCTCTCTGGGCTTTGCCGTGCGACAGGCGGTGTCTGTAAGCGGGGCAGTGGTGCGGGCCATAAGGGTAGTCTCCGATATCGAAACGGACCTCTATCCTTAAAACTACCCTTATTAGCGCTGGCTACCCTCGGAATCCGACGGAACGCCAAAACGAAAAAACCCGCCAGAAGGCGGGTTTTTCGGGGGTTCCAGAGATTTTGAAAGCTTTCTATGGAACCTTGAATGGTGCCGGCACCAGGAATCGAACCCGGGACCTACTGATTACAAGTCAGTTGCTCTACCATCTGAGCTATACCGGCAATGGGGCGTCATTATAACGATCGGTTGGCGCCTGTAAACCACTTCCTTGCGATTGTGCGCAAATGACCTAAGTCACCGGCCTGAAAGAAGAATTTTCCTACCAGCCACGGTGGATGGTGGTGACGCTCGGCTCGGTTTTGCCCGGGTTGAAGAACAGCTTGTCGTTGTCGCAGCCACGCTTGCGGCAGGGGCTTTCGGTGCGCAGGGGCAGGCCGTTGTCGCCGCCCAGCTGCATGGCGGGGTGGTTCCAGCCCAGGCTGCTGGTGGGGTGGGGCGCGGTGCCGCTGGCGCAGCCGGTCAGGGCCAGGGCGAGGGTCAGCAGGGCGAGGGGCTTGGTCTGGGTCACGATGGTCGGGTCCGTTAGTCCATTGTCGGTTCTGGCGCAACGCCAGAAGGTCGCGGGGCTGGCGGGCAGCGCGCGACGTCACTTTTTAATGATTTGGGGGGCGGATGATACACCGTAGGGCGGGATCAGCGGTGAAGCTTTAGCTTTATTGTTGTCTGTTCAGGCCTCTTCGCGGGTGAACCCGCTCCCACAGGTATATCACTGTTCTCAAGCCTTGTGAGATTCCTGTGGGAGCGGGTTTACCCGCGAAAGGGCCATCAGCTGTACGAAGATTCTGAACTAGGGGGCTAATGGCTTCAGCGTTTGGATGCTTCGGAACTATCCTACGGGCGCCGCCGAAGTATCGCTGTTGTCGGGGAAATGGCTCACGGATACCGTTTTCGGGTCGCTCTGGCGACCGGGTGTGAGAACCCTGATCGAATAAGCGCTACCCATTTATGGTGGCCGTACGCGGGCAGACTTCGGTCTGGCCGGGCTTCCTTATTCGACCGGTTTCTCACCCCGCGTACGGCTGCCACCCAAATCCGTGAGAAAGATTTCTGGCAGTCCCCTCCCCGAGTAAGGATTTATGCCATGAAGAAAACCATCATCGAACCCATCACCACCGCAGGCGTTGAAACCTTCCTCGCAGCCGGTAACCCATCCCTCAATCTGCTACGCGTGGAGCCTGGTGTCCCCGTCGATGCTGCCTATGAGCATGTCTCGATCCTGATGGGCTACATCAAGCATCTGGTGCGCGAGGGGGATATGGAGGATGACCATAAATTCCTGGGCGCTGCCGATTATCTGTGCGACATGGCCAAGGCGCTGATGAACGATATCGAGATTGCCAAGAACAAGACGCACTGAAGGCTCACGCGGTCAGTGTAGGAGCGGCCTTGTGTCGCGATGGGCCGCAAGGCGGCCCCCATTTTCGATGCAGTTTCAGGAATCGCCGGGGCTGCGTTGCAGCCCTTTCGCGACGCAAGGCCGCTCCTACAAAAGACCGTGTATGCAGCTCTAACTCCAACCACAAGAAATGTTTATGCACAAGTGGCATCGGCGACTTGCGCGAAAGGCATGCCGGACCGCTACACCGCTGGTCTTTGCGCAAACGCCTGTTTTTACTGGCCTTGGCGTGCAAGCGGGAATAAGCCGAACGCTTGAAATAGCGCTTGGATCCAACAGGTAATCACAAGCTTGTTCACAGAGTTATCCACAGGTTGTGCTGCGGCTAACAGTCGCGTTCGGCGAGGATGAGCAGGTTGCGTGGAGTGAGTGGGTAGTCGCAGAACAGGCCAAGGCGCACGTTGTAGCCTTGTTCTTCGAGGAACAGGGCACGATCGAGTACCAACCACAGCTCCAGCGGCCGGCGGAACAGGTTGCGCACCCGCTCCAGGTTGCGGACCTCGGCCAGGCGCTGCCAACCGGCGGCTTCCAGGGCGGCCCAGTCCGGGTTGCCAGTCAGCTGCAATTGCTTGAGGTCGGCCAGGTCGCAGCAGTACTGCTCGAAGGGCTTCTCCAGCCAGGCCACGGGTAGTGACGGGGTCGGCAGGTACGCGTCGGTTTGGCGCTGCTGGCGTTGTAGCAGGTCGAAGCCGAGGCGCCGGGCCATCGAGGTGTCGCGCTGGCGCCGCACGCGGGCGCCGGCGGTAACGGTTTCGCTCAAGGGCAGGCCCAAGTCGTCCAGTGACAGCCGCAGGCTGGAGGCTTGGGCGGCTGTGGATAAAGGCTGGTATTGCTGCGCCCCGATGCGGTTGTAGCAGCAGGGCGCCACGGCCAGTTGCCGGCAACCTTGCTGGCTGGCCAGTTGCATCAGGCGCACATGCAGGTCGCCACAGGCGTGCAGGGCGACCACGCTTTTGTCGCCAGCCAGGTGGCGGGCGCTGTCGTTGGCCATCACATCCTGGTGCACGTGTTGCGCCGGCAGGTGGTGGTGCGCGCTCAGGGCCTGGCCGGCGACGACCAGTTCGGCGTCGTATTCCAGGCAGGTCAGGTGTTGACCGGGTTGCAGAAGGCGGCGGCCGAGGTGGCCTTTGCCGGAGCACCAGTCCAGCCAATGATGGGGCTGTTCGCGAAAGGCCAGGTGGCTGGCGAAGGCTTCGATCTGTTGCCATTTACGGCCGGGGACGGCGACGTCGAGGCGGTGGGCGGCGGGGGGCAGGTCGGTTGCCGGAAGGCTGCCGACGGCCGAAAGCTGTCGGGCATGCTG
>NZ_JAFGYI010000339.1:0-447 GCF_017490905.1 Pseudomonas sp. 32_A | reverse complement strand
CTCCATGAATCAATTGGGGTCGTCCCCGTTGAACATCGACGGCCCGGGGTCGTCCCCGGGCAGCGAAAGTATAACAACAGGCTTACAGCCTTGCCGGCCGGCCGCGCCGGCGGCATCGAGACATCGCGTGCGCGTTCGCGAGCCCCTTCATGCCGGCGCCCGCGCGTCGAACGCGCCGGCAGGACAACGCGCGCCGCGCTGCTTGGTCACTTCGACGCGGGCTTTCCGCCGCGTTGCGCGATCGGCCAGCCGTGCGCATCGAGCTGCACGCAGCGGTCGTCGCGATAGAGCGCCCATTCCTCGCACTCGCGCCCGTCCTTGAACGCGCAGATGCCGAACTGGCCGCGCGGCCCATCGTGGATCACCACCTTGCCGCCCAGCTTTTCGCAATTCACCGACGCCGGATTCGCGAGCGTGGTCGACTGATTCGGCGGCAACGGCTGCGCA
>NZ_JAFGYI010000338.1:0-448 GCF_017490905.1 Pseudomonas sp. 32_A | reverse complement strand
GAGTAGTCATGGCGTGAAGTTTACCGTGTGGGGTGGCCGGGCTGAGCGAAACAAATCCCCGAAAGGGTTACTGCGGATTACTGCGCAAGCAAAGTGTAATGCGCGGTAAACGCGGCGGCGGCGCGCGTAACACGGCGGCGCGCACGCTTGGCTACGCTGCGCATTACCGGATGTCGGCCGGCGCCGAAAGCGCGGACGCCCAGGCGCCGAGCCCGCCGCAGCACCGGATCGTTCAATACAGGAGTGACTCAATGTATAAGAAGACTTCCCGCCTCGCCATCGCCGCCGCCGTGCTCGCCCTGTCGTTCAGCGCCGCCTCGCGCGCGGCGCCCCCCGACATGCCGCCGCCGGGCGGCCTGGGCGACCATCATCATATGGAAGGCGGCCCGTTCATGATGATGCAGCGCATCCACGACAAGCTGAACCTGAGCGCCGCGCAGGAGCAGCA
>NZ_JAFGYI010000337.1:0-448 GCF_017490905.1 Pseudomonas sp. 32_A | reverse complement strand
GTTCCAGTTCAAATTCCAACTTTCATTCCAAAATATTCTATGAGAAAATTTAACCTAACTGATGTATTTTTGTTATTGGATCACAATGGAACAATTGTTACTTTGCCTTACAATCTACGAGTTCCATTTGCTAGGTTTGTTGCTAAGAACAAAATTAATCATCTCAGAAGATACTCAATATCAAAAGTTTATAGACAAAGTAAATTATCCGGAAATCATCCAAAAGAATTGTGGGAATGTGCTTTTGATATTGTCACTCCAAAGCATATCAACACAAATCATTTATTACCTGAAGCTGAAACTATTTGTGTTCTAAACGAAATAGTCGAAGAATTCCCAATGCTTCAAAGTGGAAAATTAGTTTTGAAAATTAATCATATGAAATTAATAAAGGCAATTTTGTCGTACAGTGATATTCCAGAAAATTTGTATCAAACAGTTTTTAAAA
>NZ_JAFGYI010000336.1:0-449 GCF_017490905.1 Pseudomonas sp. 32_A | reverse complement strand
GTACAATGCCTTCGCTCGCAACCCGGGCGCGACGTCCCGGCGCCGGATGCGAACGCGCGTTTGCGGCGTGTGGGTGGGTGACATGCGCGTCTGCGACGTGCGCGTTTGCAACGTGCGCGTCGATGACGAACGCGTCTGCGTCGCGCACGTTCGCGGACGCACGCACGCGTTCCCCGCCGCCGGCCCGCGCGACGGCGCGCTTCACGCCGCGGACGCCGCGCGCAAGATACAAGCGCAAGAGCCGCGCACGTGAACGCGCGAGCCGCCCGCGTCGCGAGCGCACAGGCCGCACACGCGTTCGTCACGAGCGTGCACGTGGCGATCGCACACCGCGTCCGTCCGTTCGATCGAACGGCGCCGGACCACCGCCGCGAGGTTTTTCGTCATGTCGGACATTGCAGTGCAGGAAGACGCCGCCGTCGCGGCGAGCGCGCGGCCCGCGTCGCGCG
>NZ_JAFGYI010000335.1:0-449 GCF_017490905.1 Pseudomonas sp. 32_A | reverse complement strand
CGTTCATCGTGCTGTACGCACTGATGCGGATCGTGCGCAACGTCTGGCGGATGCCGCAGCGCGTGGCCGCGTATCGCGCGCGGATGCGCAACGAGCGTGCGCAGGCCGCGTTGCGCGACGCGCTCGCGAACCTGTACGCGGGCCGCTTCTCGCGCGCGGAGAAAGCCGCGCGCGACGCGCTCGCGGTCGACGCGAACCAGTCGGCCGCGAGCCTCGTCGCCGCGGCCGCGACGCACCGGATGCACGAGTATGCGCGGCGCGACGAGTGGCTCGCGAAGGTGAGCGGGCAGGAATGGCAGGACGCGCGCCGGCTCGCGACGGCCGACATGCGCGCGGACGGCCGCGACGCGGAGGGCGCGCTCGCCGCGCTCGCCGAGATGCAGGCGTCGGGCGGCAAGCGGATTCACGCGCAGCAGATCGCGCTGCGCGCGCAGCAGCAGAACAAGAAC
>NZ_JAFGYI010000046.1:0-42893 GCF_017490905.1 Pseudomonas sp. 32_A | reverse complement strand
CCCGCCAGACGCCGCACCGGCACCAATGATGGTGTGGATTTCGTCGATGAACAGGATCGCCTGCGGGCGCTTGCGCAGCGCGCCGAGCAACGGCTTGAAGCGCTTCTCGATGATTACTTCGGGCAGCACGGTGTCGCGCGCTTGTTCCAGGCCAAGGATGAGGTTTTCGCGAATGCTTTCCGGTTGCAGGAAGGGTGTTTGCCAGAAGCTTTTCTCGACCTTGTAGCTGTTCAGCAGGATCAGCCGCGGCACGCCGAGGGTAGCCACGGTCTGGAACAGCCGGCGCAGCATTTTCGGCCGAGGTACGGCGAGCACCAGGGTCAGCGGCAGCTTGGCCGGTGGCTGCTGGTCAAAGACGACTTCCAGTTCGGCTTCGTGCTTTTCCAGGCGCAGCACCGTGGCCTTGCCCATCAGGCCGTTGATACGGCCCACGCGCAAATTGTCGCCCACCGCCACACGGTGGATGTCCTGCATGTGGGTGAAACGCCGGTCTGCGAGAACGACGCGGTTGGCCGAGACGAAGTCGGCCTCTTCAAGGAGCAACAGGTTCACGGTTGGGTCGCTGGTGGCTGGTCGTTATGGTCGTTGGCGGCGCTATCGTCGGCTTCGCTGCGTTTGCGGATCAGGCTGCCGCACAGCACGCCGATCTCGAACAGCAGCCACATGGGTACGGCCAGCAGGGTCTGGGAGAAGATGTCCGGTGGGGTAAGGACCATGCCGACCACGAAGCAGCCGATGATCACGTAGGGGCGAATCTTCTTGAGGTACTTCACATCGACCACGCCGATCCATACCAGCAGCACCACCGCCACCGGTATTTCGAAGGCCACGCCAAAGGCGAAGAACAGCGTCATCACGAAGTCGAGGTAGCTGGCGATGTCGGTCATCATCGACACGCCTTCCGGCGTGGCGCTGGCGAAGAAGCCGAAGATCAGCGGGAACACCAGGAAGTAGGCGAAGGCCATGCCGGCGTAGAACAGGAAGATGCTCGACACCAGTAGCGGAATGGCGATGCGCTTTTCATGACGGTAGAGCCCGGGTGCGATGAAACCCCAGATCTGCTGCAGGATGAACGGGATCGCCAGGAACAGCGAGACGATCATGGTCAGCTTGAAGGGCGTGAGGAACGGTGATGCCACATCGGTGGCGATCATCGTGGCATTGGCCGGCAAGTGCTCGCGTAGCGGTGCGGAGACCAGGGTGTAGATCTGCTGGGCGAAGGAGAACAGCCCGGCAAAGATCAGGAAAATGACGGCAACGCAGCGCAGCAGGCGGGTGCGCAGTTCGGTCAGGTGCGAAACCAGCGGCATAGGCTGGTCATGTTCCGGATTTTCGCTCATGGGGCTCGCGGCGGTTGAGGCGGTTCAGAAGGCGTGGCCGGGGTGGCAGCGGTCTCGACCGGCCTGGCTTCGAGCCCGGCGGGCGGCTGCACGGTGGCGGTGGTGACAGGCGGCTGCGCCGGTGGCGTCATCGGGTTGAGGATGCGCTTGGCTTCCTCTTCCATCTGCAGAATGTGCTCATTGTGCAGCTGGCGGCGGATTTCGTCCGCGCCGATCTCGCGCTCCACTTCCATCTTGATGCTGTTGAAACTGCGCTTGAGCCGGCCGATCCACAGGCCTGCCGTGCGCGCGGCACCGGGCAGGCGCTCGGGGCCGAGCACCAGCAGGGCGACCAGACCGACGAGCAGCAGCTCGCTGAAACTGATGCCGAACATTAGTCAGTCTTTCCGCTGCGGCTCTTGGACCGACTGGGCCTGGCCTTCGATGGTGTGGCCCTGGTTCTGCTGGGCAGTGTTCTGCACCGGTGGAACGGGCTGGGCAGGCGGCGGAGTCTGCTCGGCCGGCTTGTTCTCTTCGTCGCTCATGGCCTTGCGGAAGCCTTTGATCGACTCGCCCAGGTCGCTGCCGAAGTTCTTCAGCTTCTTGGTGCCGAACACCAGGACCACGACGACCAGCAGGACGATCCAGTGTTTCCAGTCAAAGATACCCATTTCGTACTCCTGAAATTTACAGGTACAGCGAATTTTTTCGGCAGCGCGGCCCCTGTGGGAGCGGGTTTACCCGCGAACACCGGCGAAGCCGGTGCCACCGCGTTGCATTCTTCGCGGGTGAACCCGCTCCCACAGGGGGAAAATACATCAGGCCGACGGTTGGCGTGCGGCCTTCTCATCATGCCCGGACAAACCGAAGCGACGTTCCAGCTCATCGAGCACGGCTTGCGGATGCTGGCCCAGCGCACTGAGCATTACCAGGCTATGAAACCACAGGTCGGCGGTTTCGTAGATGACATCGCTGTAATCCTTGCTGACCGCAGCGTCCTTGGCGGCAATGATCGTCTCGACCGACTCTTCGCCAAGCTTTTCGAGGATCTTGTTCAGGCCCTTGTGGTACAGGCTGGCAACGTAGGAGCTGTCGGGGGCCGCTTGCTTGCGTTCTTCAAGCACTTCGGCCAGGCGGTTGAGGGTGTCGCTCATGTCAGTGTCCTGCGCTGTAGATGGCATCCGGGTCTTTCAGGACCGGGTCGACGGTTTTCCACTGGCCGTCTTCGAAGACGCGGTAGAAGCAGCTTTCACGGCCGGTATGGCAGGCAATATGGCCCAGTTGCTCGACCATCAGGATGATCACATCGGCATCGCAGTCCAGGCGCATTTCATGCAGCTTCTGCACATGCCCGGATTCCTCGCCCTTGCGCCACAGCTTGCCACGCGAACGCGACCAGTAGATGGCGCGTTGCTCGGCGGCGGTCAGGGCCAGCGATTCGCGGTTCATCCAGGCCATCATCAGCACGCGTCCGGTCTTGTGGTCCTGGGCGATAGCCGGTACCAGGCCCTCGCTGTTCCACTTGATCTCGTCCAGCCAGTCTTTCATCGTCGACTCCAAAGCGGGCCCGCTCCTGTGCCGGGCCCTTTGCGCTAGTGTGCCAGCCATGGGCGCGGCTGGCTATTGGCGCACGATCAGGTAAAGGCCGGCGGCCAGCATCAGCCAGGCAGGCCAGGCGGCAGGGGCGGTCAGGCTCGCGGCCTCGGCGGCACCAGCAGCCAGTACCGCACCACCGCCCAGCAGGCCGGCACCCAGCAGGCGCAGCGCCCAGCGGTCGCCCTGGCGACGGCGTTCAGGCAGTTGCGGGTCGTGCAGGTGCGGTTGTGACAGGCGTTCGAGGACGTCGCGGGCCATGTCGGCCAGGTGCGGCAACTGCTCGACCTGGCTGTGGATGTTGCCAAGCACGGCTTTCGGGCTCATGCGGTCACGCATCCAGCGTTCGAGGAACGGCTTGGCGGTGCTCCACAGGTCCAGGTCGGGGTACAACTGACGGCCCAGGCCTTCGATGTTGAGCAGGGTTTTCTGCAGCAGGACCAGCTGCGGCTGGACTTCCATGTTGAAACGCCGTGCCGTCTGGAACAGACGCATCAGCACCTGGCCGAAGGAAATATCTTTTAACGGTTTTTCGAAGATCGGCTCGCAGACGGTACGGATCGCTGCTTCGAATTCATTGACCTTGGTGTGCACCGGTACCCAGCCCGAGTCGATGTGCAGTTGCGCGACGCGGCGGTAGTCTCGCTTGAAGAAGGCAATCAGGTTACGCGCCAGGTAATCCTGGTCCTCGTCCGTCAGGCTGCCGACGATGCCGCAGTCGATGGCGATGTACTGCGGGCTCCAGGGGCGTACCGTGCTGACGAAGATGTTGCCGGGGTGCATGTCGGCGTGGAAGAAGCTGTCGCGGAACACCTGGGTGAAGAATACTTCCACGCCGCGTTCGGCCAGCATCTTCATGTCGGTGCGCTGATCGGCGAGCGTGGCCATGTCGGTCACCGGCACACCATAGATGCGTTCCATCACCAGTACTTTCGGCCGGCACCAGTCCCAGTACACCTGTGGCACATACATCAGCTCGGAACCTTCGAAATTGCGCCGTAGCTGGCTGGCGTTCGCCGCTTCGCGCAGCAGGTCGAGTTCGTCGTAGATGGTTTTTTCGTAATCGCCGACGATTTCCACCGGGTGCAGGCGGCGAGCATCGGCAGAGACACGCTCGGCACCTTTGGCGATCAGGAACAGCCAGGCAATATCAGCGGCGATCACCGGCTTGAGGCCTGGCCGGACTACCTTGACCACCACCTCTTCGCCGCTTTTCAGGCGGGCAGCGTGAACCTGAGCCACCGAGGCCGAGGCCAGTGGCTCGACGTCGAAGCGGCTGAACACCTGGCTGACCGGGGCGCCGAGCTGCTCTTCGATCAGCACCACGGCCTTTTGCGGGTCGAACGGCGGCACGCGGTCCTGCAGCAACATCAGCTCATCGGCGATGTCGGTTGGCAGCAGGTCGCGGCGGGTAGACAGCAGCTGACCGAACTTGATGAAAATCGGCCCAAGGTCCTGCAGCGCCAGGCGCAGGCGCGCGCCACGGCTGAGCTCGGACGGCTTGCGCGGGAGCCAACGCCACGGCATCAGCAGGCGCAGGCTCATCAGCCACCAGGGCAGCGGGTAGTCGAACAGCAGGTCATCCAGCCGGTAACGGATGACTACACGCTGGATGCGAAAAAGACGGCGGACGGCGAGCAGCTTCATGCGTTATCGCTGATATCAAGGGATCGGGAGAGGCGCTTGAGGCGCGCCTCGAGGCGTTCTGTATCGAGCTTCAGGGCATCGAGCTCGCTGAAGGCGGCTTCGGCTTCGCGTTTGCCGACCAGGGTGCGGGATTCTTCGGCCAGGTACTCGGAAAGGTTCTGGCTGAAGCGCGCCAGGCCCTGGCGGGTCCAGCGTGCGCGCAGGCGGATATGGCCGGCCAGCAGCGCGGTGGCGACCGGGCCGAGCCAGCGTTGCAGCTCGTGCTCCCAGTCGAGCTCCAGGTCCTGCAGCACGCCGAACAGGTCGAGCAGCACGGCACTGTCGCCATGCAGTTCGACTTGCGGGCTGTGCAGCACGGCAGTCTTGTCCCTGGCTACGGCCAGTTGTGCCAGGCTGCCGGCCGGGGCGCGCAGGCTGCAGTCGACCTCGCCTTGCCAGTGGGCGGCGAGCATCAGGCCCTCTTCATCGGGCAGGATGAACACCTGCAGGGCCGGTTGGCGGCAGTCGATCTCGATGACCTTGCCTTCCAGCGCGGCCAGCCGCGGCAGGGCCGTGCTGTCCATGCGCAGCACGCGGTTCAGGCCATGTTCGACGCTGGCGAGCAGCCCGGCCAGCAGCATCAGGGTTTGATTCCCCGGTGCACGGCGACGATGCCGCTGGTCATGTTGTGGTAGGTGACGCGGTCGAAACCGGCCTCGACCATCATGGCCTTCAACGTTTCCTGATCCGGGTGCATGCGGATCGACTCAGCGAGGTAACGGTAGCTCTCCGAGTCGTTGGTGATCAGCTTGCCGGCCAGCGGCATGAAGGCGAACGAGTAGGCGTCGTAGGCCTTGGACATGAGCTTGTTGGTCGGCTTGGAGAACTCCAGCACCAGCAGGCGACCGCCCGGCTTGAGCACGCGCAGCATCGAGCGGATGGCTTCGTCCTTGTGGGTAACGTTGCGCAGGCCGAAGGCAATGGTCACGCAGTCGAAGTGGTTGTCGGGGAATGGCAGCTTTTCGGCGTCGGCCTGGACGAACTCGATGTTGCCGGCCACGCCACGGTCGAGCAGGCGGTCACGGCCGACCTTGAGCATCGACTCGTTGATGTCGGCCAGCACTACCTGGCCGGTCGGGCCGACCAGCCGCGAGAACTTGGCGGCCAGGTCGCCGGTACCGCCGGCGATGTCCAGCACACGGTTGCCGGCGCGTACGCCCGACAACTCGATGGTGAAGCGCTTCCACAGGCGGTGCATGCCGCCGGAAAGCACGTCGTTCATCAGGTCGTACTTGGCCGCTACCGAGTGGAACACCTCGGCGACTTTCTTCGCCTTCTGGCTTTCAGGGACATCCTGGTAACCGAAATGGGTGGTGGGTTCGGCGTGGTCGCCTTTGCGCTGGTCGTTCATATCGCTTCACCGGAAAAAATTACCGCCATTCTAGGGCGAACGGGCGGATTTGTCTTGGCGGGGTGTGCCAGTGGGCAGGGGCGGGCATAATGCCCATTATGTCTTCATCTTCAGGAACACCTGCATGACTCAGATCAGCGTCGAACGCAAACATTCCCTCGGCCGCGATGCCGCCCGTGCCAAGGCCGAAGCGCTGGTCGACAGGCTGACCCGCGAATACGACCTCAAGGCCACCTGGAACGGTGACCGGGTCGACGTGGCGCGCAGCGGCGCCAACGGTAGCGTGCATATCGGTGAGGACAGCATCCGCGTGGAGCTGAAGCTGGGCATGATGCTGTCGATGATGAGCGGTACCATCAAGGGCGAAATCGAGCGCGCACTGGACAAGGCCCTGGCCTGAGGCCCAGCGCGCGCGGCCTGCTATGGTAACGCGGGCGGAAACGGGATGAGATCGGCAATCTGTGCCAGGCGCAGGTCGCCACGGTAAATCGCTATTCGCTCCCGCGGGTTACTGGCCAGCTCCAGTTCGGCGTCCCGGCCGACAGCGCGGGGCTCGCGGAATTTCAGGTGGCCTTTGACGAAATCATGGGGCTGGGCATCCGCAGTACGGTAATGAAAGTGGGCCTCCCACAGTACCGTTTGCGGCGCTTGGACGTCGCTGATCAGGTAGGTGTCGAGGTAGTCATCGGCGTGGCGAAGCGCCTTGCGCACTATGCCTGGCCTGATCGAGACGCGCTGCTGCCCTACCAGGTAGCGCAAGGCGGCGCTGTCTGGGTGGCGGGAGTTCAGGTAGGCATTGGTGAGCAGCAGCTGCTTGCGCTCGCTGACCCTGGCGATCGCCTGGCGCAGCTGATCGACCAGGCTGCCGTCGGTCCGCTCCAGTTGTCGCGCCAGCGCGCTCATGTCATCGATAGGCCAGTCCAGAAAGTCAGCCAGGCTATTGGGCTGGTTTGCGTAGCGGGCTGCGAAGTCGAGTTTTTCGTCAATTCTTGCCAGCAGGTGCCTGGCTTCCGTGCGCAGCTGGGACAGGTCGGACTCTGCGGCGCGCGGCTGGGCGACTTGCTCATGCCACTCATTGCCGCGTCGCTCGTAGTTGCCAGCGGGTTGCTGATTCAGCGGGTTGCGTTGAACCGCGCGGTCGCCTTGCGCTTCGACCAGCGCCGGGCGCCCGCGTGCGACGCGGATCACCGTGCGCCTGGCCGGCATCGGGTGCTGGATTGTGCGCTGCGGCGGCGTGGCGATGCCTTTGTCGAGGCTGGCCAACGCCGTGGCCAGCTGGGCTTCGGTCGTGTGTACCAGCGCTTGCATTTCCTGGATATATTCATCGAGGATGGCCTCGTCCAGGGCCGGGTCGCTGAGCGACCTCATGTAGTGGGCCTTGTCGAGTATCGCGCGATACCGGCGTAGCACATCTTCCAGCACGTCGGCCTTGTCTTCGGCAGAGCCGTCGGCCGTGGCGAGGCCGTCATGGCTCCAGACCGTACGGCTCAGTTCATTGTTGCTGAGCACCTCCCGTAACGGCAGCAGGTTGTCCGCTGCTTCGGCGGTTAGCTTGGTCTTGTCCAGTGTCAGGTAGGCCAGGTCGCCGATTAATTGCGCGCGCACCACTAGCGTTGAATAGGTGCGCCGTTTGATGGCGTTTTCGATCTTGGTGGCCTTGTCGGCGAAGTCGATTTTGCTGTTTTCCAATGCTTCGGGTATGGCCCGATCCAGGCGTCGGCTGACCACCAGCAGACGGCGGCTGGCCTGCAGCGAGTCGCGAACGCTGTCACGGTAGCTGAGATAGCTCTGAATCTGCTCGTCGGTCTGCGGCAGCCGCACCATGCGCTTGCCCTGCTCCACCAGCAGTTCACGATCGACTTGTTCCAGCAGACGTTGGCATAACAGCATGTCGTTTTCGATGGCCGCCCCGAACCAGTTGCTGAATTTGCGTGCGTTGTTTTCGGTGGTGTCGAGCCTTAGAAAGCGCGGTTCACTCAGCTCCCTGAAGGTGTTGACGTTCGCTTGCAGAATCTCGCCCTGATTCTCCAGGAACAGCGCAGAAGCCTTGAGCTCGGTGGCATGTAGCCGACGCTGGGCCAGCAGCTGTTGTTTTTGCGCCTGCAGTGCTTCTGGTGGATTGGCGCGCTCATGCGCGGGCAACGCTTGCGACGCGCGGCGGTAGGCTGCGGCGAGCTCGTCATGATCGGCAAGGCGCTGGCTGTTGCGTTCCATGAGAGGGCGCAGCTTGTTCAGCGCGTCGCCATTGCGCATTGCCGCATCGTGCAGTTGTGAGTAGCGCTGCTGGTTGTCGGCGTTGATGGACCTGCTGGTCCTGGGCATGCCACCTGCCAATTTAAGGTTGAGCGCCCATTCTCCGTTCCAGCGCGTCAGCCAAGGGCCTCTGCTACGTTCACGGCCTACGATGTGGTAACCGTCGGGTGCGCCCTGCCATCGTGATTGCCATTCACTGCTGCTCGGGTCCGGGCCGACGATCTGTATGCCGCCCCATGTCTCCTGTACTTCGTACGCTACCCCCTGCAGTGCCACATAGTGGCGGTCGGCGATTTTATACAACCCGCGCAGGCGGCCCTCTACCAACGGTGCATGACCCTCCAGCGACAAGGTGGCCCGAAGCTTGACCAGCGCCTGGCGCTCGGGCGGCGTCAGGTTGCCCATGCGTTGGTTGTTGTGCCAGCTGGAGAGCCGCATTGGCACGGCCTTCTGTTCGGTGGTCAGTGTTTCCCAGGTGCGCTCATGCGGTTTGTCTGCGACCGCTGTCATGGCACCGTCCGGCTCGACGGGCTCGGCGAATCGCAACCTCTCAGCCGGCAAGCCGCTGGCGGGGAGGGGCGCATCTCGGTGTGCCAGAAGCATGGCCAGGTTGGTCAGCAGGTCGACTGTCGCCACGATCCGCGCGTCATCGCTACCGTTGGCCAACACCGATATATCATTCCGGGTGGCCGACAGCGCTTGCACCAGCCAGGTCAGGACGGCCAAGGGGCCGCGCCAGAATACGGTCAGGTTGTTGAACAACGACCAGGCCGCTTGTTGCACCAGTTGCCATTTTTCCTGCGCGTTGGACATGCTGCTGGTGGATGCGGCCAGACGCATGGCGCTGATCCTGGCGTCGAACAGGTGCGTGTCCAGATCGGTGAGCCAGGGGCTGAAAACGCAATCGACCGGTTGTCGAAGCAGCTGCACGAGTTCATCCGCCACCAGGCTGTCCCCACCCAGCAAATGTGCCAGTTGCTCCAGCCTGGGATGGAGGTGAGGGCGCGTGAAGCCGTCGTTTGCATATACCGCGCGTACGTCTTCATGCAGCCAGTCGAGGACACTTTGTTGCAATTCACCTTCAGTGCGGATTGCGGCCATCAGCTGATCCAGCTCAGCGAACTCCAGCAGGGCCTGGCTGGCATAGAACGGTCGGTACAGGACCCAGCCGTGCGTGGCGGGTAGCTTGATGAGGAACATGCCGTGGGCGATGTCCGTGGTCGCAGCGCCTGGCGCGCAAAGAAAGGCCAAGGGGGCAATGCGCAGTGGCTGGCCATCGCCGTTACCTTGGCAACAAGCCAGTAGCGCATCGCGCGCGGATTCGCTCAGCTGTTGCTGGATGCTGGCCTGGAGGGTGCTGAACAGCAAGTGGCTACGCCATTCCCGGGCGTATTGCCGGATCCGCTCGGCCCTGCGTGGTTGTTCGGCCACTGTAGTGTCCAGATAGCGAGGGTAGTGGCCACCAATATCCACTTCGTGTATCAGCGCGTTGATCTGCTCGATGCTCAGCCAACCGCCGGGCTTGCCGCCAGTGGGCACCGTCACGCCAGTCATTACCTCGCCAGCGCCCAGGCGCAGGCGAGCGATCGCCAGCTCAGTCAAGCTTACCCTGCGCAGGGGCAGCGATTGCCCGCCTTGTATCGTGTTGCCGACGATGCTTTGTGAAACCTCGATCATGACCTCGTCAGGGTCGTGCTGTGCCACCTGCGGGTAGCTGCTTTGCAGTTGTTCGCGCAGGCGGCGTTTGGCGTAGCGCTGAAGGTCGTCGATATCGCTGAGTGAGGTGGAACCTTTGGCCTGCCCTTGCTGAGCCGCCAGGTCGAGCAGCGCCGCATGATAGGCGTAACGGTCGCTGCCCTCGGCGTCGGCCAGCCATGCCGGCAGGCTGACAGCAGGCGAGTCGTGCAGCCGACAGGCCTGGTTCAGAAAGTGCGCACTTGGGTCGGTCAGCCGGTGCAACTGGTTCTGCAGGTCACTCACCGAGGTCAACGAGCCGAGGCGCAAGCGCTCGATGTCTTCAAGCATGGCATTGAGCATTTGCCTGGCCTGAAAGGCGAATGGACTGCCAATCACGGGGGTGTGCGCCCATGACAGTCGCTCAAAGCGATAGCCCCGGGCCAACTCGTCCTGCAGTGCGCTGGCGAAGGCTGCAAGGTCGGTGAACCTGCGCACCCTGCCATCAGGCTTGCAATGCAGAAGCAGGCGCCGCGAGCCGTGCGTCATGCTCAGCAGCAGGCCCGCCAGTGTTACCGGCAGCGTCCCGCCTGCTGTTTTCAGGCTTACGCTCACTGCGCTGATGACCAGGTCTTCATGGGCCTCGGCGAGCAGAGCGTACAGGGCAGCCTTTTCATCGTTGTCCAGGCCCTGATCGTGCATGTTGCTGATCAGCGCGGCCTTGATCGTGTGCTCGAGCCAGCGCATGCGGCAGACCTGGCTGGTTTGGTCGATGCCATTCCAGAAACCGACCTGCGCCTGCTGAAACTTCTCCAGCAGGGCCCCCAGCACGTGGTCCAGGTCCTCGTTGAGCCTGCTCAGGTCCAGGGCAATCGCAGGCTTTTTGCTGCTGCCCGTCCCCTCAACCTGTACCTGAAACGGCTGCGGCGGCGCGATGCTTGGCCGATCGCCAGGGCTCAGCTGCAGATGTTTACCCGTCAGAAAATGCTCAAGCAGTTTATCCAGCAGCGAGCGGTGCGGGTCGGCACCACCTGCAGTGGGCAGGATGACGAATTCATCGAGCGAGGTGAGCTGTGGATGGTTGTTGCGCACCCACGGGTAATGATCAACGAGAACCTGGAACCCTTCATGGGACAGCACCTCACGTACCGTGGGGCGTCCAGCGAAACAGTCTGCGACTTTTTGTTTGAAGGTTTCCCTGGTTGCGTCAGGGGTGTCAGTCATGGCGTCAGCTCCGAACAGGTGAGTGACGTGACGCTAGCGTGGGGTTGCCCTGCACATGCGGTAGATGGTTAAAGCCGGTGGCACCTTAGGGTGAGGATTCTAATTTTCCTGCCTACCGTATGCTCAAGCCCAACCTTCATGGGCGGTTGTTCCCACTCATGAGCATGAGGTACACAGCATGGCCAAAGTGAACGTGAAGAAAAAGGACGACGCCCCGGGCACCCTGGGCGAGGTGCGCGGCTACGCACGCAAGATCTGGCTGGCCGGGATTGGCGCGTACGCACGCGTGGGGCAGGAGGGCTCGGACTACTTCAATGAGCTGGTCAAGGCTGGCGAAGGCGTCGAGAAACGTGGCAAGAAGCGCATCGATCAGGAGCTGGAGGCAGCCAATAACCAGATCGATGAAGCCACCCAGGCTGTCAGCCGTGTGCCAGGCCGGGTAGAAATTCAACTCGACAAGATTGAAAAAGCTTTCGACGCGCGGGTAGGGCGCGCCTTGAATCGCCTCGGCATTCCGTCTAAACATGACGTTGAGGCGTTGTCCATCAAGCTTGAACAGCTGCATGAGCTGCTCGAGCGCGTCGCGCACAAACCATAAGGAGAGCAGGATGGCTGGCAAGAAGAATTCCGAGAAAGAAGGCAGCTCCTGGGTCGGCGGGATCGAGAAGTACTCCCGCAAGATCTGGCTGGCAGGGCTTGGTATCTATTCGAAGATCGACCAGGACGGCCCCAAGCTGTTCGACTCGCTGGTGAAGGATGGCGAGAAGGCCGAGAAGCAGGCGAAGAAGACTGCCGAAGATGTTGCTGAAACTGCCAAGTCGTCGACCACTTCGCGTGTGTCGGGCGTGAAGGACCGTGCACTGGGCAAGTGGAGCGAACTCGAGGAGGCTTTCGACAAGCGCCTGAACAGCGCCATTTCGCGCCTTGGCGTGCCTAGCCGCAATGAGATCAAGGCCCTGCACCAGCAGGTGGACAGCCTGACCAAGCAGATCGAAAAGCTCACCGGCGCTTCGGTTACGCCGATTTCGTCGCGCGCTGCGGCCAAACCGGCTGCGAGCAAGGCGGCCAAGCCACTGGCCAAGACGGCAGCGGCCAAGCCTGCGGCGAAAACCGCGGCAGCCAAGCCCGCAGCCAAGCCAGCAGCAGCCAAGACCGCAGCGGCTAAACCTGCTGCCAAGACTGCGGCGGCCAAACCCGCGGCGAAACCGGCAGCGGCCAAGCCGGCCGTGGCGAAAAAGCCTGCAGTGAAGAAAGCCCCGGCCAAGCCGGCGGCCGCCAAGCCGGCAGCTCCAGCGGCCAGCGCCACTCCGGCCGCTAGCGCAGCTCCGGCACCAACCGCGGCTCCGGCCAGCAACCCGCCTTCGGCACCGACAGGCACCGGCACTCTGATCTGACACCGCGTCGCCTTATTCGCGAGTGAACCCGCTCCCACAGGCACACTACAGACCTTGTGGGAGCGGGTTCACCCGCGAATGCGTCGGTTGCTGCAATACATTCCTGTCAGTCTTACCCCTCCAGATAACGCACCGCCAACTGCTCCGTCGCCCCCCGCGCCTGGGCCTGCAGATGCGGCGCCACCAGCATCATCACCTGGTACACCACTATCCCCACATCCCCCTCGCGCCCCAGTACCCGCTGATAATCCAGCGAGAACATCAGTGTCAAAGTGATCTGCTCCACCAGTTGCCCCAGCGCCTGGGTCTCGCTCTCTATCAGCCCTTGGCCCTTGAGGCTGGCCAGCAACGCCGCCAGAGTGCGCTTGAGCGCGTTGATCAGGCTGCGCATGCCGCGCGCCAGTTTGGGCAGGCGCCCAGTCAGGTTCGACAGGTCCTGGAACAGGAAACGGTACTGCGCCATGCGTTCGACGATCAGGTGCAGGAACAGCCAGTAATCCTCGGCATCCAGGCGTACCTCCAGCGGCGGGTCGAGCAGGGGCATCAGCGCTTCTTCAAAGCGCTCGAACAGCCCCAGCACCAACGGCTCCTTGCCATGGAAGTGGTAGTAGAGGTTGCCGGGGCTGATGCCCAGTTCGTTGGCAATTTCCAGGGTGGACACGTTCGGTTCGCCCTGCTGGTTGAACAGCTGCAGGGCACATTCGAGGATACGATCGCGAGTCTTCATCCAGTCGGCATGCTCATCGGGTCAGCACATAGGTGCCCGGCGCCGGGCCCAGCGGTGGGTAGGTGGCATTACCCAGCTCGTTGCGCGGTGCCTTGAGCGGGCCGGAGCGCGGGGTGATCCACTCCAGCCACAACGGCCACCAGCTGCCTTCGCTGCGCTTGGCATCGTGGAACCAGGCACGCGGGTCGCTGGACAGCTTGGGGTTGGCCAGGTAATAGGCCTTGGGGTTGCCGGGCGGGTTGATGATGCTCTGGATGTGCCCGCTGTTGGCCAGCACGAAGCGCCGGTCGCCACCCAGCAGCAATGTCGAGCGGTACACTGCATCCCACGGGGTGATGTGGTCGTTGCTGCCGGCAACGGTGAAGCTGTCCAGCTCGACCTTCTTCAGGTCGATGGGTGTACCGCATACCTCCAGCCCGGCGGGGTGGGTAAGCGGGTTGAGCTTGAAGAAGTCCAGCAGGTCGCCATGCAGTGCGGCGGGCAGGCGCGTGCTGTCGGCGTTCCAGTACAGGATGTCGAAGGCTGGTGGTGTCTTGCCGAGCAGGTAGTTGTTGACCCAGTAGTTCCATATCAGGTCGTTGGGCCGCATCCAGGCGAAGATCCGCGCCACTTCGGCGCCATCCAGCACCCCGCGCTGGTAGGAGCGACGCTTGGCGGCCTCGATGGTCTGCTCGTCGGCGAACAGGCTTGCGGGGCTTTCGAACTTGCTGTCCAGCAGGCTGACCAGGTAGGTGGCACTGCGTACCCGGCGCAGCTGGTGCTTGGCCTGCAGGTGGCCCTGCAGCGCGGCCATGGTCAGGCCCCCGGCGCAGGCGCCCATCAGGTTGGGGTCGCGGTTGCCGCTGATGCTGCGGCAGGCGTTGAGCGCTTCTTCCAGGGCCTGCACGTAGCTGGACAGGCCCCATTCGCGGTGGCGCGGGTCGGGGTTGCGCCAGCTGACCATGAACACCTGCAGGCCATTCTTGAGCATGTACTGGACGAAGCTGTTGGTCGAGCTCAGGTCGAATATGTAGAACTTGTTGATCTGCGGGGGCACCACCAGCAGCGGCCTGGAGTGTTGCTTTTCGCTCATCGGCTTGTACTGGATCAGCTCCAGCAGTTCGTTGCGAAACACCACGGCACCGGCGGTCGCGGCCAGGTTGCCGCCCACTTCGAAGGCGCGCTCGTCGACCTGGCGTGGCAGGCCGTCGTTGTGGCGCAGGTCATCGAGCAGATGGGCCACGCCGCGTACAAGGCTCAGGCCACCGCTGTTGAACAGTTCCTTGACCGCCAGCGGGTTGAGCAGCGAATTGCTTGGTGCCAGTGCATCGTTGATCAGGTTGAACAGGAAGTGCGCACGGGCCCGGTCATCGTCGTCCAGGTGGCTTTCCTCGATCCACAGGCGGGTCTGCTTCTGCCAGGCCAGGTAGGCCTGCAGGCCGCGCCGGTAGAACGGGTTCTGGCTCCATGTCGGATCGTTGAAGCGCGCATCGCGCGGGTTCGGCTGAAACGGTGTGTCACCCAGCATCACCCGACCCAGCTGGCCACCCAGAGCCAACAGGTGATGCGCGGTATGCAGCGGGTGGCGCAAGCTTTGACGGCTGACATTGCGCAGCGTGGAAATCAGGTCACGGCCACGCAGGCCGAGGATGGCGTTCTGCACGTTCATGCTGGTGGCGGGAAGCGTTGGCGTTCCTTTGGCCGGTTTGTCTTTCATGGCAACACTCCCTCGTCCTGACCTGGTGCTTCATGACTAAACATATTCACTGATTTAGCAGGGGCTCTGTGGGAGCGGGTTCACCCGCGAACACCGGCGAAGCCGGTGCCATGCACCGAGTTGGATTCTTCGCGGGTGAACCCGCTCCCACAGGGCCCCAAATCGCCCTCACACACCCGAAGCCGGGCGGGGATGCATGACAGCGCGCTGACGTTCTTGCTGAAGGAACTTCATGATGATCGGGGCGACGGCCTCGGCCCGGGTGATCAGGAACAGATGACCGTCGTCGATAATGTGTAGCTGGGCATTGGGAATTCGCCAGGCCAGCAGACGCATGTTGATCAATGGGATCAGCGGGTCGTCGTCGCCTGCCAGCACCAGGGTCGGCTGCTGGATCTTGTGCAGCCAGTGGATGCTGGTCCAGCCAAGCCCGGCGAACAGCTGCCAGTAGTAGCCCATCTTGCCGCCGGAGCGCACCTTGGCGGCGTGCTGCATGGCCAGCTCCGGGTCCCGTCGGAAGCCGCCGCCGTAGATCATCGGTGCGATGCGGATGACATGCGACGGCTGTACGTAGCGCCGTGGGCTGGCCATCATCCACAGCACCTTGGGTTTGCCCGGTACCATCACCGCACCGGCGGCAGTGGCGGCCAGCACCAGCTTCTTGCAGCGCTCGGGGTAGTCATGGGCGAACTGCTGGGCCAGGGCGCCGCCCCAGGACACGCCGATGACATTGACCTGGCCGTAATCGAGGTAGTCGAGCATGCGCGCCGTCAGCTTGGCCAAGCCGGGGAAGCGGTACGGGTGGCGCGGCGTGGACGAGCCGCCGACCCCGGGCACATCGAAGGCAATGACTTCCAGGTCCGGGTCCAGTGCTTCGATGAACGGGAACACCAGCTCCAGGTTGGCGCCGATGCCGTTGAAGATCAGCAAGGGCGTCAGGTGCGGTTTGCCCGGGCGGACGGCGGTGCGGATGGACTGGTTGTCCAGCTCGACGGTCCTGAAGATATAGGGTTGCGGCATGCACGTGACTCATGGGGTGAAATGAACACCGTGGCTCCCCGCTGGGGCCACGGCGCTGCTACTCAACGTTCGTGAACGTAGGTGCCCGGGGCGGCTTCGCCAGCGGCGTAGGCACGGTTGCCCAGGCGGGTCGGCGCCTTCTTCAGCTCGCCGGCACGCTCGGCCAGCCAGCTCTGCCAGTGCAGCCACCAGGAGTCGGCATGCTTGGTGGCGTTTTCCTGCCAGGCCACCGGGTCACCCGGGCGATCTGCACCGGTCATGAAGCGCGCCTTGGGGTTGCCTGGTGGGTTGAGGATGCTCTGGATGTGGCCGCTGTTGGACAACACGAACTCGATCTTGCCGCCGAACAGGTGCGCCGAGCGGTAGCACGACTGCCATGGGGTGATGTGGTCGTTGGTGCCGGCGAGGCTGTAGATATCGCATTTGACCTGTTTCAGGTCGATCGGGGTGCCGCACACTTCCATGGCGTCCGGGCGTGTCAGTGGGTTGCTCTTGAACATCTCGATCAGGTCGCCGTGGAAGGCCGCCGGCAAGCGCGTGGTGTCGTTGTTCCAGAACAGGATGTCGAACACCGGCGGCTCGTTGCCGAGCAGGTAGTTGTTGACCCAGTAGTTCCAGATCAGGTCGTTGGGGCGCATCCAGGCGAACACCTTGGCCATCTCGCTGCCTTCCAGCACGCCAGCCTGGTAGGAATGGCGCTTGGCGGCTTCCAGGGTCTGCTCGTCGACGAACAGCGCGACCTGGTTGTCCAGGGTGGTGTCCAGCACGCTCACCAGCAGGGTCAGGGCATTGACCTTGTTCTCGCCGAGGGCGGCATAGTGGCCGACCAACGCCGTGCAGGTGATGCCGCCGGAGCAGGCACCGAGCATGTTCAGGTCCTTGCTGCCGGTAATCGCCAGCACCGCGTCGACCGCCTCCTTGAGCGCATCGATGTAGGTGGACAGGCCCCATTCGCGCTGGGCTTTGGTCGGGTTGCGCCAGCTGATGATGAAGGTCTGTTGCTGCGAGCGCAGGCAGTAGCGCGCCAGGCTCTTTTCCGGGCTCAGATCGAATACGTAGAACTTGTTGATCTGCGGCGGCACCACCAGCAGTGGGCGGGCATGTACCTGCTCGGTGATGGGACTGTACTGGATCAGCTCGAGCACATCGTTGCGGTATACCACGGCGCCGTCGCTGGTACCCAGGTTCTTGCCCACTTCGAAGGCGTCCATGTTCACCTGGCTGGGCATGCCACCGTTGTTGACCATGTCCTTGGCAAGGTTGGACAGGCCATCGAGCAGGCTCTTGCCACCGGTTTCGAAGAAGCGTTTGACCGCTGCCGGGTTGGAAAGGGTGTTGGTCGGAGCCATGGCTTCGGTCATCAGGTTGATGACGAACTGGCCGCGGCTGATGTCCTGGGGCGACAGGTCGCTGCTGCCGATCCAGTCCTGCAGCTCCTTGCGCCAGGCCAGGTAGGTTTGCAGGTAGCGGCGGTAGAGAGGGTTGTTGCTCCATGCCGGGTCATTGAAGCGACGGTCGTCGCTTTCCGGGGCAAGGCTGGACTTGCCCAGCAGCACGTTCTTCAGCTCCAGGCCAAAGTGCGCCACATGCTTGGCGCTGTGCAGCGGTTGGCGTACGGCCTGGCGCAGCACGGTGCGTGCCGAGCTCAACAGATCCTTGCGCCGGATACCGATGACCGGGTTCAGCCCCAGGGTGTTTTCCGAGGCCTGCCGCTGCAGCTCATCGTTGTTCTTGTTACTCATCTAAGACGCTCCGTTGTCCTGAGACGAGTACCGGTTGCTGTGACAGGTGCACAGTCCTGAGCCCGGTACTGCTACTCGGGTGACCAGTGATAAGGAACAGCGGTGCTGCGAGGGTTCTGTCTACCTGCAAATGGATGCAGGGAGCTTGCCAGCCTCATTGGTTACCCGACTTTCATGTAATGCGCAAGACAGCCCTTCACTGGGCTGTCTGTAGGCCATTCAAACAGATGAATCTAGAAAATGCGCTCTAAACCTTTCAGGCCTTGCGCTAGAGCATGAGTTTGACCACCGACTCGGCGGGGTCGCGGGATTTTCCGGCCTTGTGCAGTTCGTCGAGGTACTCGGCCCACAGCTGTTCCTGGCGCAGGCACAGCTGCTCGAGGTATTCCCAAGTGAACAGGCCGCTGTCATGGCCGTCGTCGAAGGTCAGTTTCAGTGCATATTGGCCGGCAGGTTCCAGGCCGCTGAGGCCGACGTTGATCTTGCCGAACTGCAGGATTGGGTTACCGTGGCCCTGGACCTCGGCGGAGGGGGAATGCACGCGCAGGAACTCGGCGGGCAGGTGGTAGACCTCGCCGGGGGCGTAGGTGAGGCTGAGGGTTTTCGAGGCTTTGTGCAGGTTGATGGCGGTGGGCAGGCGGGCCATGGGCAGAATCTCTCCGGAGCTGATGAAGCAAGCTTCCAGCTTATGGGCGAGGGATTCAAGGGCCCTTTCGCGGGTAAACCCGCTCCCACAGGGTCATCACATTCCTTGGAATTGTGGTGACCCTGTGGGAGCGGGTTTACCCGCGAAGAAGGTGAAACCAGTCTTACAGGATGTAGCGCGACAGGTCTTCGTTCTGCGCCAGCTCACCCAGGTGGCTGTTCACATACGCCGCGTCGATCTGGATCGGCGCTTCGTCATGGGTGCTGGCCAGGTCGCCAGCGCTGAACGACACCTCTTCGAGCAAACGCTCGAGCAGGGTGTGCAGGCGGCGGGCACCGATGTTCTCGGTCTTCTCGTTGACCTGGTAGGCAATCTCGGCCAGGCGCTTGATACCGTCGGCGAGGAACTCGATGTTCAGGCCTTCGGTCTTGAGCAGGGCCTGGTACTGTTCGGTCAACGACGCGTGCGGCTCCTGCAGGATGCGCTCGAAGTCTTCAGGAGTCAGGGCCTTGAGCTCCACGCGGATCGGCAGGCGGCCTTGCAGCTCGGGCACCAGGTCGCTCGGCTTGCTCAGGTGGAACGCACCCGAGGCAATGAACAGGATGTGGTCGGTCTTGACCATGCCCAGCTTGGTGTTGACAGTGCAGCCTTCGATCAGCGGCAGCAGGTCGCGCTGCACGCCTTCACGGGACACATCGGCACCGCCAACATTGCCACGCTTGGCAACCTTGTCGATTTCGTCGATGAACACGATACCGTGCTGCTCGACCGCTTCCAGGGCCTTGGCCTTGAGCTCTTCCTCGTTGACCAGGCGGCTCGCTTCTTCATCACGAACCATCTTGAGGGCTTCTTTAACCTTCAGCTTGCGCGCCTTGCGCTTGCCTTTGCCCATGTTGGCGAACAGGCTCTGCAGCTGGTTGGTCATTTCTTCCATGCCGGGCGGCGCGGCAATTTCGACGCCCACGGCATCGGCCACTTCGATCTCGATTTCCTTGTCGTCCAGCTGGCCTTCGCGCAGGCGCTTGCGGAACAGCTGGCGGGTGTTGGAATCGCTGCTGGTCTGCGCGGCTTCTTCGCTGAAGCTGGTCACGCGTGCCTGTGGCAGCAGGGCATCGAGGATGCGGTCTTCGGCGGCGTCTTCGGCGCGGTGGCGCACGCGGATGATCTCTTGCTCGCGCAGCATTTTCAGCGCGGCATCGGCCAGGTCACGGATGATCGACTCGACGTCGCGGCCCACATAGCCCACTTCGGTGAACTTGGTGGCTTCGACCTTGAGGAACGGCGCATTGGCCAGCTTGGCCAGGCGGCGGGCGATTTCAGTCTTGCCGACGCCGGTGGGGCCGATCATCAGGATGTTTTTCGGGGTTACTTCGGCGCGCAGCTCGGCGGGGAGCTGCATGCGCCGCCAGCGGTTGCGCAGGGCGATGGCCACGGCGCGCTTGGCGTCGTCCTGGCCGATGATGTGGCGGTTGAGTTCGTGGACGATCTCGCGGGGGGTCATGGACATGATCAATTGGGTCCTGGGGCAGATGAGTCAGCGTGGAAAAGCCCCCGCACCGGGCGGGGGCGCCAGAACAGCTGAATCACTCGGCCAGGTCCTGCTCCTCGATGGTCAGGTTGTGGTTGGTGAACACGCAGATGTCGCCGGCGATGTTCAAGGCGGTTTCGGCGATTTCACGGGCCGAGAGGTCGGTCTTGTTCAGCAGGGCGCGGGCTGCGGCCTGGGCGTAGGCGCCACCGGAACCCATGGCGATCAGGCCGTCTTCGGGTTCGACCACGTCGCCGTTGCCGGTGATGATCAGGGAGGCGTCCTTGTTGGCCACGGCCAGCATGGCCTCCAGGCGGCTCAGGGAGCGGTCGGTACGCCATTCCTTGGCCAGCTCGACGGCGGCACGGACCAGGTGGCCCTGATGTTTCTCGAGCTGGCCTTCAAAGCGCTCGAACAGGGTGAACGCATCGGCGGTGGCACCGGCGAAGCCCGCGATGACCTGGCCGTGGTACAGGCGGCGCACTTTCTTGGCGTTGCCTTTCATCACGGTGTTGCCGAGGGATACCTGGCCGTCGCCGCCCATGACGACTTTGCCGTTACGGCGGACAGAAACGATGGTGGTCAAGGGGAGAGTCTCCACGCAGCGGGGCGAAAGTGCCTGATGCAGACTCATATGGGGGTGGGGGAAAGGATTTCAACCGTGGGGGATGAATGGTCGGGCCGGGCAGGTAGATCTGTGTTTGGTCATTCGCGGGTAAACCCGCTCCCACAGGGATCCCGCTGTTTTCAAGGACAGCGCAATACCTGTGGGAGCGGGTTTACCCGCGAATGGCTTTACTCAGGCCTCGTGGCAGATGTGCCCATCGACCAAGGTATAACGCACCGCACCCGGCAGGCAGTGGCCGATGAACGGGCAATTCTCGCCGCGCGAGAACCACTGCTCGCCAGCCACGGTCGAGGCTTGCGGGTCGAACAGCACCAGGTCGGCCGCGCCACCCACTTTCAGCTCACCGGCCGGCAGGCGCAGGGCCGCCGCCGGGCCGCTGCTCAGGCGGGCCAGCAAGGTTGGCAGGTCGAGCAGGCCGTCCTGCACCAGGGTCATCGCCAGCGGCAGCAGCAGTTCGACGCTGCTGATGCCCGGCTCGGTGGCGCCGAACGGGGCCAGCTTGGCGTCGCGCTCGTGTGGCTGGTGGTGGCTGGAAATCGCCTGGATCACCCCCGACTTCACGGCCTCGCGCAGGCCGTCGCGGTCAGCGGCGGTGCGCAGCGGCGGCTGCACGTGGTACAGGCTGGAGAACTCGCGCAGCGATTCGTCGGTGAGAATCAGCTGGTACAGCGCCACATCGGCGGTTACCGGCAGGCCCAGGGCCTGGGCCTGGGCGATCAGCCGCGCGCCACGGGCGCTGGTGATCTGGGTGAAGTGCGCGCGCACGCCGGTCTGTTCCACCAGCAGCAGGTTGCGCGCCAGGGCCACGGTCTCGGCGGTTTCCGGAATGCCCGGCAGGCCGAGGAAGCTGGCCATGGCACCTTCATGGGCCAGGCCACCTTGGGCCAGGTCGCGGTCCTGGGAGTGGAACACCACGGTCAGGTCGAAGGTGGCGGCGTATTCCAGGGCTCGGGCCAGGGTACGGTTGTTGGGGATTTCCTTCAGGCCATTGCCGAAGGCCACGCAACCGGTGTCGCGCAGGGCCACCAGCTCGGCCAGTTGCTCGCCTTCCAGGCCCTTGGTCAGGGCGCCGATCGGGTAGACCTTGCTGTTGGCAGCCTCGCGGGCGCGGTCGAGGATCAGTTCGGCCACGGCCGAGGTGTCCAGCACCGGCTTGGTCTGCGGCGGGCAGCACAGGCTGGTGACGCCGCCGGCGACGGCGGCGCGGGTTTCGCTGGCGATGTTGCCTTTGCGGCTGTAGCCCGGCTCGCGCAGGGACACGCCGAGGTCTACCAGGCCGGGCGCGGCGACCAGGCCATCAGCCTGGATCGTGCGGCTGGCGCTGAACCCGGCCGGGGCGGCGCCGATGGCGGCGATGCGGCCGCCGTCCAGGTGCAGGTCGGTGACCTGGTCCAGGCCGCTGTTGGGGTCGATGACCCGGGCGCCGAGAATACTGATGGTCACTGGGCGTTCTCCTGGTCGAATTGACGTTGCGCGTTCTGCCCGCTCATGGCCATGGACAGCACGGCCATGCGCACGGCGATGCCGTAGGTGACCTGGTTGAGAATCACCGAGTGCTTGCCGTCGGCCACCGCCGACTCGATTTCCACGCCACGGTTGATCGGGCCCGGGTGCATGACGATGGCGTCGGGCTTGGCACCGGCCAGGCGCGCGGTGGTCAGGCCGAACAGGCGGTAGAACTCGCCTTCGCTGGGCAGCAGGCCACCGGCCATGCGCTCACGCTGCAGGCGCAGCATGATCACCACGTCGACGTCCTTGAGGCCTTCGGCGAGGTCGGTGTACACCTTCACGCCGTACTGCTCGATACCGATCGGAATCAGGGTTTTCGGGCCGATCACGCGGATGTCCGGGCAACCCAGCGCTTTGAGCGCCAGCATGTCGGAACGCGCCACGCGCGAGTGCAGGATGTCGCCGACGATGGCCACCGACAGGTTCTCGAAGCTGCCCTTGTGGCGGCGGATGGTGAGCATGTCGAGCATGCCCTGGGTCGGGTGCGCATGGCGGCCGTCACCGCCGTTGATCACGGCAACTTCCGGGCACACGTGCTCGGCGATGAAGTGCGCGGCACCGGAGTCGGAGTGACGTACCACGAACATGTCGGCGGCCATGGCTTCGAGGTTGCGCAGGGTGTCGAACAGGGTTTCGCCCTTGCTGGTCGAAGAGGTCGACACGTTCAGGCTGATCACGTCGGCCGACAGGCGCTGGGCCGCCAGTTCGAAGGTAGTACGGGTGCGGGTGGAATTCTCGAAGAACACGTTGCACACGGTCTTGCCGCGCAGCAACGGGACTTTCTTCACGGCCCGGGCACCGACTTCCAGGAAGGAGTCGGCGGTGTCGAGGATCTCGGTAAGCAGTTCGCGGGGCAAACCGTCGAGCGAGAGGAAGTGGCGCAGCTGGCCCTGATCATTGAGCTGCAGCGGGCGCTTGGCGTCGATTGGCGTCATCGCGGGGGACTCTTAAAGGGCGGAAGCGGAGGCGAGGTCCTGGCGCTCGAGGGCGAGCGGTGCGGGTCCGGTCAATTTTACCCGTTCATGGGCGGCCAGCGACAGGGTGGCGCCGAGTACATTCGGGCGGATTGGCAGTTCGCCGGCATCCAGGTCCAGCAGGCAGACCAGAGTGACGCTGGCCGGGCGGCCATAATCGAACAGTTCGTTGAGCGCGGCGCGCACCGTGCGGCCGCTCATCAGTACGTCATCCACCAGCACCAGGTGCTGGCCTTCGACCTCGAACGGCAGCTCGGACGGGCGCACTTGCGGGTGCAGGCCGTTCTGGCTGAAGTCGTCGCGGTAGAACGAGACGTCCAGGGTGCCCATGGGGCTGGTGTCGCCCATGGCTTCCTGCAGGGCCTGGGCAACCCAGACGCCGCCGGTGCGGATACCGATGTAGCGCGGCTCGGTAATTGCCCGGCGGGCCAGGTGGGCGCGTAGGTCGTCAGCCATCTGCCGGATCAGCTCGGCGGGATTGGGTAGGCTCATTGCGGGCTCCTCGGAAGGGTGCGCCGGGCGCGCCCGGCGGCAAAGATGATCAGGTATTGGCCTCCAGCCATCCTTGCAGCAACAGGGCGGCGGCGATGGCATCGACCGGGTTGTCGCGGTAGCTGCCGCGCTGGCCGCCACGGGCCATGCGCTCACCCTTGGCCTCGAAGGTGGTCAGGCGTTCGTCGTGGGTGTGCACGGGCAGGTTGAAGCGGCCGTTCAGGCGGCGGGCGAACTTTTCCGCGCGGGCGCTCATTTCGCTGGGGGTGCCGTCCATGTTGAGCGGCAGGCCCACGACGATGGCGTCGGGCTTCCATTCGGCAATCAGCTTTTCCACCTGGGCCCAGTCCGGCACGCCGTTCTGGGCCTTCAGCGTGCACAGCTCGCGGGCCTGGCCGGTGACCACCTGGCCGACGGCCACACCAATCTGTTTGCTGCCGTAGTCGAACCCCAGCAGCAGGCGTAGTTCAGGGTGCAGTTCAGCCATCAGGCGTGGCCCGCCTGGCTGGTCAGCAGGTTCAGGTTGATGCCCAGGCTGGCGGCAGCGGCTTCCAGGCGCAGGTCGCTGGCCTTGCCGAAGATGATTTCCGGGTCGAACGGGCAGTTGAGCCAGGCGTTGTCGGCCAGTTCCTCTTCCAGTTGTCCGGCTTCCCAGCCGGCATAGCCCAGGGTGATCAGGCTCTGTTTCGGGCCGACTCCGGCGGCGATGGCCAATAGAATATCCTGCGACGTGGTCAGCGACAGCCCTTCCAGCGCCACGGTGGCCTGGAAGCTGCACTCGCTGCTGTGCAGCACGAAGCCACGGTCGGTCTGTACCGGGCCACCTTGGTAGATCGGCACCTGCAAGGTGCTGGCCGGAGGCATTTCGTCCGGGCGCAGCTGCTCGAGGATATCGGCCAGGTTCAGCTCCTGCGGCCGGTTTACCACCAGGCCCATGGCGCCATGGGCGTTGTGCTCGACGATGTACGTGAGGGTCTGGGCGAAGTTCGGATCGGCCATGTGCGGCATGGCGATCAGGAACTGATGCTTGAGGTAGCTCGGCGTGAGGGTTTTCATGGGGGATAGTGTGGCGCCAGGTGGCGAGGCTGACAAGGTGCGTAACGAGGCTTGCGCGTTGCCTGTGGGAGCGGGTTTACCCGCGAATGCGCCAGATCAGGCAGCGATGTCGCTTAGTCGGACGCTTTCGCGGGTAAACCCGCTCCCACAGGGACCGCGTAATACCGCAGGTCAGTTACTGGACAAACGGTCCCCACGGGCAAAGCGCCAGGTGCGGATGATTTCCAGCCGGTCGAACTCGGCCAAATCCCCGGTAAACGGCGCAAACGGCGCCGCCAGCCGAACGATGCGCTGCGCCGCCTGGTCCAGCACCGGCTGCCCGGACGACTCCAGCACCAGTACCTCATACAGCGAACCATCGCGGTTGATCGACACCATCATGCGCAGGTTGCCGTAGATCTGCTGCCGACGCGCTTCGTCGGGGTAGTTCAGGTTGCCCACCCGCTCGACCTTCTTGCGCCACTCTTCCTTGTACCAGGCGCCCTTGTCGCGCATGGTCGAGGCGGCATTGAGCCGGTGGATGCGCGGGCGCTTGGCGTACAGTTGCTGCTCGTTGGACAGCTCCGCCTCCAGGCTGGCGATCTGGCTGGACAGTTGCGAGCTGTCGAAATCTGGGGCGGGCGCAGCCGGCTTGGGCTGCGGCTTGCTTTCCTTGGGCTTGGGCTCGACCTTCTGCGCCTTCGGGGCGGTGGTCACTACCGCCGACTTCTGCGGAGTTGGCGGTGGCACCACCTCGGGCCTGGCCGCAGGTGGCGGGGTGATCTTGTTGATCTTGCTGTCCTGGAACGGTGCCAGCTCGGTGGTCTTGGGCACCGCTTTCTTGTCCAGGGTGCCGCTGCCCTGCTGGTTGTCCTGGGCCTGGAAGTCGGCCTTCTCCGGCGCCTTCTCGCTCTTGAAGGTGGCCAGGGTGATGTCCATGGTGTGGCGGATTTCGGCAGGCTTGACCACGCTGAAGCCGACACCGAGGATCAGCGCCAGGTGCACCAGGGCAGCCAGGAACAGGGTAAAGCCGAGCCGGTCCACCGGGCGAACACGGGGAGGCAGCAGGTCGGCGGGGATGTCAGCGGGCAGCGTCATCGGGTTTCCAGCAACCGCAGGGCGGGGTAGCAGGCCAGGCTAAAAGAACCCGCATCATACCCCACTCTGGGTTGTAGCCGTGCGTCGGCGGTCAGCGCGCCTTCAGCTGGCGATCAATGGCATCCATCAATTGCCCGCCGATGTCGGTGTTGTAGGCGGCATCGATCTCGCGGATGCAAGTGGGGCTGGTGACGTTGATTTCGGTGAGGTAGTCGCCGATCACATCAAGGCCCACGAACATCAGGCCCTTCTCGCGCAGGGTCGGGCCGACCTGGGCGGCGATCCAGCGGTCGCGGTCGGTCAGCGGGCGTGCCTCGCCACGGCCGCCGGCGGCCAGGTTGCCACGGGTCTCGCCGCTGGCCGGGATACGCGCCAGGCAGTAGTCCACCGGTTCGCCGTCGATCATCAGGATGCGCTTGTCGCCGTCGACGATCTGCGGCAGGTACTCCTGCGCCATGATCTGCTGGTTGCCATGCTGGGTCAGGGTTTCCAGGATCACCGACAGGTTCGGGTCGTTCTTGCGGTGGCGGAACACCGAGGCGCCGCCCATGCCGTCCAGCGGCTTGAGGATTACGTCACCACGGCTGTTGGCGAACTCGCGCAGGATGTCGACACGGCGGCTGACCAGGGTCGGCGCCATGCACTGCGGGAGCTGGGTGGCGAACAGCTTTTCGTTGCAGTCGCGCAGGCTCTGCGGGCGGTTGACCACCAGCACGCCTTCGCGTTCGGCCTGCTCCAGCAGGTAGGTGCTGTAGACGAACTCCATGTCGAAGGGCGGGTCCTTGCGCATCAGGACCACATCCAGCTCGGCCAGCGCACTGTCCTGCTCCTCGCCCAGCTCGAACCAGCGGGCCGGGTCGGCGAACACTTTCAGCGGGCGCATCTGTGCACGGGCCTGGCCGGCGCCCAGGTACATATCGCGCTGCTCCATGTAGAACAGGCTCCAGCCGCGTGCCTGGGCGGCCAGCAGCATGGCCAGCGAGCTGTCCTTCTTGTAGGAGATGGACGCGATGGGGTCCATGACAATGCCGAGGCGAACGCTCATGGGGTGGTTCCTCTTGGCGGCAGGTGGCCGCGATGGATCGAAAGAAAAGTGGCTCAGGGTGGCGCCGTGAACGCCGCCGGTCAAGGGGCGCCGCAGATGGAACGGCCACCCGGAGTGTGCTAAAAATGCCAGGCATAGCGCTATACAACAGGCCTTTGGGGCTGCTGCGCAGCCCTATCGCGACGCAAGGCCGCTCCTACAGGAGATCGCGGTCCCTTGTAGGAGCGGCCTTGTGTCGCGATAGGGGCGCGAAGCGGCCCCGGGAATTCGGCATAAGCAGCGATGGTAGCCCAAGAGATGGAACAACCCCTGAAGGTGATGGTGATCGACGATTCGCGCACGATCCGCCGCACCGCGCAGATGTTGCTCGGTGAAGCGGGCTGCGAGGTGATCACCGCCAGCGATGGCTTCGATGCCCTGGCCAAGATCGTCGACCACCAGCCCAGCATCATCTTTGTCGATGTGTTGATGCCGCGCCTGGACGGCTACCAGACCTGCGCGGTGATCAAGCACAACAGTGCCTTCAAGGACACCCCAGTCATTCTGCTGTCGTCCCGTGACGGCCTGTTCGACAAGGCCCGCGGCCGGGTGGTCGGTTCCGACCAGTTCCTGACCAAACCGTTCAGCAAGGAAGAACTGCTCGACGCGATCCGCGCCCACGTGCCCGGTTTTGCCGCAGCCCGACAACACGCACCCTGACCGCGCCCCGCCATGGCACGGTCTTTCTTTCCTGATGGGGAAACAGCATGGCCCGAGTTCTGATTGTCGACGACTCGCCGACAGAGATGTACCGATTGACCGAATGGCTGGAAAAGCACGGCTACCAGGTGCTCAAGGCCAGCAACGGTGCCGATGGCGTGGCCCTGGCCCGGCAGGACAAGCCCGACGCGGTGCTGATGGACATCGTCATGCCCGGCATGAACGGCTTCCAGGCTACCCGCCAGCTCAGCAAGGACCCGGAAACCAGCGCCATCCCGGTGATCGTGGTCACCACCAAGGACCAGGAAACCGACCGTATCTGGGCCAAGCGCCAGGGCGCTCGTGACTTCCTGACCAAACCGGTGGAAGAGGACGCGTTGATCGCCAAGCTCAAAGAGGTGCTTGGGGCTTGACCACCCGCCCGCAGGGCGCGTCGCTGACCGCCTTCGAGTTGTTGCTGGACATCGACCGGCGCTGCCGCCTGCTGGTCGCCGACCAGCCGCCGCAGGACATCCGCCTGCAACAGTGGAGCGGCATCGGCTTTCGCATTGCCGGGCAATGGTTCGTCGCGCCCATGGGCGAGGTGGCCGAGGTGCTGCGCGAGCCGCGCAGCAGCCGCGTCCCCGGCGTGCAGCCATGGGTGTGCGGGGTAGCCAACCTGCGCGGCCGGTTGTTGCCGGTGATGGACCTGAGCAGCTTCTTCGGCCTGGGCCACGCCGCCCCTGGCAAGCAGCGGCGGGTGCTGGTGCTGGACCGCGAGGACCTGTTCGTCGGCCTGCTGGTGGACGAGGTGCTGGGCCTGCAGCACTTTGCCCTGGACAGCCTGCAACTGTCGCCACCACAACCCCTGATTCGCGCCGCTGCCCCCTTCGTGCAGGGGCACTTCCCGCGTGAACGCAACTGGGCGATCTTCAGCCCCTTCGCCCTTGCCCAGGCGCCGGGCTTTCTCGATGTGGCGTTATAGGACCTGCGAACGTGAACAAGCCTGCCACCCCCGTCACCAGCGTGACCCCGCGTACCCGCAGCATCGCGCAGATCACCGTGCTGTTCCTGATCCTGATCCTGTCGATCATCCTGCTGTTCGCCAACTTTGCCTACCTGAACACCCAGTCCAACTACGACAAGCAGTACATCGGCCACGCCGGTGAACTGCGGGTGCTGTCGCAGCGCATCGCCAAGAACGCCACCGAAGCCGCCACCGGCAAGGCCCTGGCCTTCAAGCTGCTATCGGACGCGCGCAACGATTTCGAACGGCGTTGGGGCTACTTGCGTGAAGGTGACAAGTCCACCGGCCTGCCACCTGCGCCGCCCACGGTGCGTGACGAGATGGAAGCGGTACGCCGCGACTGGGAAAACCTGCGCAAGAACACCGACACCATCCTGGCCAGCGAGCAGACCGTGCTGTCGCTGCACCAGGTGGCGGCGACCCTGGCCGAGACCGTGCCGCAGTTGCAGGTGGAATACGAGAAAGTGGTCGAGATCCTGCTGCAGAGCGGTGCCCCGGCCAACCAGGTGGCGGTAGCCCAGCGCCAGCTGCTGCTGGCCGAACGCATTCTCGGCTCGGTCAACACAGTGCTGGCCGGTGACGATGCCGCGGCCCAGGCGGCCGACGCCTTTGGCCGCGATGCCGGGCGCTTCGGCCAGGTACTCGAGGGCATGCTCAGTGGCAACGCGGCGATCCAGGTGACCCGCGTAGAGGACGCCGATGCCCGCGCGCGTCTGGCTGAAATTGCCGAGCTGTTCCAGTTCGTTGCAGGCTCGGTGGATGAAATCCTCGAAACATCGCCAGAACTGTTCCGCGTGCGGGAGGCGGCGGGCAACATCTTCAGCCTGTCGCAAACCCTGCTCGACGAGGCCTCGCACCTGGCCAACGGTTTCGAGAACCTGGCCGGCGGGCGCACGCTCGACACCGTCGGCGGTTATGCCCTGGGCCTTCTGGCGCTGGCTTCGATCATCCTCATCGGCCTGGTCATGGTACGCACCACCAACCGCCAGCTGCGCGAGACGGCGGAAAAGAACGAACGCAACCAGCAGGCGATCATGCGCCTGCTCGACGAAATCGAAGAGCTGGCTGACGGCGACCTGACCGTGACCGTATCGGTGACCGAGGACTTCACCGGCGCCATTGCCGATTCGATCAACTATTCCGTGGACCAATTGCGCGACCTGGTCGCCACCATCAACCACAGCGCCGTGCAGGTCGCTGCTGCCGTGCAGGACACACAGAACACCGCACGCCAGCTGGCCAAGGCCTCCGAGCACCAGGCCGAACAGATCAGCGAGGCATCCGAGGCGGTCGGCGACATGGTCGAATCGATCGACCGGGTTTCGGCGCATGCCTACGAGTCGGCCAAGGTGGCCGAGCGCTCCGTGGCAATCGCCAACAAGGGCAACGAGGTGGTGCACAACACCATCAACGGCATGGACAACATTCGCGAACAGATCCAGGACACTGCCAAACGGATCAAGCGCCTCGGTGAGTCTTCCCAGGAAATCGGCGATATCGTCAGCCTGATCGACGACATTGCCGACCAGACCAACATCCTGGCCCTCAACGCGGCGATTCAGGCTTCGCTGGCTGGCGAGGCCGGCCGTGGGTTCGCCGTGGTCGCCGACGAAGTGCAGCGCCTGGCCGAACGTTCGTCGTCGGCCACCCGGCAGATCGAGGCGCTGGTGCGCACCATCCAGGCCGACACCAACGAGGCGGTGATCTCCATGGAGCAGACCACCGCCGAGGTAGTGCGCGGTGCCCGCCTGGCCCAGGATGCCGGGGTGGCGCTGGCCGAGATCGAAGGCGTATCGCAGAACCTCGCCGACCTTATCCACAGCATCTCCGATGCCGCCCAGCTGCAGACTTCGTCTGCCGGGCAGATCTCCCACACCATGGCGGTCATCCAGCAGATTACCGCGCAGACCTCTGCCGGCTCCAGCGCCACTGCCGACAGTATCCGCCACCTGGCGCGCATGGCCAGCGAGATGCGCCGTTCGGTGTCCGGGTTCACCCTGCCGCCACCAGCAGAGCCCAAATGATGAGCTCAACTGATGAGCTCAACTGAAAAGCCGCGCCGAGGAGTGCCCATGGCTGTAGCAGCTGTAAGCCCCGAGCGCCACGACACAGTGGCGCTGGCCTGGACCAAGGCCGCCATCCTCGACTGCCTGGGCCAGGCGCGCCAGGCGCTGGAGCGCTTTGCCGGCGAGCCTGGCGACCTGTCGATGCTGGCATTCGTGGTCGACAATCTGCACCAGGTGCACGGTTGCCTGCGCATGCTCGAACTGCGCGGGGCCACGCGCCTGGCCGAAGAACTGGAGCTGTTCGCCAAGGCCCTGGCCGATGGCCAGGTCAGCCCCCGCGGTGATTGCCTGGGCGCATTGTTCCGTGGCCTGGAGCAACTGCCGTCGTATCTGGAGCGCCTGCGCGGCGCTCGCCACGACCTGCCATTGGTGATGCTGCCGCTGCTCAACCAGCTGCGGGCCTGCCGTGGCGAGGAGCCATTGGCGCAGGCCAGCCTGATCAGCGGCGCCACCCAACGCTTTGCCGGTGCCGACGACCTGGCCAACCTCGACCTGTCGCTGGGCAACTGGCGCGAGCAGCTGCAGGCAGGGCCCGGACGCGATGCCCTGCGCTCGGTGGTAACTGCGCTGTGCGACGACCTGGTGCGCATCAAGGAGCGCCTGGACCAGTTCGTGCGCGGCGATCGCCAGCACAGCGAGCAGCTCGATGCCCTGCTGGCACCCCTGCGCCACGTGGCCGACACCCTGGCAGTGCTGGGCTTCCAGCAGCCACGCCGGGTGATCATCGACCAGGTGCTGGCGCTGCAGGCCCTGGCCCAGGGCGAGCGGGCGGTGGACGACGCGGTGTTGATGGATGTAGCAGGAGCCCTGCTGTATGTGGAGGCCACGCTCAATGGCATGGTCGGCCCGCTGGAGGAAAACGGCCAGGGCGGCCTGCCGGGCTCGGACCTGGCCGAAATCCGCCAACTGGTGTTGAACGAATCGCTGAACGTGCTGCAGCAGGCCAAGGATCTGATCGGCGATTGCCTGGAGTCCGGCTGGCCGCGACAACGCCTGCAACCCTTGCCAGGGCTGTTGCAACAGATTCGCGGTGCGCTAGCGATGTTGATGCTACCGGCGGTGGCCGAGCTGTTTGCCGGTTGCGCCAGCTATGTGCAGCGCTGGCTGCAGCATCTGGATGTAGAACCGCCAGCCGACGAGCTGACGCACCTGGCCGAGGCCCTGAGCGCTGCCGAATGCTACCTGCAATGGCGTGTGGCGGACCCATTGGCGGATGGCCAGCCCTTCATCGACATGGCGCGCGCCAGCCTGGCGACGCTGGGTGTGCACTGCGCGCTGGTCGAGGCCACCGTAGGCCACGATGGCAGCGCTGATGGCATTGATGACGAGCTGCGCGAAGTGTTTCTCGACGAGGCTGGTGAACTGCTGCCGGAAATCGAGCGCCATTGGTTGCGCTGGCGTGCCGACAACCAGCAGCGCGAGGCACTGGCAGAAGTGCGCCGCGCCTTGCATACGCTCAAGGGCAGCGGGCGCATGGTACATGCCGAGGCGGTGGCCGAGCTGGCCTGGGGCGCCGAGCACCTGTTGAACCGGGTACTCGAGGGCCGCAGCGTGCTCAGCCCGGAAGGCGTAGTGGCCCTGCAGCAGGTGTTCGTTCACCTGCCCGACCTGCTGGCCGATTTTGCCGCAGGCCAGTTGCCGCAGCTGACGGAAATCGAGCAACTGGCCGGGCACCTGCATGCCCTGGCCGAAAACGATGCCCCGGTGGCGGCCGACATCGACGGCCTCGACCCGCAATTGCTGGATATTTTTCGCAGCGAGGCGCAGGGCCACCTGGCCAGCCTGGATGCTTTTCTGCAGGGCACCGACGGCCACGATACGCAGGTCAGCGATGGCCTGCAGCGCGCCCTTCACACGCTCAAGGGCAGTGCCGCCATGGCCGGGGTGATGCCAGTCGCCGAACTGGCCACCGCCTTCGACCGCCTGGCACGTGAATACAAGGGCCACCAACTGCCCCTGCAAATGGCCGAGATCGAATGGCTGGAAGCTGCGCGCTCGCTGTTCCACCTGGGCCTGGCGCAACTCGACAGCACACCGCTGGCGGCCATCCCCGGTGCCGCAGAGCTGATCGAGCAGGTCGGCCAGGCGGTGGATGGGCACCTGGCCAGCTTGCATGGCGACCCGCAGCATGCGCGGCGTAGCAAGCGCGACCCGCAATTGACTGCCAGTTTCCTGGCCCAGGCCATGGATATCCTGCTGGAAGCCGAGTCGTTGCTGTCACGCTGGCAGGAGCAGCCCGGCCAGCGCGATGCGCTGGAAACCCTGCTCGACGAACTGACATCCCTGGGCCACGCCGCACACCTGGCCGACCTGTGGCAGATGGACGACGTGTGCGAGGCCTTGCTCGACCTGTACGGCGCCGTTGAGGAGGGCAGTCTGCCCGCTGATGCACGCTTCTTCGCCCATGTGCAGCGGGCCCATGAGGCCCTGCTCGACATGCTCGACGAAGTGGCGGCTGGGCAGGACATCCCGCCGAGGGCAGAGCTGGTCGACAGCCTGCGCAACCTGCTGGGCCAGGCCCTGGCACCGGAGGCCACTGGCCTGGTGGGCATCGACACGGTCACGCCGCTGCACCCGGACATGGACCTGGCCGATACCCTTGGCCTGGGGCAGGCGCACAACCCTTTGCTGCCGCCTGTGGCCGAGCCGCTGACCGAAGAGCCGGAAAGCCCTGGCGAAGAGCTGCTGGACGTCTTTCTGGAAGAAAGCTCGGACATCGTCGAGAGTGCCGCCGCAGCCCTGGCGCGCTGGCAGGCCGACCCGCGCAGCAGCGTCGAAGTGGACAACCTGATGCGCGACCTGCACACCCTCAAGGGCGTGGCGCGCATG
The DNA here is from genome assembly GCF_017490905.1 of Pseudomonas sp. 32_A. Taxonomy (NCBI): domain Bacteria; kingdom Pseudomonadati; phylum Pseudomonadota; class Gammaproteobacteria; order Pseudomonadales; family Pseudomonadaceae; genus Pseudomonas; species Pseudomonas sp. 32_A. The sequence continues at coordinate 9,659 of NZ_JAFGYI010000046.1, read as the reverse complement.
GTCGAAATCGCACCGATCGGCGACCTGGCCCACGAACTGGAGTTCCTCTACGAGCTGCTGGCCGCTGGCCGTATGCCGCCGAGCGCACCACTGTTCGCCTTGCTGCAGAACTGCCATGACCGCCTGGCGCACATGCTCGATGCTGTGCGTCTGCGGCAACCGCTGCATGCCGCCACCGCGCTGATCGACTACATCCGCAACTTCAGCTTCTCGGCCCTGGCCGACAGCGCCGCCGGCCAGGGGCCGGTCGAGGCCGCGATCAGTGAGGCGCCTGCGGCAGCTCCCGAGCGGGCGCCAGGCGACATGGTCAAGGTCGATGCCGAGTTGCTCGACGACCTGGGCAACCTGGCCGGTGAGCACTCGGTCATCCGTGGGCGCATCGAGCAACAGGTCAACGATGCGCAGTTCACCCTCAACGAGATGGAAACCACCCTCGAGCGCATGCGCGACCAGTTGCTGCGCCTGGATATCGAGACCCAAGGGCGGATCTCCAGCCGGCAGCAGTTCGAAGGCGATGCCTATGACGACTTCGACCCGCTGGAAATGGACCGCCACTCGCAGCTGCAGCAGCTGTCGCGGGCCCTGTTCGAGTCGGCCTCGGACTTGCTCGACCTCAAGGAAACCCTGGCACAGCGGGCCCAGGAGGCCTACAGCCTGTTGCAGCAGCAGGCGCGGGTGAACAGCCAGTTGCAGGAAGGCCTGACCGCTACCCTGATGGTGCCCTTCGAGCGCCTGGTACCGCGCTTGCAGCGTGTGGTGCGGCAGGTGGCCAGCGAGCTGGGCAAGCAAGTGGAGCTGGTGGTCGGCAATGCCGAGGGCGAACTGGACCGTAGCGTGCTCGAACGTATGGTGGCGCCGCTGGAGCACATGCTGCGCAACGCTGTTGACCATGGCCTGGAAAGCCGCGAAATGCGCCTGGCCGCCGGCAAGCCGGAGCAGGGCACCATCCACCTGAATCTGTTGCACGAAGGCGCCGACATCGTTATCGAAATGACCGACGACGGTGCCGGGGTGCCACTGGAAGCGGTGCGCCGCAAGGCCATCAAGCGCGGCCTGCTGGACCCGCAGGCGCAATTGAGCGATCACGAGATCCTCCAGTTCATCCTGCGCCCGGGCTTTTCCACGGCCGAGAAGATCACCCAGATTTCCGGGCGCGGCCTGGGCATGGATGTGGTGCACGAGGAGGTCAAGCAGCTGGGCGGCTCGATGAGTATCGAATCGGCCCAAGGCAAGGGCGCGCGCTTCCTGATCCGCCTGCCGTTTACCGTGTCGGTCAACCGTGCGCTGATGGTGCACCTGGGCGAAGAGCAGTACGCCATTCCGCTGAACACCATCGAGGGTATCGTCCGCGTGCCGCCGGCCGAACTGGCAGCGTGCTACCAGCTGGACGCCCCACGTTATGTGTACGCCGGCCACGAATACGAGCTGCGCTACTTGGGTGAGCTGCTCCAAGGTATGCCGCGCCCGGCATTGCTCGGGCAGAGCGTTCCGCTGCCGGTGCTGCTGGTGCATTCTCAGGAGCAGTCGTTCGCCATCCAGGCCGACAGCCTGTCGCCCAGCCGCGAGATCGTGGTGAAGAGCCTGGGGCCGCAGTTTGCCGCGGTTGCCGGGTTGTCGGGGGCGACGTTGCTGGGCGATGGCCGGGTGGTGCTGATTCTCGACCTGCTGGGCCAGTTGCGTGGCCAGCAGCGGCGCCTGGCGCGCCTGCCGGGCGGCGACGCGGCCCGGCGCCAGGTGTTCGGCCCGGCGCCACGGCGGGCGTTGCTGGTAATGGTAGTGGATGACTCGGTGACCGTGCGCAAAGTCACCAGCCGCCTGCTGGAACGCCATGGCATGAGCGTGCTGACGGCCAAGGACGGAGTCGATGCCATGGCCCTGCTGGAAGAACATCGCCCCGACGTGTTGCTGCTGGATATCGAGATGCCACGCATGGACGGCTTCGAGGTGGCCACACGCATCCGCCGTGACGAGCGGCTGAAAGACTTGCCGATCATCATGATTACCTCGCGCACCGGGCAGAAGCACCGCGACCGTGCCATGGCCATCGGCGTCAACGAATACTTGGGCAAGCCGTACCAGGAGTCGATCCTGTTGCAGAGCATTGCCCATTGGAGCCAGACCCATGCTTGAATTGATCGCCGGCCAGCGCAGCAGCCTGACCGGGCTTTTGCTGCCGTTGGGCGACCGTACCCTGGTGTTGCCCAACGTGGCGGTGGCTGAACTGAGTGGCCAGCGCAACCTGGTGTGCCAGCGCGGCGAGCCGGCCTGGCATCTGGGCTGGATCGACTGGCGCCAGCAGCGCCTGCCGCTGATCGGCTTCGAAGCCGCATGTGGTGGCGAGACACCCTGCGGCGAGCGGGCTCGCGTGGTGGTGCTCAATGCCCTGGGCGATACCGGCCTGCGCTACCTGGCGTTGTTGCTGCAGGACATACCGCGCTCGTGCAAGCTCGACAGCCAGCTGAACTACGTGGATGTGGCGCTGGGCCGGCTGGAGCTGGCGGCGGTGCAGGTAGGTGAACAGGTGGCACGGGTGCCCGACCTGGTGGGGCTGGAGCGGCTGGTGCGTGACGCGCAATTGCAACCTGAGGTTGGGTAGGATGTAAGCCATAGGGCCTCTTCGCGGGTGAACCCGCTCCCACAGATACGGCACCGTCCTCAGGCTTTTTGGGATCCCTGTGGGAGCGGGTTCACCCGCGAAGAGGCCGGAACAGAAGGACGCAGGAACCCAGCCCACCTCAGGAGGTCTGTGTTTGCATGTACTACGGTGAACGCTTCAATGCCTGGACCCACCTGGTCGGTGCCGTCCTGGCCTGTATCGGTGCCATCTGGCTGATCGTGGCTGCGGGCCTGCAGGGCGACCCGTGGAAGATCGTCAGTTTCTCCATCTACGGCAGCACCTTGCTGTTGCTGTACAGCATTTCTACCCTGTACCACAGCACTCGCGGGCGGGCGAAGGTGATCATGCGCAAGCTCGATCACCTGTCGATATACCTGCTGATTGCTGGCAGCTACACGCCGTTCTGCCTGGTCAGCCTGCGCGGGCCCTGGGGCTGGAGCCTGTTCGGGGTGGTCTGGGGGCTGGCGGTGATCGGCATGCTGCAGGAAATCAAGCCGCGCTCCGAGGCGCGCATCCTGTCGATCATCATCTATGCAGTGATGGGCTGGATCGTGCTGGTGGCGGTCAAGCCATTGCTGCATTCACTCGGCAGCGCCGGCTTTGCCTGGCTGGCTGCCGGCGGGGTGTTCTACACCGTCGGCATCATCTTCTTCGCCTTCGACAGCCGCTTCCGCCACTGGCATGGCATCTGGCACTTGTTCGTGATTGCCGGCAGCCTCATGCACTTCGTGGCGGTGTCGTTGTACGTGCGCTAGTTAAAAGTCGCCCCACAGTTGCTGTGCCACCGACAGTGCCACCACCGGTGCGGTTTCGGTGCGCAGCACGCGTGGGCCCAGGCGTGCTGCGTGAAAACCCGCAGCCTTGGCCTGGTCGACCTCCGCCTCGCTCAGCCCGCCTTCGGGGCCGATCAGGAAGGCCAGGGTGGCAGGCTTGGCATGGCTGGTGAGCGGTTCGGCCACTGGGTGCAGGACCAGTTTCAGGTCGGCCTTGGCGCCGTTCAGCCATTCGGCCAAAGTCACCGGTGGGTGGATGACCGGCAAGGTCGAGCGGCCGCATTGTTCGCAGGCACTGATGGCCACCTGGCGCCAGTGGGCCAGGCGTTTGTCGGCGCGTTCGTCCTTCAGCCGCACTTCGCAGCGTTCGCTGACGATCGGGGTGATTTCGTTGGCGCCCAGCTCGGTGGCTTTCTGGATCGCCCAGTCCATGCGCTCGCCACGGGACAGGCCTTGGCCGAGGTGCACGTGCAGTGGTGAGTCGGCTTGGCCGGCGAGGGCCTGGTCGAGGCTGACGCGGACGGTTTTCTTGCCCACTTCGAGCAACTGGCCGCGGTATTCCTGGCCGCTGCCGTCGAACAGCTGCACGGCATCGCCAGGGGCCATGCGCAGTACGCGGCCGATGTAGTGGGCCTGGGCTTCGGGCAGATCGTGCTCGCCAAGGCTCAGGGGGGCGTCGATGAAGAAGCGGGACAGTCTCATGGTTGAGCTCAAGCTAAAGGTAGAAGGTGGTCCCTGTGGGAGCGGGTTCACCCGCGAATGCGGCGGTGACTCCACTATTGCATTCGCGGGTGAACCCGCTCCCACAGAGTACGCGGCGGGCTTTCGGGCTTAGCCCGGGTCACGGAAGTCGGGGTGGAAGTTGGCCGGTACGGCCACGCTGACGCTATCACGGGTGGCAATGTCGATGCCTTCGCTGGCCACTTCTGCCAAAAAGTCGATCTGCTCTGGCGTAATCACATAAGGCGGCAGGAAGTACACCACGCTGCCCAGCGGCCGCAACAGGGCGCCACGAGTCAGGGCATGTTCGAACACTTTCAGGCCACGACGCTCCTGCCATGGGTAGGCGACCTTGCCGGCCTTGTCCTGGACCATCTCGATGGCCAGGGCCATGCCGGTCTGGCGAATCTCGGCCACATGTGCGTGGTCGGCCAGGTGCGCGGTGGCGCTGGCCATGCGTGTGGCCAAGGCCTTGTTGGCCTCGATCACGTTGTCCTGCTCGAAGATGTCCAGGGTCGCCAGCGCCGCGGCGCAGGCCAGCGGGTTGCCGGTGTAGCTGTGCGAGTGGAGGAACGCGCGCAGGGTCGGGTAATCGTCGTAGAACGCCTGGTACACCTTGTCGGTGGTCAGGCAGGCGGCCAGTGGCAGGTAACCGCCGGTCAGGGCCTTGGACAGGCACAGGAAGTCGGGGCGGATGCCGGCCTGTTCGCAGGCGAACATGGTGCCGGTGCGGCCGAAGCCCACGGCGATCTCGTCGTGGATCAGGTGCACGTCGTAGCGGTCGCAGGCCTCGCGCAGCAGCTTGAGGTACACCGGATGGTACATGCGCATGCCGCCAGCACCCTGGATCAGCGGCTCGACGATTACCGCACTGATCGAGGCGTGGTGCTCGGCCAAGGTCTGCTCCATGGCCTGGAACATATTGCGCGAGTGCTCTTCCCAGCTCATGCCTGCGGGCCGCAGGTAGCAGTCGGGGCTGGGCACCTTGAGGGTGTCGAGCAGCAGCGCCTTGTAGGTTTCGGTGAACAGCGGCACATCGCCGACCGACATGGCAGCGATGGTTTCGCCGTGGTAGCTGTTGGTCAGGGTGACGAAGCGCTTCTTGCCCGGCTTGCCGACGTTCTGCCAGTAGTGGAAGCTCATCTTCAGCGCCACTTCGATGCACGACGAACCGTTGTCGGCATAGAACACCCGGTCGAGGCCGGCGGGGGTCATGGCTACAAGACGCTCGGACAGCTCGATCACCGGCTGGTGGCTGAAACCGGCCAGGATCACGTGCTCCAGCTGGTCGACCTGGTCCTTGATGCGCTGGTTGATGCGCGGGTTGGCGTGGCCAAACACGTTGACCCACCAGCTGCTCACCGCATCCAGGTAGCGCTTGCCTTCGAAGTCTTCCAGCCACACGCCTTCGCCGCGCCTGATCGGGATCAGCGGCAGCTGCTCGTGGTCTTTCATCTGGGTGCAGGGGTGCCACAGGACCTTGAGGTCGCGTTGCATCCACTGATCATTGAGGCCCATGGGCACTTCTCCTGGCTTTGCGGCTTGGTTCGACCGCGTAAGCCTAAGCAATGCCGCAGGGCAGGACAACCGCCGCTGTTCATCGGGTTGCCAGCTTCGCTTGCCACCGTTCGAATTCGCCGCAGGTAAAAATGTCAGTGGCGAAAAGGACTTGATGTCACTGCGCTGGCAGGGGCGGCGGACCTGACGTATTCTTAACGCATCTCTCCCGGGGCATTCCTGCCTCTCCCCGTTTCTGTAACCCCCTGACTCGGAGTTCGCCGACATGGCTGCTGCTTGGGTGCGCCTGTGCGCGTTGGTATTGATTGGTGTGTCCAGCGGCGCCGCGCTGGCAAAGGACAAGACGCCTTCGGCGATCGTCGTGGGTGGCGGCCTGGCGGGCCTGACGGCCGCCTACGAGCTGCAGAGCAAAGGCTGGCAGGTAACGCTGCTGGAAGCCAAGCCAGGCATGGGCGGGCGCTCGGGCCTGGCCACCAGCGAGTGGATCGGCAACGCGAAGGCGCAGCCGGTGCTCAACCAGTACCTCGACCGTTTCAAACTTGAAACACTGCCGGCACCGGAGTTCGTGCGTACCCCCGGTTACCTGATCGATGGCGAGTATTTCAGTGCCACCGACCTGGCCACCAAGCAGCCGGCCACCGCCGAGGCGCTCAAGCGTTACGAGAAAACCCTCGATGACCTGGCCCGTTCGATCGACGACCCACTGAAACCGCAAGCCAACAGCACGCTGTTTGCCCTTGACCAGATCAACGTCTCCACCTGGCTGGACAAGCTGCAACTGCCGTCCACCGCCCGTCAGCTGGTCAACCAGCAGATCCGTACCCGCTACGATGAGCCATCGCGTCTGTCGCTGTTGTACTTTGCCCAGCAGAACCGCGTGTATCGCGGTGTCAGCGACCGTGACCTGCGTGCCGCGCGCCTGCCCGGCGGCAGCCCGGTACTGGCCCAGGCATTCGTCAAGCAACTGAAGACCATCAAGACCAGTTCGCCGGTGACCTCCATCGTCCAGGACAAGGACGGTGTCACGGTCAAGGTTGGCAGCGTCGGCTACCAGGCGGATTACCTGGTCATGGCCGTCCCTCTGCGTGCCCTGGCCAAGATCCAGATGACCCCGGGCCTGGACAGCCAGCACCTGGCGGCGTTGAAAGGCACCAACTATGGCTGGCGCGACCAGCTGATGCTCAAGTTCAAGAAGCCGGTGTGGGAAAGCCGTGCGCGCATGTCGGGCGAAATCTTCAGTAACGCTGGTTTGGGCATGCTGTGGATCGAGCCTGCGCTCAAGGGTGGGGCCAACGTGGTGATCAACCTGTCGGGTGACAACGCCCGTCTACTGCAGGCGTTCGGCGACAAGCAGATGGTCGACCAGGTGCTGATCCGCCTGCATGCGTTTTACCCGCAGGCGCGTGGCTCGTTCACCGGCTACGAGGTCAAGCGCTACAGCACCGACGCCGGCACCGGTGGCGCCTACCTGGCCTATGGCCCGGGCCAGATCAGTAAGTACTGGCGCCTGTGGGAGCGCCCGGTGCAGCGCATCACCTTTGCCGGTGAGCATACCGACGCCCTCTACCCAGGCACCCTGGAAGGCGCCCTTCGCAGCGGCCAGCGCGCGGCCAGCCAGGTACAGGACCTGCTGGCCGGCAAATCGTTCGACCCGGCCAAGGCGGCACCGGTGGCGGCAGCAGCAGCTGCAGGTGCCGTGGCGGCCAAGGAGGGCAAGGGTGGGTTCTTCTCCAATATGTTTGGCGGCTCTGACGACAAGGGCGACAAGGCTGACAAGGCCCCTGCCAAGGCCGAGCCGAAAAAGGATGATGAGGCCAGGCAGGACAAGCCGGGCTTCTTCAAGCGCCTGTTTGGCGGGGCGGACAAGCCTGAGGTGAAGGCCGAGCCGATTGCCAAGGCTGAAGAGGTGGCGCCGGTACCTGCGCCAGCGCCACAAGCCGCCCCGGCCCCGGTTGCACCAGCACCTGTGGCCAAGGAAGCGGTGGCCAAGCCTGCTGCGACCAAGGCTGCATCTGGCAAGCATGCCCCGGCGCACAAACCGGCCCAAAAGCCTGCCGAGGCCAAGAAGGCAACTGCCAAGTCCGAGCCGGCCAAGAAAGCCGTAGCCAATACCCAAGCCAAGGCCGGTTGATTTATTCACAGTGCCGGCCCTTTCGCGGGTAAACCCGCTCCCACAGGTCCGGCACAGGTAGCAGGAACTGCGCCGACCCTGTGGGAGTGGGTTTACCCGCGAAGGGGCCGGCATTGGCAACCGCGAACGCTCCGTCTATCGTTAATGTTTCCTTAATGGCAAGGTTACAGAATACATATCGGATTTCTCGATAATCCAAAGCAATTTTTTCCGCTTTTCTTCGATACGTTACGCGTTAGTCTGTGCACAGCTTTCACGGGGAAACACGTCAACATGCAACTGCGCAATTCACCTTCTCGCTACGGCGTGGTCAGCATCGTCCTGCACTGGGGCGTGGCTCTGGCAGTGTTCGGCCTGTTCGGCCTGGGCCTGTGGATGGTCGGCCTCGACTACTACAGCCCTTGGCGCAAGGCCGGCCCGGACCTGCACAAGAGCATCGGCCTGGTGCTGCTGGCGGTGATGCTGCTGCGGGTGGTCTGGCGCTTCATCAGCCCGCCGCCACCGGCACCGGCCAACCACGGCGCATTCACCCGCCTGGCAGCCAAGTTGGGCCACCTGGCCCTGTACGTGGGGCTGTTCGCGGTAATGATCGCCGGTTACCTGATTTCCACCGCCGACGGTGTCGGCATTCCGGTGTTCGGCCTGTTCGAAGTGCCGGCACTGGTCAGCGACCTGCCCGACCAGGCAGACCTGGCAGGCGTGATTCATCTCTGGCTGGCATGGGGCTTGGTGATTTTTGCCGTGCTGCATGGCCTGGCAGCGCTCAAGCACCATTTCATCGACCGTGACGCGACCCTGACCCGCATGCTGGGCCGCAAAGCTTGACTCTCAACCTCAATTGCATAGGAAGGAAGTAAGGATGTTGAAAAAGACTTTTGCCGCTCTGGCGCTCGGTACCGCTCTGCTCTCCGCTGGCCAGGCCATGGCTGCCGAGTACAAGATCGACAAGGAAGGCCAGCACGCGTTCGTTGACTGGAAGATCAGCCACCTGGGCTACAGCTTCATTCACGGTACCTTCAAGGACTTCGACGGCAACTTCACCTGGGACAGTGCCAAGCCTGAAGCCAGCAAGATCAACGTCGATCTGAAAACCGCCAGCCTGTGGTCGAACCACGCCGAGCGTGACAAGCACATTGCCAGCGCCGACTTCCTCGATGTGAAGAAGTACCCGGAAGCGAAGTTCGTCTCCACTAGCGTCAAGTCGACTGGCGACAAGACCGCTGACGTGACTGGCGACCTGACCATGCACGGTGTGACCAAGCCGGTTACCTTCAAGGCTACCTTCAACGGTGAAGGCAAGGACCCATGGGGCGGTGAGCGCGCTGGCTTCAACGCAACCACCACGCTGAACCTGAACGACTTCGGCATCAAGGGCCCAGGCGCTACTTCGCAGACCCTGGACCTGGATATCAGTGTTGAAGGTGTGAAGCAGAAGTAATTCTTACCTGCTGAAAACTGAGAGGGCCGCTTTGCGGCCCTATCGCGACACAAGGCCGCTCCTACAGGGAATTACGTAACCCTGTAGATACTCTGTTGGCGGTCAAGCTTTTCTGAGGTGTTCAGAGCTGAAAAGCTTGGCCGTATCAAATGGCTCATTCCCGCGCATGCATGCCCAGATGCCTGTCAGGTACTTGCGCATGACCGCAGCGATAGCCTGCATTTTCTTCTTGCCCCTGTTGACCAACGACTCGTAAAAAGCCTTCGCATAAGGGTCGCAGCGCACTGCGGTCAAGGCAGGCATGTACATGGCTGCCCGTAGATAAGCATTCCCACTTTTGCCGAGTCTGCCGGGCTTATCAATGCTCGTTCCCGATTGGGTCTGTCGAACATCGAGACCCGCGTGGCGAGCTACCTGCGAGGACTTGAGTATTTGAGGAAGGATGGTCAGTTCAGCCAATGC